>JAQSDJ010000198.1:14651-15073 GCA_029945855.1 Lacunisphaera sp.
CGCCCGACCTGAAGAGCGCGGTCTGGCGCAAGCTTTGCATCAACTCCTCGGGGGTGATCAACGCGTTGCTGTTACAGCCGACCGCCGCGATGCAGGACGAAAAGATCGGCGAACTGCTGATGGCCATGGTGCGCGAGTGTCAGGCCGTCGGGAGGGCCGAGGGCGCGGTGTTCGAGGACGGGTTGCCGGAGAAAATCCTGCAGGGTCAGCGCGCGGCGCCGCCGGACTCGATTAATTCCATCCACGCAGACCGCGCCGCCGGCCGGCCGATGGAGATCGATGCGCGCAACGGCGTCATCGTGCGCCTCGGCCGGAAGCACGGCATCCCGACGCCCTGCAACCAGATGGCGGTGGCGCTGCTCGAGGCGATGGCGCGGGGAAAATAAGATTGTAGGGCGGGATCGCTGATCCCGCCTCGAACA
>JAQSDJ010000199.1 GCA_029945855.1 Lacunisphaera sp.
GTCCGCCAGGACACGGCCGTAGCCGCGCTGCAACTCGACAGCCTGTTTCTCGCCCTGCTGGGCCTGCCCTCCGCCACGAGCATCAGCTGGGTCACGGCGAATCCCAGCGAGGACAGTGCGGTCTACCATCTCGGGATGGCGTGCGGTCCGCTCGACTTCGTGCGGTGGGCCCACGTGTCCGGCCGCCGGGTCCCGCCCGAGGCGACGGCCGGCAAGGACCTCAGGAAATTCTTCACCGGCTGGAACCACCACTACACCGGACCGGATGCGGACGGGATCTACCCCCTGCTGAAGCCGGCGACCGAGTGAGGGCCTGACCCTCGCGCAGAACCTATCCGAATATTGGTTCAGTTTTCCGCTTGTAGGGGCGCCGCTGGTCGGCGCCCGCGGGCGGCGTCAAGCGCCGCCCCTACCCAAACCAGTTGTCCGGTTGGGCGCTAAGCCTCAGGGCGGGCCGCCCGGGGCGGGCAGGGGGCCGACGCCGGCGGCGGTGCGGACGACGGGCCGGATCGTGCCGTCGTCATTGAAGTGCAGGTATTCGGCGCAGATTTTCCGCTGCCGCTTCTTGCAGTCGGAGGTCTCGTCTACCAGCCAGCGGTGATAGAACAAAATCCACCGCCCCTTGAACTGCACGATGGAGTGGTGGTTGTTGGACTGGTTCTCCTCCTCCATGATGACGCCGCGGTATTTCCAGGGCCCGAGCGGGGAGGAGCTGGTGTAGTAGCTCAGGGTGCGGAGATTCTCGGGCATCGTGTAGTAGTAGACGCCGTTCCGCTTGAAAACCCAGGGCCCCTCCATCCGTGGCTGGTAGCCGCCCATGTCCATTTTCTTAAATCCTTTGATGCTGCGCATGTCGTCGGCCATCTCGGCCACGAGCCAGTCCCTTCCGCGCGCGGGCACATAAAGGTAGGCCTTGCCGTCGTCGTCGACGAAGAGGCAGGGGTCGTTCGCGTAGGGCTTCGTCCACAGCGGCGCGCCGATCATGTCCTTGAACGGACCGGTCGGCGAATCGCTTTCGGCAATGCCGATACCCATCCACTTCGTGCTCTGGCTCGGGTTGACGCGATCCTTCACGCCCGTGCCGGCGGGGAAGATGAAATAGTATTTCCCGTTCTTGTAGGCGGCGTCCGGCGCCCAGGCGTAGTTGTCGGCCCACTTGAGGTTCTTGACGGCGAGGCAGGCGCCGTGGTCGGTCCACTGGACGAGGTCGGCGGAGGAGAAGACGTGCCAGTCCTTCATCCAGAAGTCCTCCTGGCACTCCTCGTCGTGCGAGGCGTAGACATACATGCGGCCGTCGGCCCACACGTGGCCGGAAGGGTCGGCGGTCTTGATGTTACTGCCGAAATCCAGCGGGTTGGCGGCGAAGGCGACGGTGGCGAGCGCGGCCGACAGCCACAGGGCGGGGAAAATCCTCAGGGGACGAAGCGGCATGATGACGTGACGGGGTTGGTCCGGGATTCTTGGCCGCCACGCCCCAAGCGCAAGGCCGGTATCGCGCGGGGGATTTCTATTCTCCCGCAATGTCGCAGCGGCGTGAGGGGGCATCAGCCACTCCGATCGATGCGACAGCAACATCCGCCGCCGGGCTCATGCAGTTTCAAAACCACAGATGGACACAAATGAACACAGATACCTCGGACGATGTAGGATGGGGCAATGCCGGCTCCTGGAGCGTTCCACCCGCGGATTTCTCAAGGCCTTATCGATCTGTGTGTATTTGTGTTTATCTGTGGTTGAACTGAATTGCTTCGGCTCAGAGGACGGACCGCAGGCCGGGGATCCGGCGGGCGAGGTCGGCCAGGACATAACTGACCACCAAACCGGTGACGGTGAGCAGCACGACGAGACCGTAGAGGTGGTAGGGCAGGGCGCGGTAGAGCATGGCCAGCGCGATGATCACGGGTGCATGCAGCACGTAGACGCCGAAGGAACGGTCCGCCAGCCAGCGCAGCGGGCGCGAGTCGGTGTTGCAGCGCCGCGAGAACAGGGCGAGGGCGCCGAGGGCGAGCCCGAGCCCCGTCAATTGCTCCCACACCGCCAGTCCGCCAGCCTGCCAGTGCAGGCCGCCGAAAAAGATTTCGACCGGGGCGTGCTTCGCGCCGACGGCCAGCAGGGCGAGCAGCGCGAGCGGTCCTCCGACCAGCGCCAGCCAGCCGGCGGTGCGCGCTTGCCGCGATGCGGCCAGCGGCCCGAGCCAGCCATACTGCGCGGCGTGCAGGCCGGCGATGAACCACGCGATGTATTGCACGAAGAAGCAAAGCTGCAGGTTCAGGATATTCGTCCCGATGGGTTGCACGAGCCGGACGGCGAAACTGCCAAGCCCCAGGGCGAGGGCGAAGCCAAGGAGCCGTTTTCCCGACGGCGCGGCGGCCGGCGCGGCCGGTGCCGGGGTCGCGCGACTTGCTTGCCCGCCGAAGCCTTGGCGAAGGCGGGTCCACGCAGCCAGGGCGAGGCAAAACAGCAACAAGGCGACGGCGAACCAGAGCGGACCGCTCGAACCGAGGAAGCGTCCGGAGGCCAGATAACCGAGGTAAAACTTCGCGGGCGGGCCGAAGTCGTGGTGCCACGGGTTGAGTCCCAGCAAAATGAACGGGTGGATCGCCAGCATGTAGAGCAGGGCGGGCAGGCCGAGGCGGACGAGGCGCTCGCGGGCAAAACCGCCCGGGCCCCGCCGGGCGAGGGAGCCGGCGGCGAAATAAGCCGAGACGAAGAACAGCAGCCCCATGAAGAACGACTGCAGCATGCTTTGCCAGATGATGAAGGGCACCTTGGCCGCCATCGTCGGCTCGGGATCAGCCATCATATACCAGTCGCCCACGTGGCTGTAGGTCACGCAGGCGTGCATGTTGACGACGAGCACGATGGCGGCGGTGCGCAGGTGGTCGATCCACGGCAGGCGGGTGGGGGGCGCTGGGCTCACACGCCGCAGGCTGCTTCATCCCGGCGACCAGACAACGCAATTCCCCGCGGCTGAACCCTGCGGGGCAGGCCTGGCCGACCCGCTGGAGCGCGGGTGACCTCGCCCGCGGGTTGCCTGGTCAAATCCCCCGGTGCTTCCTCCGGAGATCTTTACCTGCCGGGCGCCGTGGTCTTCTGGTGGTGCACCAGATAGCGCAACGCCAGATAGAGTTCCATCTGCAGTTCGGCCCGCGCCGCGGCATCGCGGCGCGCCTCGGGCAATCCGGCCGTGTCGATCGACCGCCGGAGCCGCGCGAAATCGGGATGATCGGTCAGCGGCTGCCGGTTCACGACGCCGAGATATTTGTTTTTGCCCGCCTGGGTGACGTCGGCGGTCACGGCACCGTCGTTCCACGCCAGGTTGAGCACCGTGGCCCCGTCGGGGGCCTGGGTCTTTTCGTCCAGCACGATGATCTCACCGACATAGCCGGCGAAACGCGCCTGCTCGGCGGCGGAGCTTTTCAGGGTGGGGATGATGAGATCTTCGCCGCTGGACCGCGCCCAGCGCATCTGGTTGAAGCGGATGGGATCGGAATAGCCGATCGTCACATAGAGCCGGCTGTCCGCGGCGGCGGGAGCCGGGGTTTCCGCGGCGCGCAAGTTGGCAGCACCGAGCAGCAGGACAGCGGCAAACGCCGCGAAGAGGGAGGGGCGGAGGCTTTTCATGACCGGGGTGGGGACGCGAAAAGGTGCGCCGATCCAGCCGGGAAGTCAACCGAGGCTCAGGTCCAGCGAGGTGAACAATTCAGTTCAGCCATAGATTGGCACAGATGCACACTGATGGACAAGGTCTGGGAAAAATTTGAGATCGGAACCGTTCAAGGCGTCGGTGGCCCCCTCGGTTGGCTCCTTTGTCCGAGTGATCTGGGTTAATTTGTGTCCATCGGTGGTTTTAAACTGCCTGAGTTCGGCTGGGGCCCGGCCCGGTTAGCTCGTCTTCGGTTTGGCCGGCCGGCGCAGCACCAGAAAATTTCCCGCCAGGCAGAGGACAATGCCGAGCACGGTGGCGGCGTGCCAGCGCAGGCCTTCGAAGCAGGTCGACATGAGCAGGGCGACGAGCGGGATCGCCGCGCCGGTGTAGCCGGCGCGATCGGCCCCGATCCGGCCGAGCAGCGTCAGGTAGGCGCCGAA
This sequence comes from Lacunisphaera sp., assembly GCA_029945855.1. GTDB lineage: Bacteria > Verrucomicrobiota > Verrucomicrobiia > Opitutales > Opitutaceae > Lacunisphaera. The sequence continues at coordinate 4,090 of JAQSDJ010000199.1, forward strand.
GGCCAAAATCGAGCCGAACACGGCCAGGTAGCCCAGCGACAGGAGGTAGGGCGCCGAGGTGTCGAAGACCACGGGCTGGCCGTCGACGAGGGCGAAGATCCCCACCAGCGCGGCGCCATAGAGCATCCCGAAGGTGTTGAGCTGAACCACGGGAATGCCTTTCCGCTGGTTGCGGGCCGCGAGGAGATTGCCGAGCGAGGCGGAAACGACGCCGACCAGGGCGTAGCCCAGGCCGAGGGCTTCCCGACCGGTGCCGGAGGCTTGGCTGATCTCGGGGAGAAATATCAGGACGACGCCCGCCACCCCGCACGCCGCGCCGGCCAGCGTGACGGGCTTCAGCGGCGTGGCAAAGAACAGCCGCGTCCCGAAGATGTTGAGAAAGACGATCAGCGAGAAGGTCACCGCCACCAGGCCGGACGCGATCAGCCCCTCGGCGCGATAGACGCAGACGTAGTTCAGGCCGAACAGGAGCGCCCCTTGGGCCGCCATCGCCGCATGCTCGCGCCAGGAATAGGCCAGACGCAGGCCCCGCACCACGCACCACGCCAGCAGGATGAAGCCCGCGAGGGCGAACCGATAGGCGACGGACATCTCCGGCGGGACGCGGCCGAGCTGGAACGTGATGGCGAGCCAGGTGGAGCCCCAGATCAGGACGGCGGCGAGATAGAGCCCGAGATTACTCATGGCAGCTGAAGGACGAGGTCGTGCATGGGAGAAGCGAGGGCCCCGATTGGGTTCGCCACCGCCCCCGGCGCAAACGTATTCCCCTGCCTCGGTCCTGAATTGCCCCAACTGTGCCGGGAGCGGGTCGTGCGCGACGGAAAGAATTAAAACCTGACCGCCTGACTCGACCTCATCAGAAGAAGTAGCATCGAGCGGCCTGACCCCGCCGGATTGCAGCCCTAGCTGAGATCAAGAGGCACTCGCCGGAGCCGATTCAATATCCGATCCGTGCGTTTTCCTGCAACAGATATTCTGTCAGCTGTAATCTGACTTAATGACGTATCCAGTTCGCTGGCTCGGCTGCACTTGTTCAGTCCCTACGCCAAGCTGCCGGGAGTGACTCAGCTGGTGGCCAAGGCATTCTCGCGCGAGGTGATCGCGCCTGATGCCGGCGAACTAGCCATGGCCCGGGGTGGTCAGGTGTTCTTGAGGAATGTAGACGAACTCTATCGGATGGCGGCGCAAAAATAGCCCGCCGGGCAGGATTAAACCTGCTCCCCTGACTCGACCCTTGGTTCGGCACGGTTAATGCCACCCCGTCTTGGCCTTGAGGATCGACATAGCTTACTGGTGTTGTAAAGGGGGATGCGATCATGCGCTTAGCGCTCAGTATAGAAAACCTGGAATTGTCGACGGATGGGAAGATATCCCTGATCTTGCGATTCCGGCGGAATACCTGCGCTGGATTATGGCGATTCTGAATCATTTCCATCGAGAGGATTCATACTCCAAAGAGGCGTTTGAAGCGCTCAAGGAATTCTTGATTAATCTCTTTCCTTTGGTCTGCCGCGATCAAACTGACGTGGAACGCGAACGATTAGGTGAACTCGCGATGCTGCCTGAATGGACGTGATGGCACGGGGTGACCGAAAAGAAGCAAAGGGCCCAAGCTTTATATCTTTCCTTCCGAACCACAGCGCTCAGTTGGGCTGCTGAGGCGGCAAGTTGGTGGTTGAATGCGACCGGATAACGGCTTTAATGCGACGATATGACGACGCTCTCTCCGACCAAGGCACGCGCCAACCTCACCCACTGGCTCAAGAAGGCCTCGGCGGGGGAGGACATCGGCATCCTGTGCGGGGACCAGGTCATCGCGCTGCGTCCGGTGCGTGTGTTTTCGGAGGATTCCGATTACGCGAAACGCGAATACGGCGTGACCGATGGGGAGTTGAAGGCTTTTGTGAAAAGGGCTGATGCCGAACTGAAACGAGACCGCCGGGCCGGGCGACTCACCCGCTACAAGGGGGATCTCCGTGCCGCCCTTAGGGATTGAATTTACCGGGCGCTTCCGCGACGAGATGCGGACACTCGCTGACGACCAGATCAGCGGACTCGAGCAGGCCCTCGGGCAGCTGCCCGCAGCCTTCGGCCAGCCGCATGCGCATCGCGGCCTCGGTGTCCGGCGACTGAAACGGAACTACTTCGAGTTTCGGGTCGGCCGGGATATCCGGGTAGTGTTCACCCTCGAAGGCAGCACCGCGATCCTGCGCACGGTCGGGAATCACGATCAGGTGCGGGCTTACCTGAAAAATGTGTAAGTTCGATCCAGGACGCAGGTCTTGACTTTGGACAGAGTGACTCGGGTGTTGGCTGATTCGGGGAGGGGCCAAATCGTAGGCGATTAGCCGGCCCCCGAAACCAAATGGCGGAGACGATCAGCCTTCGCCAAGGCTTCCACCGTCGCCAGGCCTATGGCGGACAGGACGGCTGACAGGTCAGTCGGAGCACAACTTTTAAGGATTCATCCGTTGATGAATCCATTCGTGGTGAAAACTCTTCTAGGATTGGGGTGCTGCGGCAAGCAAGGGCGGTTGGGGGCAACCGCCCCTACCTTAATAATCCAGATACGGGGCGAGCCATTTCTCGGAATCGGAGATGGGGATGCCCTTACGCGTGGCGTAGTCTTCGATCTGGTCTTTCGCGAGTTTACCGACGGCGAAGTATTTTGAATCCGGGTGGTTGAAGTATTGGCCGCTGACGCTGCTGGCGGGGAACATGGCGTTGCTTTCAGTGAGCTTGATGCCGGTGGTCGCCTCGGCGTTGAGGAGATCGAAGAGAACGGGTTTCTCAGTATGGTCCGGACACGCCGGATAACCGGGAGCCGGGCGGATGCCGCGGTATTTTTCCCGGATGATGTCCTTCATCTCAAGGTTTTCCGTTTTGCCGTAGCCGGAGGCTTCGCGGGCTTTCTTGTGCATCAGCTCGGCGAGGGCCTCGGCGAGGCGGTCGCCCAGGGCCTTGGCCATGATGGCGGAATAGTCGTCGTGCTTCGCCTCGAACTCCTTGGCGAATTCCTCGACGCCGTGGCCGGCGGTGACGGCAAAGCCGCCGAGATAATCGATGCGACCCGACTCTTTGGGCGCGATGAAGTCGGCGAGACAGTGGTTGAACTGGCCGGCGGCCTTTTCGTTCTGCTGACGCAGGAAGTGGAAAGCCTTTACAACCTTCGCGCGCGACTCGTCTGCATACACCTCGACGCTGTCGCCGACGGTATTGGCCGGCCAAAAACCGATGACGGCTTTCGCAGTATAGCGTTTTTCGGCGATGATTTGCTTTAGCATCATCTGCGCATCGGCATAAAGCTTCGTGGCTTCCTCGCCGACGACGGCGTCGGTGAGGATTTCCGGGAAGCGGCCGTGGAGTTCCCAGGCGGAGAAGAAGGGGCCCCAGTCGATGAAATCTGCGATGTCATTCAAAGTAAGAGGGAGGAAGGAGGAATTAGGAAGGTCGGAGGAATTCTTAATTCTTCCTTCATCCTTCATCCTTTCCGCGTCGTCCGCCGTGCTGAATACGCGGGTGCCTAAAAACTCTGGCCGAGGAATATCAACCGTCGCCCACTCCGTAGGCTGGGCCCGCTTCCGGGCTTCGGCGATGGAGAGGAGTTTTCTCGCGCCGCGGCGGTCGGCGAATTCCACGCGCTGCTTTTCCTGCTTGGTGCGGTTGTCGGCGGCGAAGGCGGGTTTTTGCTCGTGGCTGAGCAACGCGGAGACGACGCCGATGACGCGCGAGGCGTCGAGCACGTGGACGACGGGCTCGCCGTATTCGGGCGCGATCTTCACCGCGGTGTGCGCGGCCGAGGTCGTGGCGCCGCCGATGAGCAGGGGGACGTTCACGCCCGTGCGCTTCATTTCCTTGGCGACGTGCGTCATCTCGTCGAGCGACGGGGTGATGAGGCCGGAGAGGCCGATGATGTCGGCGTTCTTTTCCTTCGCCGTGGCGAGGATCTTGTCACAGGGCACCATGACGCCGAGGTCGATGACCTCGTAATTGTTGCAGGCGAGGACGACGCCGACGATGTTCTTGCCGATGTCGTGGACGTCGCCCTTGACGGTCGCCATGACGATGCGGCCCTGGGGCTTGGCGGTGCCGCCGCCGGCGACAAGCTTCTTCTTCTCCTCCTCCATGAACGGCTGGAGGTAGGCGACGGCTTTCTTCATCACGCGGGCGCTTTTGACGACCTGCGGGAGAAACATCTTGCCGGCGCCGAAGAGGTCGCCGACGACGCGCATGCCATCCATCAGCGGGCCCTCGATGATGTCGAGCGGGCGCGGGTATTTTTTCCGGCATTCCTCGGTGTCGGCGTCGACAAAGGCGTCGATGCCCTTGATAAGGGCGTGGGAGAGTCGCGACTCGACGGGGGCCTCGCGCCAGGCGAGGTCTTCCTTGAGCTCGATCTTCGAAGCACCGCCGTCGCGGGCCTTGAGGCCCTCGGCGTGCTTGATGAGGCGGTCGGTGGCGTCCGGGCGGCGGTTGAGGAGGACGTCGTCGACGAGGTCGCGCAGGGCCGGTTCGATCTCGTCGTAGACGCCGAGCATGCCGGCGTTGAGGATGGCCATGTCGAGGCCGGCCTGGATGCCGTGGTAGAGGAAGGCGGTGTGCATCGCCTCGCGCACCGGGTTGTTGCCGCGGAAGGAGAACGAGACGTTGGAGACGCCGCCGCTGATCTTGGCGCCGGGCAGGGTGTCCTTGATGATCCGCGCGGCCTCGAAGAAATCGACGGCGTAGTTGTTGTGCTCCTCGATGCCGGTGGCGACGGTGAGGATGTTGGGGTCGAAGATGATGTCCTCGGGCGGGAACTGGAGCCGGTCGACCAGCAGCCGGTAGGCGCGGGTGCAGATGCGGACCTTCTCGTCGCGGGTGGCGGCCTGGCCATTTTCGTCGAAGGCCATGACGACGGCGGCGGCGCCGTAGCGGAGGAGGAGCCGGCCGCGGCGGAGGAACTCGGCCTCGCCGTCCTTGAGGGAGATGGAATTGACGATGCCCTTGCCCTGGATGCAGCGCAGGCCGGCCTCGAGCACGGTCCACTTGGACGAGTCGAGCATGATGGGCACCTTGCAGATCTCGGGCTCGGCGGCGATGAAGTTGAGGAAGCGGACCATCGTCGCCTCGCCGTCGATCAGCGCCTCGTCGACGTTGATGTCGAGGACGTTGGCGCCGGACTCGACCTGCTGGCGGGCGATGGCGAGGCAGGCGGGCCAGTCGCCGGCCTTGAGGGCCTTGGCGAACTTCGGCGAACCGGTGATGTTGGTGCGCTCGCCGACGACGATGAACTGGGAGGCGGAGGATTTGGTCACGGATGGTTTACAGGAGGAAACGGAGGAAAGGCAGGAGGGGAAAACTCTGTTCTCTCTGTTGCCTCCTGTGAGAATTATCAGGCGATCGCGAGGGGTTCGAGGCCGCTGAGCTGGAGCTTGCGGGCGGGGTCGGCGGGCGGGACGTGGGGTTTGTGCGGCGAGCAGGCCGCCACGATGGCGGCGATGTGGGCGGGGGTGGAGCCGCAGCAGCCGCCGACGATGTTGAGCCAGCCTTGCGCGGCGAAATCGCCCAGGACGCCGGCCATGGCGGCGGGGGACTCGTCGTAGCCGCCGAAGGCGTTGGGCAGGCCGGCGTTCGGGTAGCAGCTGACGTAGCACTCGGCGAGGCCGGCGAGTTCCTCGACGTAGGGGCGCATCTGGGCGCCGCCGAGGGCGCAGTTGATGCCGATGCTCAGCGGGTGGGCGTGGCGGATGGAATTGTAGAAGGCGCCGACGGTCTGGCCCGAGAGCGTGCGGCCCGAGGCGTCGGTAATCGTGACGGAAATCATCACGGGCAGGCGCGCGCCGAGCTCGTCGAAGAGCTGCTCGACGGCGAAGACCGCGGCCTTGGCGTTGAGGGTGTCGAAGATGGTCTCGATCAGCAGCACGTCCACGCCGCCGGCGACGAGGGCCCTGGCCTGCTCGTAATAGGCGGTGGTGACCTGGTCCCAGTTGACGGCGCGGAAGTCGGGGTGGTTGACGTCGGGCGAGAGCGAGAGCGTGCGGTTGAGCGGACCGATGGCGCCGGCGACGAAACGGCGGCGGCCGTCCTGCGCCTCGGCCTGCAGTGCGGCGCGGAGGGCGACGGCGGCAGCCGCGGTGTTGAGCTCGGGGACGAGCGCCTCGAGCCGGTAGTCGGCCTGGGCGATGACGGTGGAGCTGAATGTGTTGGTCTCGACCATGTCGGCCCCGGCCTCGAAGTAGGCGAGGTGGATGCCCTCGATGAGGTCGGGGCGGGTGAGGCTGAGGAGGTCGTTGTTGCCCTTGAGGTCGTGCGGGTGCGCCTTGAAGCGGTCGCCGCGGAAGTCCGCCTCCGAGAGCTTGTGCTCCTGGATCATGGTGCCCATGGCCCCGTCGAGGATGACGATGCGCTGGGCGAGGAGATGCCGCAGCTCGGCGGCGGCGTGGGACTGGCGTTGGGAGAGGGCGGTCATGGCGTGGTTCTACGTATCCATACATCAGGATTCGTTGATATGAAAAGGCAAGCTCGGCGTTGTGATAAGACGCAGAAGCCGGATTCATGACCGGGCCGGTGACAGGGAATGCACTTGCGTAGACAATACGGCCGAGGGTCTTGTGGCGGCGTCTGATGTTCTTTCAATCAACGCTGAAGTCACAGGAAAGGCCGTGCAAACCGGCCACAGTAGCGCTGCGGTAACGCATCACAGACCCCCATTCCGCTGTCAGGGCGGGAACAAAGCCAGTCGGAGAGCCGGCGAAGGCGGGGGCGAGGAAGCGGTGCTGCGCACCGAATTTGAGATCTCAAATCTGAGATTTGAAATTTGGGTGCGCCGGCACCCGACAATGCGGAGTCCGAACATCTGCCTTCAGTTCTCACCCCGCCGGCGCGTGTGCGCGCCCCGGCGTCAAACCTTCATCGCACTTAATGAAGGGTGGGAGTGGAAACGTGCATCGATTTGTAGGTCGGGCTTTACGCCCGACATGTCGGGGATAAACCCCGACCTACACATGCGGCGGTCTGCTCTTGCCACCAGGAAAAGCAGATCATGCAAGCCACCATCCCGGCGTCGCTCCGACGCCTACTGTTATTCGCCGGCGTATTGCCGGCCGCCGCCACGGCGTTCGCCCAAGCCGGCGCCGCCCCCGAAAAACTCGAGACGTATGTCGTCACCGCGACGCGCACGCCCGCCGCCCTCACCACCACGGGCACCGCCGTGGACACGCTCAGCGGCGCCGAACTGGCGCGCATGCAGCTCAACAACCTCGGCGCCGTGCTCGCGGGCATTCCCGGCGCGCCGACCGCCGCCTCCGGCGCGCCCGGCGGCGTGACCTCGCTCTTCCTGCGCGGGGCCAACTCCAACCAGACCCTGTTCCTCGTGGACGGCATCCGGTTCAACGACCCCAACACCGACTACCAGGCCACGCTCGGCGGCGCCTGCCTCGGGGCCTGCGACAACCTCGAGGTTTCGCACGGGCCGCAAAGCACGCTCTACGGCGGCGAGGCCATCGGCGGCGTCATCGCCATCCGGGGCCAGCGCGGCACGGGCGTGGCGCACGGTTCGCTCGCGGTCGAGGCCGGTTCCTTCGGCACGATCCAGGGCGCGGCCAGCACGCAGGCCGGCGACGAGCAAAGCGGCTACACGTTTTCCATCATGGGCGGCCACACGGACAACGAGCGCATCAACAATGCCTTCGACAGCACGTCCTACGCCCTGCGGCTCGACCGCAAGCTCTCGGCCAAGGTCGCGGTCGGCACGACGTGGCGCGGGTTCGTGGGCACCTACGGCTCGCCCGGGCCGGCGATCGGGTGGGGGGCCGACGACCCTGACAACGAGGAGAGCGAGAGCAACCAGCTGGCGACCGTCTTCGCCGAGTTCACGCCGACGCCGGAGTTTGTCAGCAAGGCCGTGCTCGGCGGGCAGGACCGCCGCTACGTGTCGTTCGACGGCACGGCCGACACCGTGATCAAGAACCGCCGGGCCGTCCTCGACTGGCAGGCCACCTGGACGGCGAACGACCAGCACCGGCTGACCGGCGGCGTCACCGCCGAGCTGAACCACACGCGCAACACGGGCTTCGGCAGCATCAACCGCCGCCAGCAACTGCTCGCGGTCTTCGTGCAGGACGAGTGGACGCCGGTGAAGAACGTCTTCCTCACCGCCGGCTTGCGCAGCGACGACCATGACACCTACGGCCGCGCCACGACCGGCCGCGCCACCGCGGCGTGGCTGTCGGCAGGCTCGCGCTGGAAACTGCGCGGGAGTTACGGCACGGCGTTCCGCTCGCCGAGCTTCCTGGACCTCTACGGGCAGAGCTCTTTCTACGTCGGCAACCCGGACCTCCAGGCCGAAAAGGCGCGCGGCTGGGATGCGGGCGTAGACTATTTCCTCGCCGACCGTAAGGGTGTGGTCAGCGCGACGTGGTTCGACACGCGCATCAGCAACCTGATCACGTATGACTTCGCCTCGTTCCCCAGCACCGTGCAAAACGTGGGCCGGGCGCGCACGCGCGGCCTGGAGGTCGCGGGCAAGTTCACGCTGCCCGGCGCGGTCGACGTGCGGCTGGCCTACAGCCATCTCGAGGCCGACGACCTCACCGTCGGCACGCGCCTGCTGCGCCGGCCGCGGAACAGCGGCTCGCTTGACGTGTGGCACGACTTCGGCGGCGGCTTCAGCGCCGGCACCGGGCTGGTGGTGGCCCACGACCGGATGGATGTGCATGCCGCGACCTTCGCCACCGTGCGCGGTGAGGATTACACGGTCGTGCGCGTCTACGGTGCTTGGCAGGCCACGCCGCGGCTGGCGGTGAAGGCCCGGGTCGAGAACCTCCTCGATGAGAAATACGAGCAGGTGCACGGCTACCCCCAGACCGGCGCCGGCGCCTACGCGGGCGTCGAGTGGAAATTCTGAGTCTGCCTGCGTAGGGGCGCCGCTTGCCGACGCCCCTCCCATTGACCTAACGGTCCAGCGAAGCCGTGAGCCTCCGGGCTTGCGGCTTTTTTGCGCTGGCGGAGAATCCGCCCATGAACCGTCTACCCCGTTGCTTGGTTCTGTTTGCGCTGGCCGGCTCCGCCCTGCTGGCGGCCGATTATCCGTTCCAGCCCGTGCCGTTCACCGCGGTCCGCGTGACCGGCGGGTTCTGGCAGGCGAAGCAGGAGGTCAACCGCACGGTCACCTTGCCGTTCGCGCTCCAGCAGTGCGAGGAGTCGGGCCGGTTGAAGAACTTCGACCTCGCCGCCGAGGTCATGCGCCGGCGCGCGACGGGGGAGAAGGACTATCAGGTCACGCCGCCGACCATCTACCCGTTCGACGACACCGACGCCTACAAGGCGATCGAAGGCGCGGCCTACGTGCTGAGCATGCAGCGCGACCCGGCGCTCGAGGCCCGGCTCGACGGCTGGATCGCGCGGATCGCGGCGGCGCAGGAGCCCGACGGCTATCTCTACACCTTCCGGACGATGCATCCCGACACGCCGGGGCACAAATGGGTCGGGCAGCAGCGTTGGGAGAAGGATCCCGACCTGAGCCACGAGCTCTACAACGCCGGTCACCTTTACGAGGCGGGGGTCGCCCATTTCCAGGCGACCGGAAAGCGCGTGCTGCTCGACGTCTGCCTGAAGAACGCCGAGCTGCTCTGGCGGGATTTCGGCGACGGCAAACTCCGCCTCGCGCCCGGCCACCAGATCGTCGAGATGGGGCTGGTGAAGCTCTACCGGGTGACCGGCGACGCGCGCTGGCTGAAGCTCGCGCAGGTTTTCCTCGATGCACGCGGTCCAGGCAACACGCCCTACAGCCAGCAGCACCAGCTCGTGGTCGACCAGGACGAGGCCGTGGGCCACGCCGTGCGCGCCAACTACATGTATGCCGGCATGGCGGACATCGCCGCGCTGTCGGGCGACACCCGCTACCTCGCGGCGATCACGAAGATCTGGGACAATGTGGTGACCAAGAAGCTCTACCTGACCGGCGGCACCGGCGCGCTGGCGAAGGGCGAGGCCTACGGGGCCGACTATGAGCTGCCGCACGACGGCTACAACGAGACCTGCGCGGCCCTCGCGCTGATGAACTGGAATCACCGCATGTTCCTACTGACGGGCGACGCCAAATACATGGATGTGCTGGAGCGCACGGCCTACAACGGGTTTCTCAGCGGCGTGTCGGCGTCCGGCGACCGGTTCTTTTATCCGAACCCGCTCAGCTACGACGGCGCGGCGAAGAACAACCACGGCCACGCCGGCCGCGCGCCGTGGTTCGGTTGCGCGTGTTGTCCGCCGAACCTCATGCGCACGCTGGCGGCGCTGACAGGGTATTTCTACGCCGTGAAGGACGATGCGCTGTATGTGAATTTCTACGCCCAGAGCGAGGGTGAGGCGAAGATCGCCGGCACGACGGTGCGGCTCACGCAGGCGACGGACTATCCCTGGTCCGGCGGCATCAGACTGGCGGTCACGCCGGCGGCGCCGGCGAAATTCACCCTGTGCGTCCGCATTCCCGGCTGGGTGCAGGGCCGGCCGGTGCCGTCGGATCTTTACAGCTACGGCCAGGTCGCGAGCCCGGCCTGGCAGGTGCGCGTGGCGGGCGCCGCCGTGCCGGCGCAGGTGGCGCAGGGCTATGTGGCCATCACCCGCGAGTGGCGGAAGGGCGACGTGGTCGAACTGGATTTCCCGATGCCCGTGCACGCGGTGACCGGCAACGAAAAGATTGCGGCCACGCGCGGGCAGGTGGCCTTCGAGCGCGGGCCGGTGGTGTATTGCTTTGAACAGGCCGACCAGCCGCTGCCCCCGGTCATCGGCTCCAGCACGGTCGCCACGGTCGCGGCCCGGCCGGAATTGCTCGGCGGGGTCACGGTGCTGAAGTTCGGCGACGCCACGGCGATCCCCTATTTTGCCTGGAACAACCGCGGGCTGGCGCCGATGACGGTGTGGGTGCCGCGGGCGGAGAAGTGAAATTCGAGATTGTAGGGCGGGCTGG
>JAQSDJ010000200.1 GCA_029945855.1 Lacunisphaera sp.
CGGACGCCCACATCCACCCGTTGCGTGCCGCCGTTGGTGTCGACGCTGAGCCCGGACAGCACGACCCCTTCCTTTCTCCGGAGCGCCTCCTTGAAAGCGCCCGCCAGTTCGTAGCGCAGCCCGTCGCGGGCCATGGCAAAGAGGTTCCAGTTGGCCTTGCCGGCGGCCGGTTCGAGATATTTTCCCGTCCGTCCGCTGACGTAAAAGATGTCGCCTTCCTCATTGGTGAGCACGGCCGGCGGGGCGTAGCACTGCAGCACCAGCTGGTCCGCCACGGTCTGCAGGCTGGCGGGGACCTTGGTCAGCGGCGGCCGTGCCTCGTCGCCGCTGGGCAGCGCGGCCCCGAAGGCGGAGGGAAAGGCGATCGGTTCCGGCCGGACGAGGGATTCCGCCCGCCGGAAGAGCTGGGATTTGCCGCTCAACGGGGCGAACAGCGCCGTCGCCTCGCCGATCGTCTCCGCACTGCCCTGGAACAGGATGCCACCGGGCAGGAGGCTGTAGTGAAACAGCGGGATCAGTTTCTTCTGCACGTCCGGCGTCAGGTAGATCAGCAGGTTGCGGCAGCTCAGGATGTCCAGCTTGGTGAAGGGCGGGTCCATGATGAGATTTTGCGGCGCGAAGATCACCATCTCGCGGATCTCCTTGCGCACCCGGTAGCCGTGCTCCTCTTTGGTGAAGAAACGCTTCAGCCGGGCCTCGGAGATGTCGGCGGTGATGTTGGCCGGAAAGAAGCCCTGCCGGGCTTTTTCAATCGCATCCTTGTCGAGGTCGGTGGCGAAGATCTGGATCGTGAACTTCCCCCTGGGCTTGGTCTCCTCGATCGCCTCCCGGAGCACGATGGCGAGGGAATAGGCCTCCTCCCCGGTGGAGCAGCCGGGCACCCACGCGCGCAGGGCCTGACCGGGCGTGCGGTGCGCGAGCAGGGCCGGGATGGCCTGGTCGCGCAGCTGGTCCCAGGCGGCGGGATCGCGGAAAAAGTTCGTCACCCCGATCAACAGTTCCTTGAAGAGCAGTTCCAGCTCCTGCGTGTTCTCCTGCAGGTAGCGGACGTAGCCGGACATCTTGCCGATCTGGTGGATGCCCATGCGGCGCTCGATCCGGCGGTAGAGCGTGTTCCGCTTGTAGAAGGAAAAATCGTTGCCGGAGTGGGTGCGCAGCAAAATGACCACCTTTTCCAGGGCACTCTGCGTCTTGTCCTCGCGCGCCACCTCCCGGCGGGCGATGAGCGGGGTGCGCTGCAGGTAGGCGAGGATCTTCACCGGCAGTTCCTCCGCCGCGCCCACGATATCCGCCAGTCCGGCGTCGATCGCGCTGCGCGGCATGCTGTCGAACTTGGCCGTCGCCGGTTCCTGCACCAGCACCACGCCCGCCTTCTCCTTGATGGCCCGCAGCCCCAGCGTGCCGTCGGAACCCATGCCCGAAAGGATCACGCCGACGCTGTGCTCCTGCTGATCCTGCGCCAGGGAGCGGAAGAAAAAATCGATCGGCAGCCGCAGTCCGCGGGGCGCCGCCGGGGCGAGCAGATGCAGCACCCCGTGCAAAATGGACATGTCCTTGTTCGGCGGGATGACGTAGACGCAATCCGGCCGCACCCGGGTGCGGTCCCGGACCTGGATGACCCGCATGCCGGTGCTGCGCTGCAGCAGTTCGGACATGATCCCCTTGTGCGTCGGGTCCAGGTGCTGGACGATGACAAAGGCCATGCCGCTCGGCTTCGGCACATGCCCCAGGAATTGTTCCAGCGCTTCCAGCCCGCCGGCGGAGGCGCCGATGCCGACGATGGGAAAGGTCCCGCCGGGATGCGGTGCGCTGATTTTAGACCGCGCAACCTTGGTGTTTTTATTCTGCCGGGCGGCGGAGGATGTTTTCCTTTTCATGCGTTATTTTCTGCGCTTGGTTAGGACGATCTTAGCCCGGACGAGAGGGTGGCGCGACACAAATTTCCTCGAATCCGGCCCGGCCCGCTCTCTCCGGGTGGTCATCCGCCCCTGCGCCGCACCTTGGCGGGCCTTGACCAGTTGGATCAATTTCGCGGCAATCGCGTCCAGGGGCAGAATGAAATCAACGTCACCGGTCTTGATCGAAGTCTCGGGCATGCTGAAATCACGCGACGTGGGCCGGTCCTGCGCGATGACCGTGCCCCCGTGGTCCTTGACGATCTGCACCCCGAAAGAACCGTCGCCGTCGCCGCCCGTGAGGACCACGGCAATGGCCTGCTGCCGGTAAACCGCCGCCACCGAGACAAACAGCGGCTCGGCGGAAGGACGCGCATAGTTGATTTTTTCCGCCCCGGTGGAGGAAAGCCGGAGCCGGCCGCTGGGGGCCACGAAGAGGTGGTGGTTGGGCGGGGCGACAAAGACACAGGCAGGGCAAAGGACGTCGCCGGTGCGGGCCTGCCTGACCGGCAAAGGGGTGCGCCGGTTCAGGATCTCCGCCAGGATGCTTTCGCGATCAGGCGACAGGTGCATCACGATGGCAATCGCCGCCGGGAAATCCGCCGGAAAGCCGCCCAGGATGACGGACAAGGCCTCCAGGCCGCCAACCGAGGCCGCCATGGCGATGACGGGAAATCCCACCGACGCGGGACTGGCGGGCGGGGCGGAGGATCCGGGGTGGGCCACCGGGACCAGCCTGAGCACAGTTTTTTTCATCAATTGGCGCTGGGCCGCGGATTTCTTTGATTCGGTTTTCATGGCTGGGGCGGCCGACCCGGAGGTTAATGTAGGCGAAACCGCACCCAAATCGACGCCCATCTGGTGAAGGTAGGTAAAGACCCCATGATGCGGGTGGCGGGGATGTTTTCGGAGGAGTTTAACCACGAAAATGGATTCACCAAGGGATGAATCCTTCAAGATCAGGCTCGAGCGAACCACGGCGGGTCCCCATGGCTCCATGAAATTTCCGGGTTAGTATTACTCTGTTACGTTGTGGACATAACAAGTGGGTGGGCCGGCAGGTCCCTCTGCCGGCAGGGGACCACGCAAGGTGAGACCGCTACCCAAAGCGGGCACAGGGACGTGCCCGCCCACCAGAAGACCAACCTAACAGAGTAATATTAGCCCGCGTATTTCACACCTAGAATGATAACTGGCGGCAATCTGTTTACTGGAGCCGCAGCGACCCCGCTGCGGTTTGCGAGCGAACCACGGCGGGTCGCCGTGGCTCCATGTAATATCCGGGCTAACGGCAATTGCTGAAAACAGCCGGGGAACCAGGGACGTTCCTCGCAATCTGCCTCACGCGGCGGCGGGGCCCACCGTCACGGGGTCCGGCGTGAACGGCAGGCGCATCACGACCTCCGTGCCGGCGCGGCGACCGGATTTGACCGTGACGACACCGCCCACATAAGCGGCGCGCTCGTGCATGCCGAGCAGGCCCAGGACCTCCTTCCCATTGCGGCGGGCGGCATGTTGGACGGCGTTGAAGCCGATCCCATCGTCATTGATGGCCAGCTCGACGTAGGCTCCCAGCTGCCGCAGGCGCACGGTGACATGGCGGGCGCGGGCATGCCTTTCCACGTTGCTCAGGGCTTCTTGGAGAATACGGTAGAATGCCAGCTCGGCATCGGCGGGCAACCGCTCGGCGAACTGCCCGCAGTCCAGCTGGACGGCCAGGCCGGTGCGGGCCGCGAATTCCGTGCCGGTGTCGCGCAGGACCTCCGCCAGGCCGAGGTGCTCCAGGGCGCTGGGCCGCAGGCTGCGCGAGATCCGCTCCACTTCCTCGGCCGTCTGGCCGAGCATCGTCCGGAGCTTCACCGCCTCGCGCTTGGCCGGCCCCTCGCCCGCCGACAGCTTGTCCACCAGCGCCTGGCTGCTGAAGAGGACGGCGCACAGCTGCTGGGTGATGTGGTCGTGCAACTCGAGGGCCACGCGGCCGCGCTCGGCTTCCTGCACCTGCACCACTCGTTGCGCCAGGGCGCGCAGCAATTCCTCGCTCCGCCGGGCCTCCGTCATGTCCGTCACCACCATGCCGATGATCACGTGCTCGGTGTCACCCTGGGCGAGTTCGCGGATGGATAGCTGCACGGGGATGATCGAATCATCGGCGGCCTTCAATTGCATCTGGAGCTGGGTGCCGGTCCGGGCCGCCCGTTTCATGAGGGGCCGGAGCGTGCCCTGGTCCTTGGCCGAAAGGAAACGGCGGAAGGAACCGCCGATCACCTCTTTCAACGGACATTTCACCAGGCGGGCGAAGCACTGGTTCGCATAGAGGATCACCTTGTCGCCCGACAGCGTCAGCGCGCCTTCGTTCATGGACTCGATGAGCACGCGGTAGGCGTGCTCGGCGCCCTCCAGGGTGAACACCCGGTCGCCCCGCCGGCCCGTCCCCACGAGTGCGTCCACCTCTCCGGCCCGGATGGCGCGGAGGGTTTCCACCGCCTCAGCCAGCCGCGCCGCGCGCTTGGGACTGGTGGTTTTTTTCACAGGGCGATCCTACGTTTGGCGCTCACCGCCAGTTCGACCGACAACCCGGTGGTGTTCGCCAGGCTGCCGATGAACCGCCGCACGGGCCGGGGAAATTCCATGATCAGCGTGGGGGTCGCGACAATCTGGTTGGCTCGCGCCAGCTCGGGCTGCTGGTAGATGTCGATCACCTCGAGGATGCCGCCGCGGTCCAGCTCAGCCTCGCACAATTGCCGGACGCGCAGCACCGCCTGCCGCGACCGGGCCGTGGCGCCGGCCACGAACAGGCGCAGCAGGTATTTGCCCTGGAGCGGGCGGGCCCGGGATGACTTCGCGGCCTTGGTGGCACGGGTGGATTTTGTGGTTTTCACAGAGAGCGGGGGCTTGGCTACCGGGTCTCGCGAATTACGGTGACCTGAACCGGCGTTCTTGTAGGTCGGGCTTTACGCCCGACGCGCTGGTGAAAACTGTCGGGGATAAACCCCGACCTACCGTTGAATGGTGTCATCATGTGATATGAAATTCATTAGTGGGCGGCGCGCAGGTCCAGCCCGACCAGGACGCGGGCCGTGTCGGTGAGCGTGCCGATGATCGTGCGCACGGGACTGGGCAGGCGGCGAACCACCGTGGGAATCGCGAGGATCTGGTCGCCCTTGGCCAGGCGGGGATGTTTTTTCAGGTCGATCACCGTGATGCGATAGCGGCCCTTGAGGTGGTGTTCGCAGAAGGTCTTCAGGTTGGTGAGCGCGATCTGCGATTTGAGCGTCTCGTCCATCACGTAGAGCCGCAGCTGCCAGAGTTGGGCGGGCCGCTTCGGTGCGGGGTTGCTCCGGGTATTCGTGGTCCGGGCTTTCATCAGGATTTTCTCCTCAGGCCGGATCGGCCCCGCGGGCGGGTCGCCACCTTGGCATCGGCCTGGCGCAGGCGGCCGGATTCGGCCTGCTCGGTGGTCAGCATCTGGGTGCTGGTGCCGACCTGCTCGGCGATGCGCCGCAGTTCCGCGGACTCGCTTTCGTAATCGGAGCGCAGGCCGCTGATCTGCCGCTCGATCGCCGCGCGCTTGCGCTCCACCTCGCGCTTGAGCCGGGCGGCTTCCTGCTGGGTGGCCAGCTCGGCGGCCTTCTCCAGGGAACTTTGCGCCGCCCGGGCGGAACCCGTCAGCACGCCGCTCGGGCCGATGTAGGCGTCCACCACGTCGATGCCATGGTCCGAGATCAGGAACTCGCGGATCTGGTTCGAGTGCGCCATCCCCCGCGCCTTGAGCACGTAGAGCACGCGGTTGCGCTCGCCGTTGCCCTCGAAGTCCTGCAGCAAAATCCAGGAGTCCATGAGCGAGGACATGCCGGCCTCGCTTTGCTGCAGCGCGTGGCCGCCCTGCGTGAGGCTGGTGAAGAGCGTGGTGACCTGCCCGGCCTTCAGGTAGTCGATCAGCCGCGTCACCATGCCCTTGCCCTCGGAATGGGTGCCGAGGTCCATCAGGCTGGTGATGGGGTCGACGATGACGACGTGGGGCTGGAACGCGGCGATCTCCTTGAACATCGTGGCCAGATGCATCTCCAGGCCGTAGAGTGAGGGCCGCGCCGAGTGGAACCGCAGCAGGCCACGCTTCATGAGCGGCTCCAGGCGCAGGCCGATGGAGTGCATGTTGCGGATGATCTGGTTGGGCGACTCCTCGAACGAGAAGAAGAGCGTGCGCTCCCCGCGTTTGGCGGCGGCCTGGGCGAAATTTGAGGCGATGATGGTCTTGCCGGTGCCAGCGGTGCCGGTGAGCAGGATGCTGCTGCCACGGAAAAATCCCCGCCCGCCCAGCATGGCGTCGAGGCGCGGGATGCCGGTCGCGATCCGCTCGGACGACACCTTGTGGTTCAACCCGAGAGAGGTGATGGGCAGCACGCTCAGGCCGTCGTCGCCGATGAGGAACGGAAACTCGTTGGTGCCGTGCAGCGCGCCGCGGTATTTCACCACGCGCAGATGCCGCGTGGCGATCTGGTCGTTGACCCGGTGGTCGAGCAAAATGACGCAGTCGGACACGTATTCCTCCAGCCCGTGGCGCGTCAGCGATTCGCGGCCGCGCTCGGCCGTGATGACGGCGGTGACGCCCTTGTCCTTGAGCCAGCGGAAAAGGCGGCGCAGCTCGGCGCGCAGGATGGACTCGTTGCGCAGGCCGGCAAAAAGGGCCTCCAACGTGTCGAGCACGACGCGCTTGGCGCCGATCGAATCGATCGCATGGTTCAACCGGACGAACAGGCCTTCCAGGTCGTATTCCCCGCTTTCATGGATTTCACCAGGCTCGATGTGCACGTAGTCGATCAGGATCTTCCTGCGCCCGACCAGACCCTTCAGGTTGAAGCCGAGCGAGGCGACGTTGGCCTCCAGTTCGGCCTCGGTCTCTTCAAAGGCCATGAACACCCCCGGCTCGCCGAACTGCGTGGCGCCGCGCACGAGGAATTCCGCGGCCAGCAGTGTCTTGCCGCAGCCCGCTCCGCCGCAGACCAAGGTGGGGCGCCCGCGGGGCAACCCGCCGCCGGTGATTTCATCGAGTCCCTGGATGCCCGTGGGGCACTTGGGCAGAAGGAGTCCTGGCGAAGCGGATTTTGGGGCGGATTTTTTCATGACAAGACGAGGTCCGGCCGCGTTCGCCACCAACGGATTGCACGGAGTGTGCTGCGCCAGCGGACGACGCCTCCGTCCTGCTCCAGTAAACACCGGCCAGCCCGGCAGCACGATGGGGTTAAACCCTACTACGGGTGTGGTGCCACTCTACATCCGGAACGATTAAGTCGAGGATCTCCGCGATTTTCGCAGATCGACGCGGACGAAGGCCGCGGCGTGTAGGTGCCACGCCGGCAGAAAGCTGAAACTTGAAAGCTGAGGGTAGACGGAACCCAAGGCCTGAAGTCAAAGTGGATAGGATGTCTTGGTTGCACCCTCCGCCATCCTCAGCTTTCAGCTTTCAAGTTTCAGCCCCTCTCGGACAGCATGAAGTTCCGGGGCATTTGCCCCCTCACGAGTAAATTTCCGGCGGGGCAGTTACCTGCCGGCGGCGGCGGGGTCAGGGTAACAGCATGAAAAGCAAATTACTCCTGTTGGCCCTCGCCCTGGCCACGATCCCCGCCGCCGCGGTCCGGGCCGACCTCATTGACAACCTCAGCGTCGAAATCCGTCTCGGCCGTCGCGCCCCGCCGCCCCCGCCGGCCGTCGTGGTCTTGGTGCCGGACAGCGGCCCGCGCGACCCCGGCCAATGGGAACGCCGCGGGCGCTGGTATCAGCGCAGCCAGGCCTATTACTATTACCCCGGCAGCGACGTCTATTACCGCTCGTCCGACCGGGTGTGGTTTTACCAGGAGCGCGGCCAGTGGCGCTCGGGCCGCCACCTGCCCGAGACGGTGCGCCTCGATTTCAACCACAGCGTCACGCTGTCCATGTTCACCAGCGAGCCTTACCGCTTCCACCAGCAGGTCGTGACCCGTTATCCGTCGAATTATTTCGGCACCCGGGTGCGGCTCCGGGATGAACGGCGCGATGATCGGCGGGACAACAACAACCGGCGGGACAACGATCATGATGGCCGCGACTCGGACCGCGACGAGCGCGACAAGGACAAGGGCAAGGATAACCGCCGATGAGCCGGGCCGGCCCCAATCCGGCCAGGCCCTGATACGGCAAAGGCCCGCAACCTTTGGGCTGCGGGCCTTAAAACTGGCGGGATGGACGAGACTCGAACCCTGCCTCGTATTGTTTGTTACCAATGACTTAATAAATTCAGAGACGGTCAGTGGCATTTTGGTGGCTCGTCTTGAAGTCGTTCCCAAGGTGTGTTGGCAGGTGCCAATACGGACAACCATGGCGCAGTTGCCGGCGAGGCATTGGCGAGTGCGTTGGGTGACCGTTTAGAAAGCTTGGTGACGCCAGAGGCAGGTCCACATTCGGAGAAGAGCCCCGTTTTCTCTTCGCCAACGCCCTCGCGCCGAACGAAAGCAACGCCTTCCTGAACTATGCCTGTTCCTACACCGACGCCATCGTGGACGACGGCTGGATCAATCTCTTCGTGCCTCACCGCTGGCGCCGGGCCGTGCAGTTGCGGCTGCGGGAATCTGATCTGGCCAAACTGCCGACCGCGGCGGATCTGGCCCGCGAACACCGCGCCCGGCCTCTCGCCAGCCGCGGCTACCCTCCGGCCTCCGATCGGCGCACGGAGCAGCGCCTGGGTAAGATCTACGAGTATGCCGGGCGGCGTTTTGCCGAAGCGGTCAGTCTGGCGGATCTGGCGGGACAGGTCGGCATGTCTCCCGCTGCCTTCAGCCGGTATTTCAAGCGCGTCACCGGCCGGGCGCCCTCTGACTTCCTGAACGATCTCCGCATCGAACAAGCCTGCCGCCTGCTGCGGGAGAGCGACCGCAAGATCACCGAAATCGCCGGCGCGGTGGGCTTTGCGACCCTGACCAATTTCAACCGCCGCTTCCGGGAACGTGCCGCCGTCACTCCGCGCGATTATCGTCGGACTTTCCACCGTCATGAATGAATGCGGCGAAGTTTAAGCTGTTTTTCGGCCCCATCGACGCCCCGATGAAAACCATGGCCTACCTGCTAGACATGGAACGCGCCCCCGCCGAGATCATGCGCCTGCCCCGCAGCCAATGGCTGCCGCGCAGCGTCATGGTAAAGTCCTGAACCTGTGCTCGCTTTCCAGTTTTCGGGGTGAGGACCACGCCGATCAAGGTCGTTCCCAAGGTCCTCGACTGACGCCGACCTTTGGTACTCGGCGAAAGATAGCCAGTCATGACCACCCCTGCCGTCGGATTGTATCGCCCACTCCTGACCAGGGGGTCACGACCCCCTTAGTTTCCATTCGAAGTGGAGAGTTCGCCGAGCCGGCGCCGAAGGCGGATTCCCGCCACTTTGCCGACCACAAATGGGCCATTTCTAGGCGCGCTCAGACCGGGCCGGCACTTCGCGTTTGTACTGGAGGACGGAAAGGCACATTAGCTGGCGAGGCAAAGTTGAGGCGGACGGCGACCGTGGCTCGGCGAATATTCCCCTGGTCGGTAATATTGCCTCCAGTCCAGGGCAAGGAACTCCTTCCTGCCCCACATTACTGCACTTCGGACTCCCCGGATAGACAGAGAATATTCCGGCGGCCGGAAATATCGCTCAGGGAGTATTCCGGCCGGCGGAATATGGTGAAACGGGCCGGCTTGGCCTCCCGGCCGGACCGCGCCGGAACATCGGATTGCCCGATTGCGCCAGGGGTGGAGCCAGTGGTGTATTAGGCGGCCACGGATCCAAAGCGGCTCGGCGTAACCAGGGGGTCATGACTCCTCGTCCTTCGCGAATTATTTTTATCGGCTGGTCTCCCCCTAACCCGAGTTCCGCAGTTCAAAAACTTGGTGTATTCATATTCAGCGGTTTGCCGATTTCTGACCCCAATTTTCGGCACTACATCGCTGACCAGGCGTGAGCCTTGGGGTAGGCGCAGGCCGAGGTGGGCGAACAGTTGGGCCGCTGCGGGCTCGGGTGTGGTCACCACCCGCAAGCGCAGTTTGGTCGTCAGACCGGCGCGGCGCACGGGCACGATCACGTCCACGCTCTTGATGCCGGCGATATCCTTGACCAGTTGCCGGGCAAAGGTGCCGAGGCCCTTGGCCTGCATCCATTGTTCCAGGGTGCGCCACAGCGCCAACGCGAGGAAGCACACGAGGATATGCGCCTGCACCCGGTGTTCGAGCCGGTGATAGATCGGCCGCATCCCGAGATCACTCTTGGCGGTGCGAAACGCGGCCTCGGCTTGGGTGAGCTGGATATACCAGCGCCACAGTTGCGCGGGGGTCGGTCTCCTCGCAATTGGTGCTGAGCAGATACGCGCCTTTCTGGCGATGCGACCGTTGGCCTTTTTCCAAGTCGCTGGCGAGGTGCAGGCCGCAGGCGCGCCCGGCGGGGTCGCGGATCACGGTGGCGCTGATCAGGGCGGCCGCCGCCGGGGATTTGCCCTGATGGCGACCGATGCGTCGGCCCAGGGCTTAGAGATCGGCCTGGGGACCGCGACGCAAGGCGGTGTCGATCTTGATCAACTCGGCGGTCAGGCGCTCGCTCTGCCGTGCGAGCATGGCGCGCTCCTTCTCGGCGCGGGCACTGCTGCGGCACAGGACATAGCGTTCGCCGGGCTCGCCGCCGGGCTGGACGACCAGGCGCACCTCCAGACCGTCCTGCACCTGGTGCCAGTCGCATTGATCAAGCAGGGTTTGCTCGTGGGCGCGCAGCCAGCCGGTCGCTGGGGTCTACTTGTAGCGGGGGCCAGCTCTTGGGTGTGCCCACCAGATAGCGGGCCTTGCGCTCGCGCAGGAAGGTGATGTTGGCCTCGAACACCATGCCGCGGTTCCATCACCCAGGCGCTCGGCCTGACCGTATTTGCCTTCCATCTCGCACACAATGTCCTCGACGGTGCCGCAGGAACATGCCCGGCAGAATCGCACGATCCGCCGCGGCAGAATAGAGGGTGTTCGGCACAACATGCCCCATGCACCGTCGCTCTCCTCTGAGGCGCCCGACCGGGAGCACCGCCCTCCCTTGGAAGCTTTTTGGCTCGAGCTGCCTTACTACGGAACTCGGGGTAATTGGGCATCTTCGATTTCGATGATGCCTTCGATTTTCGACCTGATCACGACCCCCTGTTCCAGCCACATAAATTCTCTAGCACGCCGAGCCAGTATTGTCTGGCCGGTCGAGAGCTGTGCAAAGGCGGTCCATTTCTCAAAGATATCTCGGCCAGCTGGCAATTGATAGCCCACAACAAGGAGCCGACGACCACCCTGGGACGTTAGCAGCCAAGACTCCTGGTAGTCTTCGCCGAGGCCGATTGGAGTGAGGGCGTGCTCAACCCCGTGTACCATTTGGGCTCTTTGCCACCCCGGCAGGATCCGGGAGAAGTCGTCTTCTTCGGGGCCGATGGTGGCCGCGGCGAGTAGCCGATCGAGCATCGCTGGCTTGGCCCGGAGATGCCAGACAAGACCCCCAGCTACAATAGCAAGCACGATGACGACGGAGATCAGCCTGAGCCACCCTTTCAACTTCAGGGCTTCGCAAGTTGGCATCCGTGTCGTCAAACGGGGTTTGGTTGGGCCTGGCGCAGCTTTCAGAGACTCGATGACAGGTGCAGGGCTGACCAATGACTGCTGTGCGACGCGCAGAGTTCCGGCCGGAACATCCGGAGCCGTTGCCAAGGACTTTGCCTGAACCTGCGGGGGCGCAGGGCTTGAAACCTGAACAGCAGCGGCAACCACCTGAAGGTCGGGGGGACGGGTCGGCGGAATAACGGGCACAGGTTGTGGCTCTTTGGCTGTTTCATCCGTAAGCGTTACAAGCCGCGCGACAACGCGACGGAAGAGCGGACTCTTGGCCACCTCAGGATCCTGGATTGGTATGTGCAGGACGTATTGAACGGTGCTCGGTGGCTCCTTTGGCGGCTGGACGCCGAGAGCCGTGAGAGCCTGGAATAGCCGCCGGGATCCGATGACCATACCCGGGCCAAGTTCCAAATACCCGTTCGCCGGCTTGATCCACCTACAAACGGGGTCGGGATGCGGCGAAGTTTGCCGTAAGAGCCGGGAGAGCTTTTCGGGTGACATCGCGCGCAGAAAAGACGTCAAGGTCGGATCGTCAACGTCCGACGGCTTGCCGACATTGCTGCGAGGCGTAGTCGACGGCTTGGCATTATTGGTTGTCATGGTTTCGATCGAGATCCGGACTGTCGAGTTCGGGCGACTCGAGCAGTCGTAGCATCATCGGCGGATGCCACCAACCGCCGAAGCTTATGCACCCAGCGGGAACGAGGCGGGCAGCCTCTAGGGTAACCTGTAGCGCGACAGCTTCGCCGGCGGGCAAGGTGCGCACACGGTCCGAGAGTTCCAGAGCGCGGTCCATCGCGCCCTCCTGCCCTGCCCAGGGAAGG
Organism: Lacunisphaera sp.; assembly: GCA_029945855.1. GTDB lineage: Bacteria > Verrucomicrobiota > Verrucomicrobiia > Opitutales > Opitutaceae > Lacunisphaera. The sequence continues at coordinate 12,349 of JAQSDJ010000200.1, forward strand.
ACAAATCGCGCGTCAGAACCGACCATAACGAGATTAACGATATGTACTGCGAGTAATTGCGAGAAAGCCCCGTTGATAGTCTGCTCGTCGCAGAGGGGATCCGCCGCGTCTACTTCTATCGCCTGCAACTCGCGCCAGGGCATTCGCGCGTAGACATCCAGAAGTAGCCACATTTCGTCCTCCGAGAATTTTGCCGCCATAGTTGAGGCGGATGCCGCAACATTGCGCAGTAAGTTGTGATGGCACTCACGGTGTTTGCTCCGGCAGATTAGCAGTTCTACGCTGATCTGCTGTAGGTTATTATAATATTCGTTCATGGGTTTTCAGCGTTGCGGGACGGAACCGCGCCGTATTTGAGCAGGTCGCTTTTTTTAATACGATAAATGGCGCCGACCCGAGTGTGGCAGAGCGCGGCCCGGCCGAGACGGTCGGTGGTAAGTATGCGACGGATAGTATCGGGCGAGACGCGCAGTAGCGCGGCAGCCTCATATACCGTCAGGGACGCTGGCCAGTCCTCCACTCGCGGCCAATCCCGCCACTGCGAGGCCTGCCACTCGGACCGTGCCTTTACTTTGGCCTGCACAACGCGGACGCCCGGGGGCGGGACAGCCTGCTGGCCGTCCCGCCCGGGGTTTGCGTCGTCGCATGTCGCAGGTGAGCGCATTTCGGTTTGCCGTTTAGTCGCTGGCGGTGGGCCGGACAGGCACGCGCCCGATTAGATCAGGCAGCGTGTCGATGAGTTCTCTGGCCTGCTTTGGGTATTTCGCCAGGCTATGGATGCGGACGACCTGCTCGTCTTGCCAGGCCAGGGTGAACTTGCCCCTCACCATAAGCCGCGCGTAGAGGCCGGCGTCGTCACGGCGACAGAGCACTTGCACCAGTTCGTCCGCGACGACTGCGACGATCACCAGCGTGGGACCGCGCTGTAGGTTGTATGTTTTGAGGAGCAACTCGCTCGATCGCCCGGCCAGGTGGCTCGTGAGCGCATCCGCCATGAGGTGCCCGCCGGCGCGGACCAACGGGTCATCGGTCGCGCCGTAACCGGGCAAGTACATCCGGACCACGCCACCGAGGATCTCGTCGCGAACGGACTCCGACGCGGCCAAAAAGGCCTGGCCGGCGATGCGGGCCAGTGCCGTGCCTGGATGCACGATCGGTAAACCCTCGGACTGGTAGCCCGGGACTCCGGAGGACTGCTGCCCCTGCGCGTAGACCTGCGCCACAAGGGCGATATATGGGCTGACCGTAACCTGCATGCGCTTCGCGTTCAGGGGCACATTTTGCGTGTTAATGCGAATGCTCGGTCCACCGGGTGGCGGTTCGCCGCGTGATTGCTGGCCTGCCTCGCGGGGCGGCAGGTCATCATGATTTGAGGAACTTGTATTCATTTTATATGTGTTTGGATTGAGCCTTGCGGCCGGTTGCCTCACTGGGTGCCACCTCGCGGTGGCTGCCCGGCGCTATCTCGGCATTTATTTTGTGAGCAGCGATCCGTAGTTATGTGCAAATGCCCGGGTAGGGGTTAATTATTTCTGCGAAAAATTCATTTTCTCCTCTGAAAATAATTCTTGGCTGGCACTTGCATCCTAGCAGCGACCCATTGATGCCGTATCCATAAACGCGAGCATTAGAGGGTTTAGTTTTGTCCCTACCTGCTCATATTCTATGGTTATTTGGACATTTTTATGGATAGTATTGATGTGCAAAGTCATTGAGTATGGAAACTCACCCACAAAATGCCCTCAGCTTCCGAAAAACTTCTTATTGTCATCGAACATATCCGCCTCGGAGGCATGAGGCACCGAGGCATGCAGCGCCGGAAGCGCTATGTGGCAGGCGGTGTTAAGGCACTATGCAGCGAGCATCGCATTCGGCGATCGCATCTGAGGGCTTGGCACCAGCTCCTGTTGGAGCGTGGCGCGTTAATTTTTCAAGATGGTCGGCTATTTCGGCGGTGGAAACAGCTGAGCGATACCAACGCGCAGCTTGAAAACGCGATTCGCGACCATCGAAGCCGGCTCAAATTGCTGGACGAGGAATTGCTGGCACACGGGAAGACACCGCCTCGGCGGCGCCGCTTTCGTCCTAAAGGTGCGGCTGATAAGTGTCAGCCGCACCAGACAGGCGATGCGGTCACCCGCGCGGCAACTTGAGCACCAGCGCCTTCCCCTCCCTCGTCAGGTAGCGTTCGGCCAGCATACCGAGTTCGAGCCACTCGCTCACCTGCTGGTGGGTAGGGGGCGACTGTACGCCCTGCACGGGCGGCGGCAACTGCACCTGAACGGGTGCTGGTTTCGGCTCCTGCACGGCAGGCTGGCAGGGCCCGCTCGCGTCGCTCTTGCCCAGTGCCAGATCGAGCGCCCGCTGGTAGAAGCCAAGCACGCGATATTCGCCAAATCGCCCGAAGAGAACATCCTCGAGCGCGCTCCAGTCACCGGTCTCCTCCCCCAAAGCGATCTCGGCCGAATACGCCGTCAGGCCATATGCGATCCTGGCGTAGTGCGATTTTGAGAGCCCGAGATGGGCTGCGCACTGGGAACGGGAATTACGCGCATCGGCCTCGAGCCCCCAGCGACAGTCATCGCTGGACCCTGACGACAACTGCACTTCCCTGTTTTT
>JAQSDJ010000201.1:0-5596 GCA_029945855.1 Lacunisphaera sp.
CTGGAGGCGGGACTATCAGTGCCGCGCGACCGGGGTGCGCAGCCGATGGCCTGCGGGACTGATAGTCCCGCCTCCAGCCGGCATGCGCCTCACATCGGCGGCGTTGTGTCGGACCGCGTGAAGGGCGGCAGAGTCGCCTCGTGGAAGCGTGCGATTGTGGCGAGCTGGTCGGCGATGAGCCGGTCGGGCCGGCACCGCGGGGTCTTGCCATCGCCGCTGGTCTTGCGCTGCTCCCGGGCCCACTGGGCGAACACCCCGGGCATGACCAGCCGCACCGACGGGAAATCCAGCCCGCGGTTCGCGCGCCGGGCGGCGTAATCGCTGCTCCGCCGCGCCAGTTCGGCGTCCAGCTCCGGACCGAGCGCGTTGCCGGTGGGCGTTTTCATCGTGTGGGTGCGGAGTTCCACCCACCATTCGTGGCAATTGACCGTCTGGCCGGCCGCGATCCGGCGGCTGTAAGGGGCGACATGGAAATCGACCACCTGCCAGCCGTTGCGCGCGCAGACGGCGAGCAGGGTGTCGAGCATTTCGCCGAAGGAATTCAGCCGGAGCCGGGTGCGTCCGGCGAACTGCAGGCGCGGCGGATCGACCGAGATGAAGCGCACGATGTCGCCCGGCACCTGGCGGCAGAGCCCGGCGGGGGTGGTGAGCACCAGCACGTAGTCGACGCCGGCCTGGACCTGGTCAAGGGGCAGGCAGTCGGCGCCGGTCGCCGCGAGCTTGTCCTCGTTGAAAGTGCGCAACGGGAGGAATTCAAAGAACACGCCGGTGTCGGTCAGCAGGCGCAGGCCGGCCGGGTTCCCGGCATCCTGCGCGGCGAAGATGCCCTCGGCCGCGGCATAGAGCTCGTGGAACGCGACCGTCGGGCCGAGCGTGGCGCGCAGGGTTTCCAGGAAAAGTCCGGTCTGCGCGCCGGTGAACACGAAGCACTCGAGATTCGGCCACACCGCCGTCAGCAGGGGCCGGGGGGCCTGGCCTGGTCCGACCGGCGGGCGGGCCGCGAGGGCCAGGGCGCAGACCGAGCCCGGGGAACCGCCAATGAGGGTGACATCGTGCGGCTGCATGGCGCGGATGGTGGCGGCGATCTTGTCCGGACCGTCCGGCATGCGGGCGATGGCGGGCGGGGGAGCGTAGAGATTGGCCTCGACCCAGGGGGTGAGGCAGAGGGCCAGTATGCCGTCGAGGCCGGTATGGTAGGCACCCTGCTCCTCGGTGAGCGCGACGTTGGTGCCGACATGCAGGTGCCGGCCGAGGAAAACCCCGGCGTGGCCGGCCCGCGCTGCATAGAGAAAGAGGGCATCGCGCAGCCCCTGGCGGTAGTGCGCCAGCATTGGCTCCGGCACGGGCAGGAGCCGGGTCTTGGCCCCGGTGGTGCCCGCGGTCTCGACAAAGAACCGGCAGCGGCCCGGGGTGAGCACATCCGACTCGCCGGCCCGCATGCGGGCGACGAGCGGGTCAAAGTATTCGGGAAGTCGGGGCGGCACCTGGGCGCGGAACTGCGCGTAGGGGGTGGCGGCGGTGAGGCCGTGGCCGCGGCCGAATTCGGTGCCCGCCACCTGCGCCATCAGCCGGCCGAAGACCGCCGCCTGGTCCCCGGCGCCGCGGCCGGCCGCCTTGAGCCGCCGCCGGAACGCCGCCACCCGGCAACCGGCCCAGAAATTGACCAGGAAGCGAGGCGCCAGAGTCATGACCCTGCAGTGAAGCGGCCGGGGGCGCAAAGGCCACAGCGTTTTCACCGCGACCCGGAAAAATCCGGTAAACCGGACGGCTTCGGGGTTGCCGCCGCGGGACGGGCGCGCACTGTGGGAAAAATGGCCCTGCCGCTGCCGCCCATCCTTTTTGAAGACGAGGCCGTCATCGCGTTCGACAAGCCGAGTGGCCTGCTGATCGCGCCTGACCGCCGGGACAAGTCGCGCGCAAACCTGATGGACCTGGTGCACGAAAAAATGGGCCCCGGCACCGCCAACGTGCACCGCCTCGACGCCGACACCAGCGGGCTGGTGCTGTGCGCCAAGACGAAGACCGCGCTGGATTTCCTCAGCGGGCAGTTCCAGTCGAAGACCGTCGCGAAGGTCTACCACGCGCTGACCGTCGGCGTGCCGCCGGCGGACGAGTTCACCGTCGACCTCGTGCTGAAGGAGGACGAGGCGCAGCCCGGCCGGATGTGCGTGGTGAAGAAGCATGGCCAGGCCAGCGTGACGGAGTTCAGCGTGCGGGAAAAATTCCCGCAGCCCGCCGGCCGGCCCGCCTTCGCCTGCCTCGAGTGCCGGCCGCTCACCGGGCGCACGCACCAGATCCGCGTGCACCTTGCGGCCTCGGGCACGCCGATCCTCAACGATCCGCTCTACGGCGACGCGACCCAACAGCTCCTGCTGTCCAACCTGAAGCGCGGCTACAAGGGCCGGGCCGACGAGCGGCCGCTCCTCACCCGGCTCGCCCTGCACGCCGGCGCCCTGACCTTCACCCATCCGGTCTCGCGCGAGAAGCTGACGCTCACCGCGCCGCTGCCGAAGGATTTCGAGGTGGCGCTGAAATACCTCCGCAAGTTCGCCCGGTAGCGACCGGTGCCCGTGGTGGACGGGCGGGTGCGGCTCAACTAACCCGGATATTTCACACTCATGAAAAGAGATTTCAGCGAAATAGCCGGCCGCCCTCGGGGCGGAGCGACGTTGTCGCGGCTAGCCCCGACGAAGTCGGCCCGACAGGGCGAGCATTTCACACCTCTGGGTGTGAAATGTTCGGGCTAATGGTTTATCATCCTGAGCGGAACTCAGGCAGTTGGGTGGATGTTCCCCTCTTGTCATGAGGGAACTGAATGGTGTCCAGGTGGGCCAGCCCGCTCGCGGGCGCTCTTCAGAGCGCGAGCAAGCTCGCTGGCCCACGCCAACTGCATGATCTCGGCTGAGCGGAGCGAAGGATCCAGAATGATGTGCGCCGCCGATGATCCTGCTGGATTCTTCACTCCGTTCAGCATGACAGGGCAGGGGTGTTGGATGCCGGCCCCGCCCTAATAAACATTGTCGCTCCGCACCCGACCATTTACTTGTCTTCCCCGACAGCCCGCTCCGGCTGCCTCCCCTCACCATGAGCTCCCCCGTTTCCCACGCGGTTGATGCCGACGGCATCGGCTGGATCACTTTGGACGACCCCGCGGGTCGCGCCAATGTCTTCAATCCCGCCACGCAGGCCGCGTTGCGCGCCGCCACGGCGGCGCTCGCCCGTTCGACCGGCTCAGGGCAGGCCGCCGCGCCGGTGAAGGCGGTGGTCGTCATCAGCGCGAAGGAGAAGATATTCATCGCCGGGGCGGACCTGAAGTGGCTTTCCCGGCTGCCTGACGCGGCGGCGGCGGCGCAGGCGGCGCGCGACGGACAGGAACTTTTCAACCAGCTCGCCGGCCTCAAGGTCCCCGTCGTGTGCGCCATCCACGGGGCCTGTGCCGGCGGCGGCTACGAGCTGGCGCTCGCCTGCGCCTGGCGCATCGCCAGCGACGCCAAGGAAACCCTGATCGGTCTGCCCGAGGTCGGGCTTGGCCTGATTCCCGGCTGGGGCGGCAGCGTGCGCCTGCCGCGCCTCATCGGCGTGCCGGCGGCCGTCGAGCACATCCTCAAGGCCGCGCTCGTGCCGGCCGCCCAGGCCCTCGCGACCGGGCTCGTGGACGAGGTCGTGCCCGCCGCGGAATTGAAGGCGCGCGCCAAGGCCGCGGCGCTCCGGCTCGCCGCCGGCGGTCTCCCCGCCCGGCCCGCGCCCCCGGCCGCCCCCACGGATTTCTTCGCCGGCCAGCGCCGGCTCGCGGCGGCGCGCTACCGCGGCCAGCCGGCCCCGGCCGCCTTCCTCGAGGTGGTGGAACAGGGCGCCAGCCGGTCCCTGGACCAGGCCCTCGCGCTCGAGGCGGAAAAATTCGGCAGCGTCGCCGCCGGCGAGGTAGCCAAGAACCTCATGCACGTCTTCTTCCTGAAGGACGCCGGCCGGAAGGCGAACCTGGACGCGTGGTTCACCGAGCCGGCGCCCCCGGTCGAGCCGTCCGGCTCGCCGTTCCAGATCATCGGCATCGTCGGGGCGGGTGTCATGGGCACGGGCATCGCCCAATGGTGCGCCACGCGCGGCTGCGGCGTCATGCTCTGCGACAGCGAGCGGCCGGTCCTGGAAAACGCCATCAAGGTCATCCGCGCGCTGTTCGACGACATGATCAAGCGCGGCCAGATCACGCATCCGGCGGCGCACAAGGCGATGGGCAGCATCGGCGTCACCACCAGCCTCGAGGACTTCGACGGCTGCGACATCGTGATCGAGGCCATCGTCGAGGACGTCGCGGCCAAGCAGAAGCTGTTCGCGGAGCTGTCGCGGATCGTGCAGCCCGACTGCGTGCTCGCGTCGAACACCTCCGCGCTGCCCATCGAGGAACTGTCCGCCGGGGCCCACGGGCCGGAGCGCATCCTCGGGCTGCATTTCTTCAACCCGGTCGGGCGCATGCCGCTGGTCGAGCTGGTGCTCGCCCCGCAGACGAACCGCGCGACGGCCGAGCAGGCGCTCACCTTTGTCCGGACGCTCGGCAAGACGCCCGTGATCTGCCGGTCCTCGCCCGGCTTCCTTGTCACCCGCGTGCTGTTCTTCTACCTCAACGAGGCGTGCCGGCTCTGGGAGCAGGGCGTGCCGGCGGAGGTCATCGACCGCGCGATGCGCGACTGGGGCTGGCCGATGGGCCCGCTGCGCCTGATCGACGAGGTCGGGGTGGACGTCAGCGATTTCATCTACCACGAGATGAAGCATTATTATCCGGACCGTTTCACCGGCGCGACCATCTGCACCCGGATGCTGGCCGCCGGCCTGAAGGGCCGGAAGAACGGCGCCGGCAGCGGCTTTTATACCTATGCCGGGGGCAAGGAGACGCTCAACCCGGGCCTGGCGCTCTTCGCCCCCACGGAAACAACGACGATGGAACCGTCGGCCATCGCCGACCGGCTCAACGGCGTGATGATCGAGGAAACAAAGCGCGTGCTCGCCGAAGGCGTGCTCAAGGGTCCCGACGACGCCGACCTCGCCCTGCTGCTCGGTGCCGGCTTCCCGGCCTTCCGCGGCGGCCTGATGCGCTACGCGCAGAGCATGGGAACGGCCTGAGCTTTCAGAATGTGGGAGGGGCTTTAGGCCCCGACAAGTCGCGGGATAAACCCGCTCCCACATTAATACGTGAGCCGTTCGCGCGGCTCATCGGGAGCGTGAAATCCTCTTGCCGGGCCGTAGGCTTGGCGAAGGTTGGTCACCGTCGCTGGAGCCGCAGCGACCCCGCTGCGGTTGGCGGGCGAACCACGGCGAGGTCCAGCCTTCGCCGGGCTTATGGCTGGCAGGCGCCGTGGCTCCATGAAATATCCGGGTTAGGCGCCGGCTGAACCGTATCCTGCAGAAGGCCTCCCGCGAATGACGCGAATAGACGCGAATTTCCTGGAGGCTTCGGCCGATCGCTCCGGTCTGGCGGCACGCACGGTCAGTGACTGCCGCAACTGGGCGGTTCTGGAAAGATTCGCGTCATTCGCGGGTGACTGAATCGTTCCGGCTCAGGCCCGGCCCCGTGGCGGCGCAATGCGAAAAGCCCGGAAGGGAA
>JAQSDJ010000201.1:5606-14879 GCA_029945855.1 Lacunisphaera sp.
CGACGCCAGTCCCGGTCGGCCGTTCCCTGTCTTCTGCGTTGCCGCGGAACAGGTAGTCTCACGCGAAGCCGCGAAGCGGGTAGGGCGCGTTGTCCCCAACGCGCCGTCCGAGCCTCAGCTTTCAGTTTTCAAGTTTTAGCTTTCTCCTTCTGTTCTCTTTCCTCCGTCATCGGTCCTCTGATCTCCGCCGTCCGCCCTCCGGTTTCCTCGCCTGACGCAAAGCGTCTGGACAGCCTGTCCGCCATAGGCTCGGCGGCGGCGGAAGTCAGCCGTAGGCCATGCGAAGGCTGAAGGTCTCAGGTCTCTCCCCCTGTCCTCCGTCCTCTGTCCTCCGTAATCGGCCTACGGCCGATTCCGCTTGGCTCCACCCCCGCGCCACCTAGCTTCCTCCCGGGCCCATCCCGCTGAGCGCCTGACCTGAGCTTGTCGCAGGTCTTGCCGTGCAGCGGGTTATTCGATTTTCTGCACCCTTCGCATGCCCATCTTGGATAGATTACCCGCCCAGTGGTATCGCTCCGTTTGCCTCGCGTAACCATGAGCACCCAAAATCTCGCTGCCTATATCTGGTCCCTTGCCGACCTTCTCCGCGGTGACTTCAAGCAGAGCCAATACGGCCGCATCATTCTCCCGTTCACGCTTCTCCGCCGCCTCGAGGGTGTGCTAGCCAAGAGCAAACCCAGGGTCCTCGCCGAGGTCGATAAACTCGCGAAGCAAAAGCTTCCCGAGGAGGCCCGCGAGAAGCTTCTCCTCCGCGCCACCGACAAGCTCACCTTCTTCAACACCTCGCGGATGGATCTCTCCACGCTCGGTGAGTCCGGTATCAAGGCCAACCTCGAGTCCTACCTCTCAAGCTTCTCCAAGGACGCCCGCGAGATTTTTGAGTATTTCAACTTCGCCGAGTTCATCGGCCAGCTCAACGACGCCAATCTCCTCTACAAGGTCGTCCAGCGCGTGCGCCTCTCCGACCTCAGCCCGTCGGCCATCTCCAATCACGAGATGGGCCTCGTCTTCGAGGAACTCATCCGGCGCTTCGCCGAAAGTTCCAACGAGACCGCCGGCGAACACTTCACCCCGCGCGACATCGTCCGCCTCACCACCTCGCTCGTCTTCATGGAGGACGACGAGGCCCTCACCCGGCCCGGCATCATCCGCACCATCTACGATCCCACCGCCGGCACTGGCGGCTTCCTCTCCGCCGGCATGGAATACGTGCACGAACTCAATCCCCAGGCCGTCATGCGCGGCTATCCTCGCGGCGTTCCTGCCCTACTATCAGACCGCCAAGCTCGACGATGTTTCAGACCCCAACCTGATCTTCGATCTAAATGAGAAGCTGCGTGCGGCTGGTATCTTTCAATGGCAGGAAGTTGAGCAATTCTGCGTGGCGTTTTTCCAGAAAAGCAAAAGCAACGCCGCTTTAGCCAATATCTGCAAACCAGCGGTGCAGCGCTGGCAGATCCGTTACAAGGCCGCGATGCTCGCTTACCAGCAGGCTCGTGATGTCTTGGAACGCTCAAAGAAAACGGGTGATGCTGTGCTGATGGCCAACGCGGAAAACAGCTACAAGGCTGCCAAAAAAGATAAAGATGGCCTGGAGATCTTCAAAAAGGATCTCGGCACCTTTGTTCGTTTTTATGAATTCATGTCACAGATCGTCGATTACGATGATCCCAGCCTGGAAAAACTCAGCCTATGCGCCCGTAATCTGAACCCCCTATTGCGCGAGCAATTCATTGACGAAGACGACGTCGACCTGAGTCACGTCGTTTTGAGTCATTATCGCCTGTCTATGATCAGGCAGCAGGATCTCTTGCTGGGCGAGAGCCACCAGGGCGATTTTGGGTTAAAGCCCGGCGAAGGTCTTGGCACCGCCAAGGCCCGCGATCCGAAAGAGGAATTCCTTTCGCAAATCATCGCCCGCCTGAACGAGCTCTTCATCACCGATCACCTCACTGAGCAAGATTTGGTCAACTATGCCTATACGGTCCGCGACAAGGTGCGGGAAAATGGCAAGGTCATGAGTCAGCTGGCCAACAACAGCGACGAGCAGGCTCTGCTGGGTGATTTTCCTAAAGCGGTGGACGACGCGATCCTTGATAGCAGCGCAGCCCACGAAGAGCAGAAGATGCAGCTCCTTTCCGATCCCAAGAAAGCCGCCGCCTTCGCCAAGCTGGTGTTCGATCTCTTGAAGGCCGCGAGCTGATAAACATACACGAAGCTCACGAAATACAGGTCGGAATATGGAGTTAGACTGCGGATGTTGATATCGCGGCGGAGATTTCGGCCGGTTGGTTTGGCCCGACCCACTTCGCTCTTGGCTCGGGGCGGCAGGCGTGTAGGTTCCTGGCTTCCGTCCGGGGCCACGGGTGGGGTAATCACGTTCTGCGAACTCTTATTCCCGTATGCTATACATTATTATCATTTTTGGTTTAGTCGCCGTGGTGTTGGTTGTCCTGGCAATACTCAAAGCCAAGCTCGCCGGGTCGGGCGCGAAGGCCGGAGTCTATTACCTGAAGAAATCGCTGTTTACGCCGGCGGAGCGCTCGTTCTTGGGTGTGTTGGAGCCGGTGCTGCCGCCGGGTGTGCGGGTTTTCGGCAAGGTGCGGCTGGAGGATATCTTCGGCGTGGTGAAAGGCCTGAACGCGAGCGAGCGCCAGTCCGCCCGGAACAGGATCAACCGGAAGCACGTGGATTTCCTGCTCGTGCGTGCCACAGACTTGGCGCCCATCGCCGGCATCGAACTCGACGACAGTTCCCACGAGGAGGAGGAGCGTCAGGAACGGGATGCCTTTGTCGACTCGGCCTTTGCCAGCGCCAGCCTGCCTCTGCTCCATGTTGCCGTGCAGCAATCCTACAAGCCCGCCGACGTGAAGGCGAAGGTTGCCAGCCTCTTTTCCACGACATAACAGTAATAAACGTATGCGGCTAAAACTCTTCGTCCTCGGCTGCCTTGCTTTGGTCGGGCGCGTCTCGGCCGGGCCACTTGATGACAAATCCCCCGGGTATTTCGTTGATCGTTACGGTCCGGCTAAATCAGCTCAGGTCGTGTCGAAGGAGTCGTTTGTTCATACCGAGCGAGGAGCGGTGGTAGTGAAGGGGCAATTCAGCGTCCGTGAATTTAGGAAGGATAAGCTGATTGTTCATGCCGTATTCTTCGAGCCCTCCTTGCAGTTGGCCGCAGTCCGGCTTCAGATGAACAACCAATGGACGGCCGAGCAAATTGAAGCGGCACTAACGGCTTACGGTGGAGAGTGGAAGCCGGTCAAACAGGGCCTTGGCATTCAATTCTGGGTGGCCCCGGATGGCTCAAAGGCCATCAGCATGCTCACTTGGTTGGATTTTCAGTCCAAGGCAGTTGTCGACCTGATCTTGAAATCCTTGGCCGAGGACGACGCGAAACGCAAAGCGGTCCCCAAGTTCTAGCCCGCTGCCGCGACGTGGAGGATTGAGATTATGCACCACTGGCACCGCGAGCATTTCACCACCCATCAGTTTTATGCCGATGTGCTGTTCGACTTCGCCCAGACCTATCCCGACGAGGAACTGGACCTGCTCGAGTCTGGCCGTGACCGGCACGGCTATGACTGCGTGTTGATCCGATCGGGTCCGGGTCAGTCCCTTACCCGCTATGTCCAGCTCAAGAGCACCGAGAATGATGCCGCCCCACTCATGGGGATTCGAGGGCCGATGCTGCTGACGGAACACCGGGAAATCCTTCAGATATGGGTGTCGGCACAGGGCCAGTGTGAATATTACTTCCTTTCGGATTTCGGACGGATTGCGCACCTCTGCCTGGCCATCTCGGGTAAACAGCTTTCCGAAAAGTCCACGAGCAAGCAGCAAGACGTGGTTGCGGCATTGAAACCGCTCGGCGAATTGATCGGAGGGTTCAAGCCCCCGGCCTCCTATCGGGAAATCCAGGCCAACTGGGGTCCGCTTAAGGCGGAGAGTTGGCCAATTTGGGACGGACAGCTTGCCAAGTCTCGCGGGAAGCTCTGGTGCGATGTGCTTCGTCCGCTGGTGAGCCACTATAAATTCGTGTTTCCCGAATGGCGTCAGGATCGACACGAGATCGACGCGCGCTGGACCCGCAAGATTGCCAAGAAACTTCTGGCTGATTATCTATTCCGCTAGGTGCCGGAATAAGGGGTCAGGCTGCGGATGTTGATATCGGCTGCTTGGAATTTTGGCCGTTGGTTTGGCCGAGCGCACTTCGCTCTTGGTTTACCCTGCGCAAGGCCTTGCGCCGCGGCGCACGGGCGCCTAGCTTCCGGTCCACGCCGGGGCCACGGCGGGTTGTCATGACCAAGCGCCCCAGCCGAGCCCGAACCAGCGCCGCCTTGCCCGCGGACTACGCGCCGTTGCTGGCCGACATCAAGGCCCGCGTGCTGACGGCCCGCATCAAGGCGGGTCTGGCCGCCAACCGGGAACTGCTCGCCCTCTACTGGGACATCGGCCGGCTGATCCTCGACCGCCAGAAGAAGGAAGGCTGGGGGACCAAGGTGATCGACCGGCTCTCCACCGACCTCCAGAAAGAGTTTCCCGGCCAGCAGGGATTTTCTCCCCGTAACCTGAAATACATGCGCGCCTTCGCCGAGGCTTGGCCGGAAACGGTAATGATCCAACAGCCCGTTGGACCATTGCTTGAGGCCACGCTCAAGGGAGCTCCAATTGTGCAGCAGCCTGCTGCACAATTGACTGAATCCAAGACCTTGGGTCACGAAATGGCGCAAGCACCGCTTGCCCAATCGGATCAACGCGTGCCGGCAATTGTGCACCAGCCGGGTGCACAATTGCCTTGGTATCACCACTGCGTCCTTCTCGATAAACTCGAAACGCCGTTGGACCGTCTCTGGTATGCGGCGAAGGCGATCGAGCACGGCTGGTCGCGCAATGTGCTGGCCCTCCAGATCGGGGCCGGGCTGCACGACCGGCAGGGGAAGGCGGTCACGAACTTCTCGGCCACGCTGCCGCCGGCGTTGTCCGATCTCGCCCAGGGCATCACGAAGGATCCCTACCTCTTTGATTTCCTTCTGCTGCGGGATGACGCCAACGAGCGAGCCGTCGAGGAGGGACTCGTCGTGCAGGTGGAGAAATTCCTGCTGGAACTGGGGGCGGGCTTTGCGCTGGTCGGCCGGCAGGTGCACTTGGAGGTGGGTGGACAGGATTTCTACCTCGATCTGCTGTTCTACCACCTGAAGTTGCGCTGCTATATCGTGATCGACCTGAAGGCGCGCGACTTCACGCCCGAGGCCGCGGGCAAGATGAACCCCATGAGATACCAACATTATGAATCAATTTTACTACGTGTATGTTCTGCGCAGTCTCAAAGACGGCAATCTCTACGTTGGCGCAACGGGAGATTTGCGAGCGAGATTCCAGCAACACCAAGATGGCAAGGTGCAATCCACAGCGCACCGTTGTCCGCTAGAGCTTATCTATTACGAGGCGTGCCATGTGCAGCAGGATGCGTTCAAGCGGGAAAAATATCTGAAAACCGCTTGGGGCAAACGTTACCTCAAGACGCGGCTCGCAAGTTATCTCACGGGGTGAACTTTTATCTATCGGCCGTGGACGACCGGCACCGGCAGCCGGGTGACCAGCCGTCCATCGGCCTCATCCTTTGCCGCAACAAGAACCGGGTGATCGCGGAATATGCCCTGCGCGACTTGAGCAAGCCGATCGGCGTGTCGGGCTATGTGACCAAGCTGGTGGATGACCTGCCCAAGGCCTTCCAGGGCGCAGTGCCCACCGTGGCGGAACTGGAGAAGGGGTTGGCTCAGCAGTAGAGCGAGCAGGAGCTGAAAATCACGAGCCTTGCCGGCCTTCGGATGGCTATCCGGTTTACGATGAGCGGCCATCAGCGCAGATTAGCGGTTAACCTCGGGGGTCTTTTTTTGCGCTTCTGACGCCTTTTTGCGGCCAATCCCTCTGGTGATCGGCGTTCGGCAGCGGTTGCTTGAATAATCCCCGCGACTGTTTTCATTCTGCCCCATGCAAAACGGCTCCAGGGTGGTCTGTGTCGATGATGTCTTCCCGGCGTGGGCGCTGCAGACCTACACGGCGTTGCCGGTCAAGGGCGTGACCTACACCGTGCGGTCCATGTCGCCGGGGCGGGGGAAGCCGCTGCACATCGTCGACGGCAAGCCGGTCAAGAACGGCGCGGGCGATGCCCATCCGGAAATCCACCTGCTCGTCGAGGAGCTCCACAACCCGCCCGATCCCTTCTGCGCCGGCACGGAACTGGGCTTCAAGGCCGAGCGCTTCGCCCCCATGGAAGAAGCCGAGAACGAGGCCAGCTACGCCAACTCCGAGGAGGAGAAGGCCTTCGTCCTGATCCCGTCGGGAGCGTGAGCCCCTCGGGCCGGGCCGTAGGCTTGGCGAAGGTTGGTCACCGCGCTGGAGCCGCAGCGACCCCGCTGCGGTTGGCGGGCGAACCACGGCGAGGTCGCCGTGGCTCCATGAAATATCCGGTATGGCGACAAATCGGCGTAACCCCCAACTGCGGCCGGGAGGAGTGCTTTCCGGCGCCGGCGGCACCCCGAAAAATCCGTTGCCGGGCCGCCTAATTTGCTGATGCTTCCCGCCACACCAATCCACGCTCCATGGCCCACGCCGCCACCCTCAACAAAGAACAGAAGCGCCACCTGCTCCTGACGATGCTGGAAAGCCGTCATGGCGACCTGCGCGAGGAGAGCCTGAACCGGCAGGGCAAGGGTCATTTCCATGTCTCGGGCCGCGGCCACGAGGCCATGGCGGCGATCGGGGCGCAGCTGCGCGAGAGCGATTTCCTGGTGCCGTATTACCGCGACCGCGGCTTGTGCATGGGCCGCGGCCTGACCACCCGGCACCTCGCGCTGGAGTATTTCGCCAAGCGCGACTCGGCCTCGCGCGGCCGCATGATGCCGTCGCACTTCTGCTCGCGCGAACTGAACATCGTCAGCGTGCCCACGCCGACCGGCGCCCAGCTCGTGCCGGCCTGCGGCATCGCCTGGGGCCTCCAACTGGACCAGAAGGACGGCATCGTCGTCACCTGCATCGGCGACGCCGCCACGCGGCAGGGCGATTTCTACGAGGCGCTGAGCTTCGCCGTGGAGCGCAAGCTGCCGGTGCTGTTCCTCGTCCAGGACAACGCCTACGGCATCTCGACGCCCACGCGCGCCACCAACCCGCTCGTGCTCGGCGTGCTGGACAAGACCCGGTGGCAGCAGGTCGACGGCGCCGACGCCGAGGTCGTCCACGCGGCCGGCCGCCAGGCCATCGCGGACCTGCGGGCGGGCCGCGGCCCGGTGTTCCTCTGGGTGAAGACGGAGCGCCTGTCCAGCCACACCAGCTCGGACGACCACACGCTCTACCGCTCGAAGGAGGACCTCGCGGCCCTCGAGAAATTCGACCCGATCCGCCACCTCAAGGACCGGATGATCAAGGACGGCGAGCTGACCGAGCAGGAATTCGCGTCGCTCGAGACCGAGCTGAAGGAGAAGGTGCGCCGGGATTACGCCGCCGCCGAGGCCGCGGAAAACCCGCGCGCCGACGAGTTGCTGCTCGAGACGACCGGGCCGGCGCCGGAGCTGCACGAGGAACTCTTCAAGGCCGGCACCTACCGCATGGGCGACCTGATCAACCGCACGCTGCGCGCCGGCCTCGACGCCGACCCGGGCCGCATCATCTTCGGTGAGGACGTGGAGGACCCGAAGGGCGGCGTGTTCCGGCTCACGCAGAAGCTTTCCACGGATTTTCCCGGCCAGGTGTTCAACTCGCCGCTGGCGGAGTCCACCATCATCGGCCTCGCGGGCGGTCTCGCGCTCTACGGCCGCCGCCCGGTCTTCGAGATCCAGTTCATCGACTTCATCTACCCGGGCTTCAACCAGCTCGTGGCCAATCTCGCCAACCTCCGCTGGCGCTCGAACGGCGAATGGAAGGTGCCCGCGGTCTTCTACGCGCCCTACGGCGCCTACCTGCCCGGCGGCGGCATCTGGCATTCGCAGGCCAACGAGGCGGTCTTCGCACATTTTCCCGGCATCAACATCGTCATCCCCAGCACGCCCGAGGACGCCGCCGGCCTGCTCTGGACCGCGATGCACGCGGAGGACATCACGCTGGTGCTCCTGCCGAAGCACATGCTCTGGGCGGAGCGCACGATCGCCACGCCCGTGGTCTCCATCCCGTTCGGCTCCGCGCGCATTTGCCAGGAGGGCGACGACCTCACCCTCGTCGCCTGGGGCAACACGGTGGAGAAGGCCTCGGAGGCCGTCGCCCAGCTGCAGGGCGAGGTCGGCGTGGACCTGATCGACCTGCGCTCCATCGCGCCGTGGGACAAGGCCGCCCTCGAGGCCTCGGTGCGCAAGACCGGCCGGCTCGTCATCGTGCAGGAGGACACGGAAGCCTGCTCCGTCGGCCAGATGATCGTCACCCACATCCTGAGCCAGCCCGACCTCTGGGCCGCGCTGAAGGCTCCCCCCGTGTTGGTGTCGAAGGGCCCGGTGGTCATCGGCTACAACCCCATCTACGAATACGCCGCGCTGCCCGATGTGCCGCGCATCCTCGACGCCGTCTGGCGCACCGTGTCGGTGAATTTCGGAGGTAGGTCGGGCTTTATGCCCGACACGACGGCTGTGATGTCGGGGATAAACCCCGACCTACAAGTGCCGGCTCAATCGGCCACCCATGCCCCGCAGAACACCGTCATCGCCGGCACGAGCGACATCATCGTCCGCGTGCCGATCATGGGCGAGGGCCTGCGCTCGGCGCGGGTGGTCGCGCTCAGCAAAAAGCCCGGCGATCCCGTGAAGCAGGACGACGTGCTCTGCGAACTCGAGACCGACAAGGCCGTCTATCCCGTCGAGGCGTCCTTCGCCGGAAAGTTCAAGGCGTGGCGCATCAAGCTGGATGACACCGTCCTCATCGGCCAGGACATCGCGGTTGTCACCGGCGATGCCGCCAGCGTGGCCGGCCTGCCGATTGAAGGCGCGGCGCCGCCGCCGGCGGCGGTTGCGGCGAAACACGTCAGCGTGGCTCCGAGCAGGGCGGGCTTCATGCCCGACACCACGAAGTCGGGGCTGAATTCCGACCTACCAAAGAATATTCCAACCCCCACCGGCCCCATGAAAGGCAACGTCCGTCCGCCCGCTTTGCACCCGGCCATCACCAAGCGCCTCGACGCGGTCGTGCCCGCCGGCATCCAGATGGATGTCCGCTGGGACGCGCTGCGCCGCGCCCGCGAGGAGGCGAAGAAACTTCACGGCAAGGCCGCCGCGTCCCCCTCCACGATGA
>JAQSDJ010000202.1:0-10234 GCA_029945855.1 Lacunisphaera sp.
GTAGAAGGTGCCGAACTGGAACACCCAGGCCACGCCGTTCTGACCCTGGGCATCGAGCACGAGCGCCCCGTTCTGCAGGGCGGAGGTGTTGAACGCATAAACGCCGGGGGCCAGCGGGGCGGCCAGCGTCCCGAGGTCCTGGCCGGTCATGTTGTTGGCCGGCGGGGAGACCATGGCGGCCAGCGCATTGCGGGCGGTGTTGAGATCAGCCAGGGCCTGGACGGTGATGCCGTTGGGCGCCGCGATCACGGTCGCGGCCGCGCCACTGAGGACATTGCCCGCCACGGTGGCCGGTGGGAAACCGGAGGTGCCGGCGGCACCATGGACATGGCCGTTGAGGATGGAATTGGGACCGGGACCGCCTACGGAGACGGCGGTGCCGGCAAGCAGGGTGAAATCCGAGGCGGTAAGCAAAACCTGCGAGGTTCCGGAAACCGGGAGGCAAAGGATCGCGCCCAGCGCCACCACGGGCAAAAGCATTAGGGTTTTCATATTCATACGCGCGAAAGATACCCTTTTGCGTGAACGACGAGTATGGGGCCTAACCCGATGGGTCGTTCACCCCATCGACATCAGGATGTGTTCACTGGCATCAGGATAACCGATAGGGCCGAATGCTTTTCCCCTGTTTAAGGTCGGGGAGCCGACCGCACCGACGGGAGCAGATCGTCTTTGATCTGAAAGGCCGGTGATTGCTGCCAGACGTCGGCCCCGGCCGCGACCGGCCGGGGGGAGAATTCCACGCGGCGGGCCTTCACTTGGGCCGGATCGATCCCCTGCTCGCGATCCCGGGCGGCCACCATGGGTGCGCTCGCCTGTCCATCGGCCGTAAAGCCCATCATGAGCTTCGGCAACCCGAGGGGCACGGTGTCGCCGCGATCCACCTGCCAGAGATGCCACGTCTTGCCGTAGGTGTTGACGAGTTCCTGCATCAATTCCCTTTCCGCTCCGGCGGCCATTCCGGGCGCGGTGAGCAGGCCGGACATGACCTCGTAGCGATGGCTGTGCCACAATTGCTTTTCGTCCGCGGGCAGCTGGATAAAAAGTTTTTCGCTGATGATGTATTCGATCCCGATCAACCGCGCATTCGCCTGGTCCGAGTCGTAGATGACGCACTGGAAAACGTCCGGGTTGAGGTGCGAGCAATAGTGGTGCACCCGCAGCGCACGCTGCGGGTCGCCGCTGTAAAAATGAAACCCACAGACGTGGGCATGAATGGCCCCGAGGGGTCCGGAGGCCGGGAGCAGGGCGCTCGCGGTGGCATGGGGGTCGTGGACCACCGGCGGGGTCTGGGCCGCCAGCGGGAAGGCGAACCAGCACAGGCAGGACGCGGCCAGCAATGGAATGATTATCTTGGTCGGAAGCATGGAGGTTCGCCGGCGGATGATCAGGGCGAAGACCCCGCGCGGCCTCATCATGACCGCCAGATGCGCCGGAGGTGCGGAGGAATCCCGACGCCGTCGGAAAGCTATGATGTCAACACCCCCTACCCTCCGGCCCGGTGGCCCGATATAGTCGCGGGTGTTCCGGCTTCATCCCGGGACCTCCCATGACAACCTCTTCCGGCCCCGGCCTTGCGCCACGCACCGAACCAACGACCGGACCCGGTCCCTGTGCTCATCACGCGCGTGACAATCCGGGCGGCCGGGCGGATCGCCGGATACGCCGCGGTCTGTTCGCCCTGGGTTTCGCCCTGCGGGCGGCCCGCCCGGGCCTGGCCGCCCGGGTGGGCGACACCCGCCCGCCCAACACCCCGGCCGGGGTCAAGCCGGTCTCCTCCCTGCAGGCCCTCGGCGACGACGAGCTGATCCTGGACGAGGTCTTTCACAGTCATCTGCCGGGCACGCTGCAGAAGTATGGCTTCCGGCTTTCGGTCAATCCGCATCTGGGCGACTGGCAGAAAAAGGACCACCTGCGCCTGACCACGAACCTGCGTTACGGGCTCACGGAGAACTGCGAGGTCGGCGCCACCAGCAATCTCTATTTCAGCCACGGGCACCGGGAGGTCCGGGCGTTCGAAAACTACGGCGCGGCCAGCCTCAAGCTCGGCGCGAAATACAATCTCGGGCAACGCCTGATCCCCGGCTGGGAAACCGGCGTCGGCCTCGATTACGAATTTCCCACCGGCCGGCCGCCGGCCGAACTGACCGACGGGCTGCGCCACCTGCGGTCCTACATCACCTTCTCGCACCGGCTCGAGTCGCATCCGGACCTGCGGATCTTCGTGGGCCTGCGCGGCGACAACATCGCGCAGACCGCCGTGCCGGGCACCTTCGGGAAAAATTCCTTCCAGGAGAGCTCGACCGGCATCACCGGCGGCTGGGTCCTCGATCGCGCCAACTGGCACTACACCTTCGAGGCCTCGTGCGACACGACCCGGCTGATAGGGAATTCCGAGGAGGACATCTTCACGATCCGGCCCGGCGTGCTCTGGGAGATCCCCACGCGCCGCAACCGTCAGATCATGAGCCACTGGATGGTGGGCGTCGCGTTGAACCACACCTACGGCCCCGGCGGCAACAGCCTGGGCGCCTCGTTCAAGCTCCGCTACAGCCGCGACCTGAAATACCGGCGGCACCGCGCCCCCGTCGATCCGACGCCGTAGTTTCCGTCACCCGGCGGTGCGTCGGCTCGCCCGCTGGTGTCTCCCCGGGCTACCGCTTCGCGGGTTGAGCGCCTCGAAGCCGGAAATGACATCGAAGAGTTCCTGATCGATGCCGCTTTGCCGCAATTGGTGAAAGCCGCGTTTCATCTCCCCCAGCAAGTCGTCAATGTTGCGGTCGGCGCGCTCCATCGCCGCCAGACGGCTCGCGTTCTCGCTCGCGAGGGATTCCGCCGAGGCGCGGAAGAGCGAAACAAACAGATACTCGCGGATGAGTGCGCGCAGGGTCAGCGTGTGGTCGCCGACAATTTCAGGCAGGATCTTCGTCGGCCAGGGAACCCCGGCGAACTGGCGGTGCCAGGCTGCATCCAGCGGGAGCAGCCGCTGGCGGGCGGGCGCAAAAACCGCACCAGCCGCGGGACGGTTGTAGAACAGGTGAAGTTCGGCGGCCTCACCTTGCCCGTGCTGGCTCTCGTGCTCGACGAGAATCCGGCCGACCAGCGGCGTGATGGTCTTGACGGAATTGGGCACGGGATAGAGTCCCGCCACTTGGAGGCCGGCGTCCACCAGGCGCGCATGCACCCGTTCACCCACGGCCCAGACCTGCGGCTGTCCGGGCAGTGCGGAGAGGGCCTTGACGGCAAAATCGGCGACCACCTCGTTGAACTGGCCCACCAGACCCTGGTCGGAGCCGAACACGACCGCGCCCATCGCACCCGCGGCGGCGGGTTTTGCCGGGGCCACCGGCGTTTGCTCCGGATCTCCGGTCCGCAGGCACAGGCCCAACCCCAATTCCACGGTGCGGGCATAGTCACCCAGCGCGCGCACGGATTGCTCGTATTGGCCGATGCTCGAGGCCGCCATGGCCTTCATGGTGCGGACGACGGACTGGAGATCACCGGCACTGCCAATCTTCCGGCGCAGACTTGCGGTGGTAGCGCTCATGCAGGCCCGGGGAGTTCCGACCCGGGCGGAGGCGGGTCGGTCCGCCGATCTCTTTCCTCACGTTGCCGCCCGAGGGTATGTCCGACCAGGCGGGCCAGCTTGTCGGCCGCGCCGTCAATCGCCTGGTGCAGCGTCGCCGCCTCGTGGGTGATAGCGATCGGCTGATGATGCTCGAGCCGGGCCTCCATCGCGCAACGCATGTCCCCTGCCCCGTCCTTGGGACCGTTCTCATCCGACAGATGGACTTCCACCCGCGTGACCAGCTCCCGGAAGTGGCTCAGGGCGTGCTCGACGACGCTGGTGACATGGGCGGACAGGGCCTCCCGGCCCGGGATGTTAGGGCCGGTGTTGATTTGGATCTGCATCGTGTGGTTCATGAAATATTCCCGGTGGGTGGTCCGGCTCCGGCTTTCGGCTCCGGCTTGGTGGCTGCTGGGGATTGAAACGGCGCGAGCGCCTGGCGTCCGGTTTCGATGATGGCCGCGCGGTCCTCGTCCCTGAGTTTGTCGGCCGCCGTCAAATGATCGGTCAACTCCGCCGGGAGCCGGGCCGCGGCTTCGCGCACGGCGTGCTCGGCCTCCGCCATTTTGTCCAAGGGCACCGCATCGAACAGGCCGGCCGTCAGGGCCAGCAGGATCGTGATCTGGGCGGGCACGGCGACCGGGAAAAATTCCGGCTGCTGGAGGCAGGCGCGGATGCGGCGGCCATGCTCGATGGATTTGCGCGTGTCTTCATCGAGGCGGGCGCCGAAGCGGGCGAAGGTCTCCAGTTCCTCGAACTGCGCATAGGCGAGCTTGAGGTCGCCGGCCACCGCGCGGTAGGCGGCGCGCTGGGCCTTGCCGCCGACCCGCGACACGGACTTGCCGACATCGACCGCGGGCAGCACGCCCAGCTCAAACAAGGACGGGGAGAGGTAGATCTGGCCGTCGGTGATCGAGATGACGTTGGTCGGGATGTAGGCGGAAATATTCTGGGCCTCCGTTTCGATGACCGGCAGCGCGGTCAACGAGCCGCCGCCCCGTTCCTCGCCGAGATGGGTGGCCCGTTCCAGCAGGCGCGAATGAATGTAGAAAATATCCCCGGGAAAGGCTTCGCGGCCGGGCGGACGGCGCAGCAGGAGGGAGAGTTCGCGATAGGCGCGGGCATGCTGGGTGAGGTCGTCATAGACGATCAGCACGTCGCGGCCCGCCTCCATGAAATGCTCCGCGATGCTGGTCGCCGCATAAGGTGCGATGTAGGCGAGTCCCGGCGGGTCGTTGCCCTCGGTCACGACCACGACGGTGTAGGCCAGCGCCCCTTGCGCGCGCAGGATCGCCACGGCCTTGGCGACCGAGGCCGCGCGCTGGCCGATGGCGCAATAAATGCACAGCACTTCCTGTCCACGCTGGTTCAGGATCGTGTCGAGCGCGATGGCGGTCTTGCCCGTCTGGCGGTCGCCGAGGATCAATTCGCGCTGGCCCCGCCCGATGGGAATGAGCGCATCGATGACCTTGAG
This sequence comes from Lacunisphaera sp., assembly GCA_029945855.1. GTDB lineage: Bacteria > Verrucomicrobiota > Verrucomicrobiia > Opitutales > Opitutaceae > Lacunisphaera. The sequence continues at coordinate 5,043 of JAQSDJ010000202.1, forward strand.
CCCGGTCTGGAGCGGCACGGTGACGGGCGCGCGATCCATGATGGCGGCGGCGGGGCGCTCGATCGGCAGGCGCCGGCTGGTGTCCACCGGCCCGAGGCCGTCAAGCGGCCGGCCCAGCGGATCGATCACCCGGCCCAGCAATCCGTCGCCCACGGGCACGTCCATCACCCGCCCCGTGCGTCCGACCTCGTCGCCGGCGTGCAACTGCGAGTAGTCGCCCAGGAGCACGACGCCGACTTCGTCCTCGTCCACGTTGAAGGCGATGCCGGTGACGCCGCCGGGGAACGTCACCAACTCCTCAAAACCCACCCCGGGCAGGCCGGACACGCGGGCGATGCCGGTGGAGACGTTTGTGATCATCCCCACTTCGTGCGGCTCCAATCGCAACGCGAAGCGGTCGCGCGCCTGCGCGAGGCCGGTGAACGCGCGGTCCAAGACGGTTTCCAGCGTGGTGCTTTCGGGCGCCTCGTTCATGTTGCGACGGGAGCCGGCCCGGCCGGCGCCCCAGGCGCAGGCGGGGCTTTCTCTTGCAGCAGTTCGCCGACGTATCTTTCGAGCGCGGCCAGGTAATCGGCGATGCTCCAAGCCACTTTCTGCCCGTTCGCGGTGAGTTCGATCCCGCTCACCAGGTCGGGGGCGGTTTCAAACCGGAGCGGCACGTCGGCCGAGAGGGTTTCGTTGAGCGCCTGCTGGATCGCGGCGCGTTGCTTCTCCGGGAGGTCAAACGCGCTGCGCACGCGCACCGGTTCGGACCGGGCTTTGACCGCCCCGGCGAGCCTGGCCTTGGCGTCTGTGTCCAGTGCCCGCAGCCGGCGGGTGAAAAGCTCCCCCATCCGCTCCTCCAGTTTCGCCGAAGCGAGGTCGGCGAGCGCCTTGCGGGCGATGGCAAAGACCTCCTGCTGCGCCCGCCGGGTGATGGCCTGGTTGAGGTTCTTCGCTTCGCGAAGGAGCGCTTCCTGTCGTTTGGCGCCCAGCGTGTCGGCGGCCTGCCGCGCTTCGCCGAGCAGCTTGTCCCCTTCCCCCTTGGCCTGCTCCGTCGCCTTGGTCAGGAGCCCGGCTCTGTGCTGGTCGAATTCCTCGTTCTTGTGCTCGAACTCGTCCCGCTCCTTTTTGGCCTCGGCCCTTTTCGCGTCAGCATCTGCCAGCTCCGCGGCGATCTTTTTCTCCCGCGCATCAATGGCGTCGAGCACGGGCTGATAAAGGAAACACTTCATCAGCCACACCAGGATGAGGAAGTTGAGCGCCTGCGCGCCGACGGTGAACCAGTCGATGAGCATGGCGTTATTTCCCCACCCCCGCCGCCTGCGCCGCGCCGGCAATGACGTGATTCCAGAACGGATTGGCGAAGATCAGGATCATCGAGACCACGAAGCAGTAGATCGCGGTGGATTCGATCATCGCCAGGCCGACGAAGAGCGTGCGGGTGATGGTGGCGGAAGCGTCGGGCTGCTGGGCCAGAGCCGTCAGCGCGGTGGCGACCGCGCGCCCCTCGCCGAGCGCGGGGGCGATACAGCCGATGCTGGTGGCGAAACCGGCGGTGGCGATGGCGGCCACGGCGATGATAGTCATGTTGTCCATGGGATGTCCTGAGGTTCAGGTTGAGGGAGCGGGCTCGGGTTTGGGCTCGCGGGTGCGGGTGGCGGCGGCGATGTAAACCGCCGCCAAGATGCTGAAGATGTAGGCCTGCACCATGCCGGTGAGCAGGCCGAGCAGGGTCATGACGACCGGGAAGATGAACGGCGTGATCGTAAGCAGGATGGCGATGATCATCGCCCCGCTCATCATGTTGCCGAACAGGCGAACCGCCAGGGCCAGCGTGCGCGAGACCTCGCTGATGAGGTTGAACGGGAGCATGACGACCGTCGGCTTGATGTAGGACTTCAGGTATCCGCCCAGACCCTGATCCTCGATGCCAAAGAGCGGCACCGCGACCAGCACGCACAGGGCGAGCGCCGCCGTGGTCGAGAGCGAACCGGTGGGCGGCTCGTAGCCGGGAATCACGGTGCAGAGGCTCGCCGCGGCGATAAAAAGGAAGAGCGTGCCCAGAAACCCCAGATACTTCCTTGGATTGCTTAGACCGACCTCCTCGATCTGCCGGGTGATATTGGTCACCACAATCTCCAGCAGGTTCTGCCAGCGCGAACGCGTGTGCTCGACCGTGAGTTTGCGCGTGATCAGTTTTGCGCCCACGGCGAGCACGAGCATCAAGCCCCACGTAAACGCGATGGTGGCGTTCAGCTTGAAAAAGCCCTGTTGCCAGTAGATGACCTCGTCGGGACTAAGGCGCATGGCGGGGCTCCGGTTTTGAGGTGAGGCGCACTACCACGAAGCGCGCGACGATGAACCCGAGCAGACACGGCAGCAGCCGCTGCCACTGTCCGCCGCCCACGAAATAAAACCCGGCGACCGCCAGCCCCATCCGCAGCAGCAGGCTGCCGAGAAACCACCGGGCCGGCCGGCGGGACACCAGGGCGCGGCGCACCGTCCACCACAGGCCGCCGAAGAAAATCATCCCGAGAACCATGCCGGCGGCTCCGGCCAGAATAACGGTCAGTAGATTACTCTTCATGTGAATTCTCCGGTTCTTCCCGCATGGACTTCTCCTCCTTGGCGACCCACAGCCAGGCGTTCAGGCAGCCGACGGCGAGCCCGGCCACCAGGAGCGCGAGCGTCCAGGAACGCCCGCCCGGATACGTCCGGTCCAGCCAGATCCCGAGCCCCGCGCCCAACAGGGTGGGCACGACAACCGACCAACCAATCAAGCCCATCATACCGAGACCGAACCAGACTCCTGGCCGGCTGTTCCGCCGTGCCTGGAGTTTGCGCGCAGCCTTGGCCCCGACCTGTCCGGCCAGGGTCGGCGTGCGCGGCGCGGGATTCTTGGACGCGGGGTCACTCATTTTGAAAGGTGGCGAAGCGACGGAGAAAACCGGACTCCAGCTTCGCCATGACGGTGCGGGTGCTTTGCTCATGCTCGTCGAGCGTCAGAAATTCCTTTTCCACCGCCTCGCGCAACTGGCCGAGATCCGCGCCGCCGAGCGCGCGCCGGACCGACACCAGCACGTCCGGACCGGTCTTGACCATCACCCCCTCGTCCACGGCCACGAACACTTCGCCGTCCGCCTCGGTTTCATAGGTGAGGATGCCGGGCACGAGCGCAGCCACACAGTCGAGCCGGTGCGGCAGCAGACCGAACGAACCCCCGGTGGTTTCCGCGACAATGCGCGTCACCCCAGACTGGGCGGCGTAAACTTGAAAAGGCAGGAGGATTTTAAGCGTCATGCGTGGCGGAGGCGGGTTCGGCGGCCGGCTGGGGCGGCGCGGTGGGTTTCTCCGGTGGCGGTCCGGGGGGCGTTTTGCCCACAAGCCTGGTGTCCGGCTTAGGCCCGGCCTTTGGCGCCGGGCTCGATTTCCGCTTCGCCTTGGCGTCGTCAATATTCCCGATCATGTAGAGCGCGCTTTCGGGGTAGTCCTTGAACTCGTCGCGCAGGATGCGTTCACAGCCGTCGAGCGAATCCGACAGGCTGACGAGCTTGCCTTTGAGCCCGGTGAATTGCTCGGTGGTATAAAACGGCTGGGTGAGAAACCGCTCCAGGCGGCGGGCGCGGGCCACGACATTGCGGTCCTCGGGCGAAAGCTGCTCGAGCCCGAGCATGGCGATGATGTCCTTGAGCTGCGCATATTGCGCCAGCGTCCGCCGGATTTCCTGCGCCAGGGCGTAGTGCCGGGCGCCGACTATGCCCGGCGTGGCCATCTTGGAACTGGATTGGAGCGGATCGATGGCCGGGTAAAGGCCCTCGCTCGCGCGCTTGCGCGAGAGCACGATGGAAGCGGAAAGGTGGGAGAAGGTATGCACCGCCGCCGGGTCGGTAAAGTCGTCCGCCGGCACATACACGGCTTGGATCGAGGTGATCGCGCCGGTGTCCGTGTTGGCGATGCGCTCCTCCAGGCCCGCCAGTTCCGTGCCCAGGGTGGGCTGATAGCCCAGGCGCGAGGGCATCTGCCCCATCAGGCCGGAGACCTCCGAGCCGGCCTGGATGAAGCGGAAGATATTGTCGATGAGCAGCAGCACGTCGCGGTGTTCGTCGTCGCGGAAATACTCGGCCATCGTCAGCGCCGCATGCCCCACACGGAAGCGCGCGCCCGGCGGCTCGTTCATCTGACCGAAGAGCATCACCATGTGCGGCAGCACCCCGGCCGCCTTCATCTCGCGATAAAGCTCCTCCCCTTCACGACAGCGCTCGCCGATGCCGCAGAAGATGCTCACGCCCTCGTGATGGCCGACCATGTTGTGGATCATTTCCGTGAGCAGGACCGTCTTGCCCACGCCCGCCCCGCCGAAGAGGCCCGCCTTGCCGCCCTTCTCCAGGGGGACGAGCACATCAATGACCTTGATGCCCGTCTCGAAGACCTCGGACTGGGTGGAACGCCGCGCCAGCGGCGGCGGGGCCCGGTGCACCGAGCGCCATTGCACATCGGACAGTTCCCCTGCGCGGTCGATGGGGTGGCCGAACACGTCGAACATCCGCGAGAGGATCGCCTGCCCCACCGGGGCCTTGAGCGGGCCGCCGCTATCTTCCACCGCCATGCCGCGGGCGAGACCCTGCGTGGGCGTCAGGGCAATGCCCCGCACATGCCGCGCATCCCGCTGCGCCAGCACCTCGATGGCGATCTGTTGCTCGTTTCCGGCGCGCAGCAAAGTGTGGATGGGGGGCAGCCGCGCAGCGAACCGCATGTCCACCACGCTGCCGCGGACCGAGACGACGGTGCCGGTATGGGAGGATTTGCGGTTAATTTCCATACTTGTCCGGTCACCCACTCTCCCTGATGGGCGGGAAACAGGAGGCTCGGACCGACGGTCAGTCTAGGCACCGCGGCACCGGGCAACCATGGGGTATTACCCGCGCGGCGGCCTCGGCGGGGGAACACCTGCGCCCGCCAGGCTCATCAGCGCGAATCGCGCCCCCGTCGACCCGACGCCGTGAGCGGAAGCCGGAGCCTGGCGTGCCGGCGTGTGCGGCCGGCGCGACGCCGGGATCATGCAGTCAGCTTCCCGCGAATGACGCAAATTGACGCGAAATAAATTCAGTCCATGGCGGACCAGCCCGGTGGCTCACCAAATGGTGGAACGTGGCCTCCGGCCGCGGTTCAGGCTGCGCGCCGCGGAAACCCTGTCCGGAGGCCACGGTCCA
>JAQSDJ010000202.1:10244-14772 GCA_029945855.1 Lacunisphaera sp.
CCCCCGTCCCACCCCTCGGCGATCGCATCGTTCCGTCCTGCTAATCCGTCGTCTTGCCGTCAAAGTGCTCGTGATCGGCCTCCGCCTCGGCCCGGGTGTGGTGGACGACGCCATCCCGATGATTCGGGGGCGCATAGAGCGTGTAGAGCTTCAGGGGAACGCTGCCGGTATTGATGATGTTGTGCTTGACGCCCGCCGGGACGACCACCGCGAAGCCCGCTTGGATCGCCGTCCGGACGCCATCGAGCATCGCCTCGCCGGCGCCCTCCTCCACCCGGAAGAACTGGTCGAGCTGGTGGACTTCCGCCCCGATCTCTTCCTGGGGTTTCAGCGCCATGAGGACGAGCTGACAATTCTTCGCCGTGTAGACCACCCGGCGAAACTCGTCATTCTTGATGGCGAGGGTTTCGATATTTTGCACATAGCCTTTCATGATGATTCCGCTTTGTTGGGCCGCGCCGCTCAGGCGCCGGATTTTGCGACGTGGTGTTCCGCCGTGTGCTGGATATCCGCCTTGGTGAGGCTCACGAAAACGGCCGAGTCCTCGTAGCTGATGCGCTCGACCTTGCCGGTCGGGATCAGGACTTCCTTGCCGGCATACCAGTGGCCGGCGTCGACGGCCAGTTCACCGATCGCCCAGCTCCGGTCGTCCACCATAAAGCCGCTCACGGTGCCGATCGCCCCCTCGGCCGTCTGGATCTGGTAGCCGGTGACCGCGTGGGCGCTGCGCAGATGTTTCTCCGCCCGATGGTGGTGCTTGGGCAGCACCCCACCCTGAACCGGGGCCGTCGGGTTGGCCAAGGGATAGCCGCCGGGGCCCCACATCGCGTCGCCGTTCCAATAAGTCGGCCAGCCGTAATACCTGTAGTATTCTTCCTCGTATTGGCGGGAAACCGGTTGGTGCGTATCGATCGAAGGACTGTTTTCGATCTGCTTTTTGCTCAGCTTCACCTGGAGGGTCTTTTCCTGCCGGTCCCATTCTCCGAAGGCGTGTGGGGTGACGAGCACCTGCCGTCCCGTCAGCCAGGACCCCGTGTCCGCGACGAGGTAGCGGATCACCCAGGTTTGGTCGTCGAAATAAAAATCCTGCACGTGGCCGATGTCGCCATCCGAGGCGGCGAGTTTGTGGCCGTAGAGTTCCTTGATGTTGTGGAGCATAAATGTCTGGGGGTTGAGGTGAACGGCTCGGCCCGTCCGGCGTCGGACGGGCGTCGCCAAGGCGGATGCTAGGCGAAAGCGTGCCCGGGACCTATGGGGTGAAACCCGAAAGCGGCAGTCTTTCGGGCGGTTGGCGTTTGCGCTCCATTCCGCCGCCGGCTCCGCAGCCGCGCCCGGCGGGCGGAATCTCGCCGCCTTCGTTTTCCCATCCCTCAAGCGCACGTTTTGTGTTGGCCCGGGCCTCGTCGGCGCGCGCTTCACGCCCGCCGGTTTTTGCCGCGCTCCACTCCCACTGCCGGATTTCCGGCAGGTCCTCGCCCTGCTCGCTGATGTGGCGCTTGTGCTCGACCAGCTTCTCCGCGAGCCGCTGCTTCAGCCGGAGGCCGGCCTCGCCGGTCTGCGGCAGGCGGTCGATGGCGTCCATCACGAGATGGAAACGGTCCAGGTCGTTCAGCACCGTCATGTCGAAGGGCGTGGTGATGGTGCCTTCCTCCTTGTAGCCGCGGACGTGGATGTTGTCGTGATTGGTGCGGCGGTAGGTCAGCCGGTGGATCAGCCACGGATAGGCATGGAAGGCGAAGATGACCGGCTTGTCCGGCGTGAAGAGTTCGTCGAAGTCCGCGTCGCTCAATCCGTGCGGGTGCTCGCCGGGCGGTTGCAGCTTCATCAGATCGACGACATTGACGACGCGGATCTGCAGCGCGGGCAGAAACTCGCGCAGGATCGTGACGGCCGCGAGCGTCTCGAGCGTGGGCACGTCGCCGCAGCAAGCCATGACCACGTCGGGTTCCCCGCCCGGCTCGCTGCCCGCCCAAGGCCAGATGCCGATGCCCGCGGCGCAGTGTTTGGCGGCGGCGGCCATGTCCAGCCACTGCGGGGCCGGGTGTTTGCCCGCGATGACGACGTTCACGTAGTGCCGGCTGCGCAGGCAGTGGTCCATCACCGACAGCAGGCAGTTGGCATCCGGCGGCAGGTAGACGCGCACGATCGCGGCCTTCTTGTCCACCACGTGCGCGATGAAACCCGGATCCTGGTGCGAAAAGCCGTTGTGGTCCTGGCGCCAGACATGCGAGGCCAGCAGGTAGTTCAGCGAGGCGATCTTCCTCCGCCACGGCAGTTGCGCCGTGACCTTCAGCCACTTGGCGTGCTGGTTGAACATCGAGTCGATGATGTGGATGAACGCCTCGTAACAGTTGAAGAGTCCGTGCCGCCCCGTGAGCAGGTAGCCCACGAGCCAGCCCTCGCACTGGTGTTCGCTGAGCATTTCCAGCACGCGACCGGTGGGCGCGAGCCACTCGTCGCCCGGTTCGGTCGCGGCGTCCCACTGGCGGTTGGTGGCTTCAAAAAGCGCTTCGAGCCCGTTGGAGACCGTCTCGTCCGGTCCGAACACGCGAAAGTTCCGCGGTCCGTCGTTGAGTTTCGCCACGTCGCGCAGGAAAGGCCCGAGCACATGGGTGTCGCCGATGCCGGGCGCGCCCGGCGCGGGCACCGCCGCGGCATATTCGCGGAAATCGGGCAGCTGCAGATCACGGAGCAACCGGCCGCCGTTGGCGTGGGGATTCGCCCCCATGCGCCGTTCCCCCCGGGGCGCGAGTTCCGCCAGTTCCGGTTTAAGCCGGCCCGCCGCATCGAACAGTTCCTCCGGCCGGTAGCTCCGCAACCAGTCCGCCAACAGCCGCAGGTGTCCGGGATGCGCGGCCGGGTGCAGCGGCACCTGATGCGAGCGGAAGGTGCCCTCCACCCGCCGGCCATCGACGACCTTGGGCCCGGTCCAGCCCTTGGGGGAGCGGAGCACGATCATCGGCCAGCGCGGCCGGGTCGTGAGGCCATGAACGCGGGCGTTCTGCTGGTATGCTTTGATCTGCTCCACCGCCCGATCGAGTGCCGTCGCCATCGCTTCGTGCATCAACGTGGGCTCGTGGCCCTCGACAAATATCGGCGTCCACCCGTAGCCCCGGAGCAACTGGTCCAGTTCCTCGCGGGTGATGCGGGCGAGCAGGGTCGGATTGGCGATCTTGTAGCCGTTGAGGTGCAAAATCGGCAGCACCGCGCCGTCGGTGAGGGGATCAAGGAACTTGTTCGAGTGCCACGCCGTGGCCAACGGCCCGGTCTCCGCCTCCCCGTCGCCGACCACACAGGCGACGACCAGTCCGGGATTGTCGAACACCGCCCCGAACGAGTGGCTGAGCGAATAACCGAGCTCCCCGCCCTCATGGATCGAGCCCGGCGTTTCCGGCGAGGCATGGCTCGGTATCCCGCCGGGAAAGGAAAACTGCCGGAAGAGCTTTTGCAGCCCGGCCTCATCCTGGCTGATGTGCGGATAGATTTCGCTGTAAGAACCCTCGAGGTAGGTGTGGCTCACGACCGCCGGGCCGCCATGGCCGGGGCCTGAGACGTAGATCATATCGAGGTCGAACTTCCTGATGACTCGGTTCAGGTGCGTGTAGATGAAATTCTGCCCGGGCGTCGTGCCCCAGTGGCCGAGCAACATGCGCTTCACGTCGCTGAGCACCAACGGCCGCTGCAGCAGCGGATTGTCGCGGAGAAATATCTGGCCGACGGACAGGTAGTTCGCCGCCCGCCAGTAGGCGTCGATCCCGCGGAGCAGGCCGGGCGTGAGCGTGGTTGTCGTGGTATTCATGTTTTCACCTTGGGATCGGGACCAGGTTGGCGGGCGGAATGCCGCACCACCTTGGCCAGTTCGAGGACCACCAGCGGGATGGCACCGAGGGCGAGCAGCCAGAGGCAGTCGGCGAACGACATCGGGGCGGTCTTCAGGAAACGACCCAGCGTCGCGTTGTGCTGGCTCCACACCTGGAGGCCGAAGGAGACGGCCACCACGACGACGAGGCTGATGTTCGTGGACAGGGAAATGCGCCAGACCGGCTTGGTCTCGCTGCGCGCCCCGAAGGAACGCAGGAGCTCGGCAAAGACGAGCACGGCAAAGGCGGAGGCGCGCGCCGTTTCCGTGGTGCCCGTCTGTAGGCCGTGATAGTAAACGGCGAACGCGACCCCCGCCGTAAGGAAACCGGTGAAGGCCATCGTCCGAAGGAAACCGCGGTCCGTGAGGCGTTCAGTGCGGTGGCGCGGGTGCCGCTTCATCACGTCGGGATCGATGGGATCAGTGGCCAGGCAGAGCGCCGGCAGGCCGTCGGTGACGAGGTTGATCCAGAGAAGGTGGATGGGCAGGAGCGGGGCGGGCAGGCCGAAGATGACGGCGATCATCATGAGCAGTAGTTCACCGGTATTGCCCGCCAGCAGGTATTGGAGCGTCTTACGGATGTTGTCGTAGATGCCACGTCCCTCCTCGACGGCCGCGACGATGGAGGCGAAGTTGTCATCGGTGATGATCATGTCCGCCGCCTGCTTG
>JAQSDJ010000203.1 GCA_029945855.1 Lacunisphaera sp.
CCCCCCCCCCCCCCGCGGCTCATCCGGAGGATTCGCCCTACCCGCCTAGCTTCAGATATTCGATCAGCTCCGCGGTGCCGGCGGCCATCGTGACGCGCGGGTTGTAGCCGAGGTCGCGGCGGGCGGCGGAGATGTCGAACCAGTGGTCGGTGGCCATTTCCTTGGCGACGAAGCGGGTCATCGGCGGCTCGCCTTTCAACGGCAGCACGCGCCACAGGGCTTCGAGCACGCCGCCGGCGGCATAGGCGGCGCCCAGGGAAATATGTTTCGTTATCTCCGGTGACCCCACGCCGCGCAGGAGCTGGTTGATCCAAGCCCAGAGGACCACGGGCTCGCCGTTGGTGATGAAGTAAGCCTTGCCGCCGGCACCAGCAGCCCCGGGGGTAATGTCACCTATTAAGTGACGTTCTCGCGGAGACGCCGGCTGGAGCATGTCACTTAATAGGTGACATCTGGCCAGGGCGGCTTCGGCCTTGAGATGGGCGTCGACGACGTTGGTGATGTGGGTGACGTCCACCTGGTTTCGGCCGGCGCCGATGATCTTCAGCCGGCCTTTTTTCGCCAGGGCGAGGACACGGGGCACGACGTTCTTGTCGCCGGGGCCCCAGACGAGATGCGGGCGCAGCGAGATGGTCGCGAGTTCGGGCGAATTTGCGGCGGTCACGAGCTGCTCGGCGGCGGCCTTGCTCGTCGGGTAGGCGCAGGGCGCCGTGGTGCAGAGCGGGGCGGATTCGTCCACGCCGGCCAGGTTTTTCCCGTTGTAAACCACGCTGGGGGAGCTGGTGTAGACCAGCCGGCGCACGCCGGCGGCCCGGCAGGCGGTGATGACATGGCGGGTGCCCTCGACGTTGATCTTGAAAAAGTCGTCCGCCGGACCCCAGACGCCGACGCGTCCGGCCACATGAAAAACAGTGCCCGCGCCCTCGCAACCTTGCCGCAACGCGGCGACGTTTTCCAGGTCGCCCGGGACGATCACGGCGCCGAGTTTATCCAGGTCCGGCAGCGGCCGGCGGGCGAGCACCCTCACCTTCCGGCCTGCGCCGAGCAGGCGCTCGGCGATCTTGCCGCCGATGAAGCCGCTGGCGCCGGTGATGAAAACGGGATCGTTCATCGTTTCAGGGCCGACAGCGCGATGTCGCGCTTGTCCGACTCATAGCCGTGTTTGCCGACGGCCCAGGCGGCGAGGGCCAGGCGGTGGATCTTGGCGTTGTGGCGGACGTCGACGGGAAAGTGGGGATGCAGGTAGGTCAGGCGGATCCGGTCGGTGTGCGGGTGGGCGGCGGCCAGCACCCGCAGTTCGCGGACCAGCTTGCGGCGCAGCGAGGGCGTGGCGACCACGTCGCGCGACACGGGCTCGATGACGATGGCCGGCCGGTGGCCGTCGTGGCCGGTGCCGATCAGCGCGGAACGGGCGACGCCCGGGTGGGCGTTGAAGATCGGCTCAACCTGCTCGGTGTAGAGCGGGCCGTCGTGCGTCTCCACCCGCTCGGCCTTGCGGCCGCAGAACCAGAGCCGGCCCTGGGCGTCGAGGTAGCCGAGGTCGCCCAGGCGATGCCAGACCGCGCCGGACGGCGAGGAAACGCCAAACGCCAAATCACAAACGCCAAGGGGTTTGGATTCAGCGGTGTTTTCTGCGCTTGGTTGGCCTTTGGAATTTGGCGTTTGGATTTTTGCCAGGGCCGTGGCTTCCGGCAGCTGGTCGTAGGTCTTGGTCACCATCGGGCCGGAGACGATGATCTCGCCGATCTGGCCAACGGGGAGTTCTTTCGCGTCAGCAAGCGAGACGATGGGCGTATCGGTGATGGCGATGATCTTGATTTTGATATCCTTTACCGGCTGCCCGACGCAGGTGCCGTGGCCGGTGGCGGTCAGGGCCGCGGTTTCATCCAAGACCTCTGGGGCGCTGATGCTGGCGATGGGCAGGGCTTCGGTGGCGCCATAGGGGCTGTGGGCGGTGCCGTTGGGCAGGATTTTCTGCAGGTCGGCGAACAGGGCCGGCGGCACGGGGGCGCCGGCCATGAGCACGCGGCGCAGCGAAGGCAGCGTGATGTTGTTGGCCAGGCAATATCTCGCGATCTTCCGCCAGAGGGTTGGCGAACCGAAGGAATTGGTCACCTGCTCCTGCTGGATGGCGCGGACGATTTTCTCAGGGTCCACCGTAGCCGGCCGGCTCGGGTCGAGTTCCGGCACGACGGTGGTCATGCCCAGCGCGGGGTTGAACAGGGCGAAGATGGGCAGCATCGGCAGATCCACCTCGCCGGGGGCGATGCCGTAGGTGTCGCGGACGAGCCGCACCTGGGCGTCGAACATGCCGTGCTCGTAGCACACCCCCTTGGGGGCGCCGGTGGAGCCGGAGGTGAACAGGATGGCGGCGAGATCGGAATCGGTGACTTGGCAACATTGTAGGGCCGGCCCTTGTGGCCGTGCCGGGGAAGGTCCGCCGGCAAGCGGCGACCCTACAGACGGAATCAGTCGTGACGTCGCAGAGCCGCTGACCCAGACACGAATTTCCACCGACCGGAAGGCACTGCGGAAGAGGTAGCTGGCGAGCTGCGCCTGCGGGATGCCGAGAAGCACGCGGGGTCGCGAGCGGGCGACGCAGGCGAGAAAGCTTTTCCGGCCCATGCCGGGATCGATGATCACGGGCACGGCGCCGAGCTTGAAGAGGGCGAAGGCCGCGGCGATGAGCGGCAGGCCCTGCCGGACCATCACGAGCACGCGGTCACCCGGGTTGACGCCGCGGGATTTGAGCCGGGCCACCCAGGCGTCCACCTCGGCGTCGAGCTCGGCGAAGGAAAGGGTCAGGTAATCGATGCCGCCCGCGGCGGTCCGGCCGCGCGGGATCTTCACGGCGGGATGATCCGGCTGGCGCGCCGCCATCAGCGGCAGGTGGCGGGCGATGTTGGCGGAGTCGGACACGGGAAAGGGCTGAATAGCTGAAAGGCTGAAAAGCTGAATCTGAAGGTGATTCCTGGCTGATGACATTCAGTCCTTCAGCCTTTCAGTTATTCAGCTCTTCCAGGCGGGCTCGGCCTTGAGCAGCTGCGCCTGCCAGGGGAGCAGCACGGCGTCGATGCCCGCCGGGTCGCGCGCGATGAGCACCAGCTGGGAGCGGGTGGCGATGAGCGTCGGGTCGAGGTTCAGGTCGCGGGCGAGGCGATCGCGGTCGGCCTTGATGCGGTCCTGGCGCGCGAGCTCCTCGGGGCGCATGGGGGCGAAATCCCGGCGGCGCTCCCGGCGGGGCAGCGTGTGCGGGTCAGTGGCGTAGCCCTGGCGCACGGCCTCGGCGAGCGAGGGGAACAGGCGGTCCTGCCGGCGGCCGAGGTTGACGCGCAGCAGTTCCTCGGGGGGCGCGCCGTCGCCGGCGGCGCGGGAAAGGCGGAGGAGCAGCTCGTTGCCGGTGACCTTGAAAGGCGGAGTGTTGAGCTTTTCGGCCCAACTTTCACGCCAGTGCCAGAGGGCGTGCAGGAGGGCGAGGCCGCGGCCGGAGAGCTTCTCGGCGCCGCCGATGCGCCAGTCGTTGTCGTCCCCAGGAGCGAAGCCGTCGCGCGCGACCTCGATCTGCCAGCGGCATTTCTGCTCCATCCACTCGAGCCGGCCGAGGCTCACCAGCTGTTCGCGGAGCTGGTCGCGCAGGTCCGGCAGGTAGTGGACGTCCAGCGCGGCGTAATCGAGCATGCCGCGGTCGAGCGGGCGCTGCGACCAGTTGGCCTTCTGGTGGTCCTTGTCGAGTTGCACGCCAAAATGTTGCTCGAGCAGCGCGGCGAGGCCGAAGCGCGGGATATGCAGCAGCTGGGCGGCGAACATCGTGTCGAAGATGCCGAGTGGCTGGAACCGGCAGAGCTCCCACAGGAGGCGCAGGTCGTAGTCGCTGCCGTGCATGATGAGCGGCTTGGCGGCGAGGCGCGGCCAGAGTTGGTCGAGCGGCAGGCCGGCGAGCAGGTCGACCAGGTAGATCTCGTCGGCGGCGAGGATCTGGAGCAGGCAGACCTGTGTCTTGTAGCGGAAGAGATTGTCGGCCTCGGTATCGAGGGCGATCTCGGTGCAGCGGTCCAGGGCGGCATACAGCGGCGTCAGCTGGTCCGGCTGGTTGATGAGTTGGTAGTGGGGCCCGGTATTCAAATTAAGAAGGATCAATTCTCCCAAGCGGAGAGGAAGGCGTCAATCAGGTCCGGCAGGTCGGAACTGTAGCCGCCTTCGAGGAGGGCGGCCGCCGGCAGCCCGCCCTGGCGCAGCCAGCGGCCGAGTTCGGCAAAATCCTCCCGCTCCAGCGTCATGGCGGTGATCGGGTCGCGCGCGTAGGCGTCGAACCCGGCGGACACGAGCACGAGATCGGGCTTAAAGGCCAGGACGGCCTCCCACGAGCGGGCCAGTTCGGCCAGGTGCGCGGCGCGCGGCGTGCGCGGGGCGACGGGGAAGTTATGGCAGTTGCCGGCCGAGGCCGTGCCGGTGCCGGGGTAGCCGGGAGATTGGTGGACGGACGCGAACAGGAGGTTGGGCCGGCCCTGCAGAATGTCCTCGGTGCCGTTGCCGTGATGGGCATCGAAATCCCACACGGCCACCCGGCGGCCGGCGGCGGCGTGGTGCAGCGCGGCGATGGCGACCTGGTTGAGATAACAGAAGCCCATCGCCTGGCGGCGCGTGCAGTGGTGGCCTGGCGGGCGCATGAGCGCGAAGGCGTTCCGGCCGGCGAGCGCCAGGTCCGCGGCGGAAAGCGCGGCGCCGACCGCGCGGCGGGCGTGCCGGTCGATGTCCGGGAAATAGGGTGTGTCGTCGTCGATGTCCGGTGGGCCGGCGATGCGCCGGATAAGCTCCGGCGTGTGCGCGGCGAGCAAGGCGGATTCCGTCACGTCGCCCGGCGGGTGCCATTCCCACCCCGGATGCGCGGTTCGCAGGTGTGCCGCGCCGCGCAGCACGCGGGCCGGCTGTTCCGGCCGCATGGAGGAGCCGTATTCAGCACAGCGGGAATCGTGAAGAATGATCATTAACAAATGTCCGCCCACGGACGAACTGGGGGCAAAATGCGAAACTAAAGCGTCCGCCGCAGCAAGGCCGGATTGTCGCTGAGAATCGCGTCCACGCCCCGGGCGGCCAGCCGGCGCATCACCGGGGCCGCGTTGACCGTCCAGCACCACACCCGGCCTCCGTGGCGGTGGATTTGCCCGACCACCGAACGGTGGCGGACGGCGCGGTGATCGAGACTGAGCCCGATAGCGCCGAGCGCGGTCATGGCGGTGAGGAGATTTTTCAGGTTGCGGCCTGCCGCGATGATCATGCGGGGAACATCCGGCGCCAGCGGCGCGGCCTGACGGAGCAAGGGGAGTTCAAAGGAGGCCAAAATCACCCACTTCGCGGCCCGGGCGCGGCGGATCGCGCGGACCACCGGGGCGACCTGCACGCCACGCTTGAGTTCGATCTGCACCACGGCCCGGCCACGCACCAGCGCCAGCACCTCCGCCAGCCGGGGGATGGGCTCGGTGCCGTGGACGCGGAGCTTTTTCAAATCGCACCATGTCCGGGTCGCGAGCGGTCCCGTGACGCCGGTCAGCCGGCGCAGAGAGGTATCATGAAACACCACCGGCACGCCATCGCGGGTGACCTGCACGTCGAGTTCGATGCCATCCACGCCGAGCGCCAGGGCTCGGCGGAAGGCGCCGAGGGTGTTTTCCGGTGCTTCCACGGAGGCCCCGCGGTGGGCGATGACAAGGGGGATGGCCACGAAAAGGCATCAGCCTTCGCCAAGGCTACGGCTGACAGGCAAAAAAGAAGCAGGGCATGAAGGATTAGCCAATCTTTGTTCCGTAGCGCTTTATTTTTGTGGGGTTTTGCGCCTTTTTGTGGCCAATCATCAGCCATGAAAGTCGTCGTGCTCTGCTCCGGGGGGATGGATTCGGTGACCGCGCTCCATTGGGCGCGGTGGCGGCACGACGTCCGGGTGGCGGTGAGCTTCGACTACGGCGCCAAGCACAACCACCGCGAGATCCCGCTGGCGGCGGCGCAGGCGAAGCTCATCGGGGTGACCCATCAGGTCATCCCGCTGGATTTTATCGGCAAATGGTTCGCGTCCGACCTGCTGAAGACCGGCGGCGAGATTCCCGAGGGTCATTACGCCGACGCGAACATGCAGCGCACGGTCGTGCCCTTCCGCAACGGCATCATGCTGGCGGCGGCCGCGGGGCTGGCGGAGAGCCTGGAGGCGGAGGCGGTGGTCATCGCCGCGCACACGGGCGACCACACGATCTACCCGGACTGCCGGGAGGATTTCATGGCCGCGATGGGCGGCGCCATGCGTTTCGGCACCTATGCCGGCGTGCAGCTGTTGCGGCCGTTCATCACGATGACCAAGGGGCAGATCGCGACGGAAGGGGCGCGGCTCGGGGTGGATTTCTCGAAAACCTGGTCGTGCTACAAGGGCGGCGCGATCCACTGCGGCAAGTGCGGCACCTGCGTCGAGCGCCGCGAGGCGTTCCTGGCGGCCGGAGTGGCGGATCCCACGGCTTACGAGGCCACGCCGCCGCTGCCGAAGGGGCCGGGAAAACCATAGGACCTATACGCCCGATGAGCCCTATAGGCCCCATGAACCGGCTGCGCAGCACACCATGCTGATTTCCGAAATCTTCCACTCCCTCCAGGGCGAGGGCGAACTGGCCGGGGTGCCGTCGGTGTTCGTGCGGACCAGCGGGTGCAACCTGCGCTGCAACTGGTGCGACACCCCCTACGCGTCGTGGTCGCCCGAGGGGATCCAACTGCGCGTGGACGAGATCGTCGCCGAGGTCGGTAAATACCCGGCCCGGCACGTCGTCCTCACCGGCGGCGAGCCGATGATCGCGCCGGGGATCCGCGAGCTGGCCGCCGCGCTGAAAAGATCCGGTCACCATATCACGATCGAGACCGCCGCGACCGTGGCGCCCGACGGCATCGCCTGCGACCTCGCCTCGCTCAGCCCCAAGCTGAAGAACGCCGCACCGGACGACCGGCTGGATGAAACCTGGCGGAAGAAGCACGAGGCCTTGCGCTGGCAGCCGGACGTGGTGAAGGCCTGGCTCGATCAGGGGGGTTACCAGCTGAAGTTTGTCGTGTCTCAAGTGGCAGACGTGAACGAGATCGAATCCATGCTCGCGCAACTCGGTCGCCCGGTGCCCCGGGCCAAGGTGTTGCTGATGCCCGAGGGCGTGACGGTCGAGGCCCTGCGCGCCAAGGCCGGGTGGCTCGGTGAACTTTGCAAGCTGCGCGGCTACCGCTACGCGCCGCGGCTGCACGTCGAGCTCTACGGCAACCGGCGCGGGACATGATCATCAGGCTCCATTCAGCCGCCGGTCCAAAGCCGCGCAAGCTGTCCGAGGAACTGGCGGACCTGCGCGCGCGCGCCGGCGAGCGGGCGGTGACGCTGCGCGAGGTTCTCTACACGCTGGGTGGCCGGGGCTACCTGCTGCTCGTCCTGCTGCTGGCGCTGCCGTTCATCACCCCGATCCCCCTGCCCGGCCTGTCGACGCCGTTCGGCCTGGCCATCGCCCTGATTGCCCTGCGGCTCTCGCTCGGACAGCGGCCCCTGCTCTCGAAGAATCTCCAGCGCAAGGAGCTCCCGGCCGGGTTCATCGGCAAGGTGTTCCTGCTGGCGGAAAAAGTGCTCCGCTTCTTCGAGAAATTCCTCCGGCCGCGCCTCACCTACCTGACGGACACGCCGCTGCTGGCCCAACTTCACGCGGTGCTCATGCTGCTGGCGGCGCTAACGCTGCTGCTGCCCCTGCCGATCCCGTTCACCAACAGTTTCCCCGCGTGGACGATCCTGCTGGTGGCTGCCGGCCTGCTGGAGCGCGACGGGTTCTTTATTCTCGCCGGCTACGTGGTCTTCGCGGCCGGCGTGTTGTATTTCGTGTTTTTGGGCGAGGCGGCCGCCGCGCTGGTGCAGCAGCTCGGGCAATGGCTGAGAGGCTAGAGGGCGAGCACGATTTTGCCGAACTGCGCGCCGGATTCCATGTGGCGCAACGCCGGCTCGGCGGCCTCGAGGGGAAACACCCGGTCCACGACCGGCACGATCTTATGTCGCGCGACAAAGGCCGTCATGCCGGCGAAGTCGGCCGGCGACCCCATGGTGGTGCCGAGGAGGTTGATCTGGCGAAAGAAGCATTTTCGCACGTCGAGCCCCTTCGGGTTGCCGGTGGTGGCGCCGAAGAAGACGAGGCGCCCGCCTGGCCGTGTCAGCTCGATCAGGCTGGCGAAGCCCTCGCCGCCGGCGCTGTCGACGATCACATCGAACAGCCCGCCGGCCTGTTTTTGCAGGCCGGCGGCCCAACCGGTGTCGCGGTAATTGGCCCCGCCCCTGGCCCCGAGGGTTTGGGCGCGGGCGAGCTTGTCCGGCGAGCCCGAGGTGACCCACGCTTCCGCGCCGGCGGCGGCGGCGAACTGCAGGGCGAAGAGGGCGGCCCCGCCGCCGACGCCGGTGACGAGGACGCGCTCGCCGGCCTTGAGCTGCGCCCGGGTGAACAGCGCACGCCACGCGGTGAGCCCGGCCAGCGGCAGCGCGGCGGCCTGTGCCCACGAGAGATGCGCCGGCTTGGGGGCGAGGTTGGCGGCGGGGATGGATATTTTTTCCGCGAAGGTGCCGCTGTCGGGCAGGCCGAGGATGCGGAAGGCGGGGCCCTGGGCGTGCGGATCCGGCCCCCAGTCGAGCGAGGGATTGATGATGACCTCGCGTCCCAGCCAGGATTTGTCCACATCCGAACCGACCGACTCCACGACGCCCGCGCCGTCGGAACCGGGGATGAGCGGCAGCTGGATGTTGGCGTAGAGGCCCTGCTGAATCCAGAGGTCGCGGTGGTTGAGCGCGGCGGCCTGCAGCCGGACGACGGCGTGGCCGGGGGCGGAGATGGGATCCGCGACCGACTGGAACGTGACAGACTGCTTGATCGCGGTGAAAACGGCGGCGTTCATGGCCGAAAGAATAAAAAGTCCCCGGCGCGAACGCAAACGTGCGTTACTGGGTAGGGGCCGTTGCCCCAACGGCCCAGGGCGCTTGAGGGCAAGCGCCCCTGCCGGCCGTGCAAGACTTCGGACTGGTATATCAGTGCGGGCCGTCGGCGAAGACCTGGCCATTGATCACCGTGCCGATGCAGTGGCTGGTGTATTCGAACGGATCGCCGTCGTAGAGCGCGAGGTCGGCGTCCTTGCCCGGCTCGAGGGAACCGGTGCGGTCCGCGATGCCGAGGAGCTTCGCCGCGTCGAGCGTGATGCTCGCGAGCGCGCCGTCGAAGCCGAGGCCGTTGGCGGCGGCGATTGCCGCCTCAAAGAGGACGACGCGCGTTTTCGGAACATAGCTTTCATAGCTGCTCTGCAGGGCGAAGGGGATGCCCGCGGCCTTCAGCTTCGCGGCGGTCTCGAGGCTGAGGTTTTCGGCGTCCTCGTTGCTGCGCTTCATCGTCGGGTGGAGGATGACGGGAAAGCCGCTTGCCTTGATCTCGGGCAGCACGAGCGGAGCGTCGGCGCAGCCGTCGAGCACGATCCGCAGGTTGAACTCCCGGGCGACGCGCAGCGCGTCGAGGATGTCCTGCTGGCGGTGGGCGGTGACCAGCAGCGGCTGCGAGCCGTCGAACGCCCGGAGCAGCACCTCGAGGCGCAGGTCGCGGCCGGAGCGCTTGGCCTCGTCCTTGGCCTCGCGCTTCCGGGCGTATTCCTGGGCCTTGATCAGTTCGGAGCGCAACAGCGCGACCGCCTTGGCGCGGGTGCCGGGCGACTTGTAGCCGGCCGCAATGGCGTCGGCGCCGCGGGTGCCGGTGGTGGCGGCGACGAGGCCGTCGCGGCCGAAGGTCACCGAGGTCATGGCGGCGGGGTTGACGACGTCCTCGTCGGCGGTGCGGCCGAGGGTCTTGACGATCATCGTCTGGCCGGAGATGAGCGCGCCGGGCGAGTGACCGGTGTTGACGGTTGTGATGCCGAAGGAGCGCAGGTGGGTGACGAGCGGATCACGGGCGTTGTAGGCGTCGAGTGCGCGGAGTTCGGGCTGCATCGCGGCGGACTTTTCGAGCATGTCCTGGTCATGCGGCTGGTTGAGCAAGCCGCTCAGGCCGACGGTGGCGTGGGCGTCGATGAGGCCGGGGGTGACGACCGCGGCCCGGATGACCTTGTAACCGTCGGGCACCTTCAGGGTGGCGGCCGGGCCGACGGCCTCGATCTTGCCGTCGCGGATGAGCACGATGCCGGGCTTGAGCGGGGCGCCGGCCATCGTGTAAACGGTGTCGCCGACGAGGGCGGTCTGGGCGGCGGCGGTGGCGAGCGTGCCGGCGGCGAGGAGGAGGGTGCAGAGTGTTTTCATGGGGCGGAGGGCGCCGGTTATTGGTTGCTGGCGGCGGTGGTGATGGCCCAGGCGCTTTCAAAGCAGCACATGAAGGCCCGGCGCGGGTCGCCGGCCCCGGGGCCGCCGACGGCCCAGAGCCGATCCTGCGGGTCGGCCCGGTCGAAGACCTTGCGGCCCTCGACCCAGGTCTGCTCGACGTGGGTGTAGACGCTGAGCGGGTCGCCGGAGAGCACGAGAAAATCGGCGTCCTTGCCCGGCTCGAGCGAGCCGACGCGGGCGTCAAGGCCGAGGATTTTCGCGTTGGCAAGCGTGACGGCGGCGAGTGCGCCGGGGCGGCTCATGCCCGCGCGGACGCCGAAGGCCGCCGAGCGCAGGAAGAGGCGCGAGTCGGTGATGGGGTCATCGGTATGGAAGCCGACCAGGATGCCCGCCCGCTCGAGCACAGCGCCGTTGTCGAACTCGAGGTCGCGGGTCTCGAGTTTTCCGCCCGGTGCATCAATCACGATGATGGAGCAGGCGGCGTGGGCGGCGGCGATCTCCGGCGCAACCTTCCAACCCTCGGTCACGTGGTGGAGGACGACCTTGAAGCCGAATTCCTTCGCGAGGCGGAGAATGGTGAGGATGTCGTCATGACGGTGGGTGTGGCACTGGACGATGCGCCGGCCGTCAAGGATCTCGACCAGTTCCTCGAGCCCGAGGTCGCGCGGGGGCAGTTTCTCAGCGTCGCCGCCGGCGCGCTTGAGCTTGTCGCGGTATTCCTGGGCCTTGACGAACTGCTCGCGCACGAGCGCAGCGGATTTGGCGCGGGTGCCGGGGAAGGGCGCGGCCTTGATGGGGTTGGTGCCGTTGGCCATCTTGAGGCCGCCGGCGACGGTGCCGTCGGGCAGGTGGATGAGCAGGTCGTCAACGGTGCGGCCATCGCGGTTCTTGAGGTAGAGCGTCTGGCCGCTGATGAGGTGGCCGGAACCGGGCATGACGTTGACGGTGGTGATGCCGCCGGCCTGGGCCTTCTGCAGGGAGGCGTCGCGCACGTCGATCGAGTCGAGCACGCGGGCGTCGGGGTGGAGGGGCCCGGAGCCGTCGCCGCCGCTGCCGGCGCCGACGTGGCTGTGGGAGTCGACGAGCCCCGGCATCAGCACCTTGCCGGTGACGTCGTAGATCTCGGCGCCGGCCGGGAGGGCGACCGAGCCGGCGGCACCGACGGCGAGGATCTTGCCACCGGCGACGACGAGCACGCCATGATTGATGGGCTCGCCGGCGATGGGAATGATCCGGGCCCCCTGAAAGACCCGGGTTTTTTCCTGGGCGCAAAGACCGGTGGCGAGGCCAAGCAGGGCCGCGAAAACGGGCAGATTTCGACAACGCATGGCGGCGACGCTATCCGCCGAGCTTCGACCGGCAAACCCAAAGCAGGCCGCGGTGCGCACGACCAGGCCGTCCGCCCGGCAGGTCAATCGTAGCGCTGCCAGGCCAGCTTGTGGCGGTCGATCCAGCGATAGTGCGCCGTGGAGCGCAGGCCGGTGGCGGATTCCTCCTCGAGGATCACCATGGCGCGCGGGTGCAGCTGCAGCGCGGAGCCGGGGCACATGGCGGTGAGCGGGCCCTCGATCATCTGCGCCACGGCGGGGACCTTCGTCGGGCCGAAGGCGAGAAGCAGGATCTGGCGGGCGTCGAGGATTGTGCCGATGCCCATGGTGAGGGCGTGGCGGGGCATGGCCTCGACCGAGCCGAAGACGGCGCTGTTGTCGCGCAGGGTCTGCTCGGACAGGATCTTCACCCAGGTGCGCGAACGCAGCGAGCCCGTGGGTTCGTTGAAGCCGATGTGGCCGTTGCGGCCCAGGCCGAGCAGCTGCAGGTCGATGCCGCCGGCCGCCGCGATCTTCTGCTCATAGGCGCGGCATTCGGTGGGCAGGTCGGCGGCGGTGCCATCCGGCACATGGGTGCGCGCCGGGTCGAGGTTGAGGTGCCGGAACAGGTTTTCCTGCATGAAATGCCGGTAGGACTGGGGGTGCGTGGCCGGCAGGCCGACATATTCGTCGAGGTTGAAGGTCGTGACGCGGCTGAAATCGAGGCCTTCGTCGCGGTGCAGGCGGATGAGTTCCTGGTAGAGGCGCAGCGGTGTGCGGCCGGTGGCGAGGCCCAGGACGGCGGCGGGATTTTCGCGGACCACCCGGGCGATGATCCGGGCGCCCAGCACGCAACCGGTTTCGGCGTTGTCACGGATGAGGACTTCCATCGTGCCGGGAGGCTACGCGGCCCGGGGCTGGTCCGACAAGGACTGACTTTTTGCGCCGTTGGTCCGCGGCCGGCGCCGGTCAGCGTTTCAGGCGGGCCTGCAGTTTCTTCACCTCGGGGCTGACGGCGCCACAGCCCCCGCTGCCGCAGCCGGGCTGCTTGCCCTTTTTCAACCAGGAGCGCACCAGCAGCGTCGCGGCGAGGACGACGATACCGAGGGCGATGATGGTCTGGAGAGAGGCGGACATATTCAGTAGCCCAGCGCGCGGCCGGATTGGTAGATGACAAAGCAAATGAGCCAGGCGAAGCCGGTCATGTAGGCGATCTGGAAGAGCGGCCAGCGCCAGGAGTTGGTCTCGCGCTTCACGACGGCGACGGTGCTCATGCATTGCATGGCGAAAACGTAATACACCATCAGCGTGAGGCAAACGAGCGGGGTGAAGAGGGCTGCGCCGCCGGGCCACCGCGCGGAACGAAGGGCGTCGCGCAACGGGGCGGTGTCGTCGTCCGCGCCCTCGACGCCGAAGATGACGCCCATGGAGCTGACAAAGACCTCGCGGGCGGCGAAGGAGGTGACGAGGCCGATGCCGATCCGCCAGTCGAAGCCAAGGGGCTTGATCACGGGCTCGAGGAGATGGCCGGTGCGGCCGGCGAAGCTGTGGGCGATCTGCTCAGTGGGCGTGGCGGCCGGGTCGGGGTGCTTGGGGTAGGTGGTGAGGAACCAGAGCACGATGGAGATCGCGAGGATGATGGTGCCGGCGTTTTTCAGGAAGAGCCACCCGCGCTCGATCATGTGGCGGAGGATTTCCTGGAAGCGCGGCGGCTGGTAGGCCGGCAGCTCCATGATCATGTGCTGCGGCGAACCCCGGACGAGCGTGCGCTTGAAGAGCCAGGCGAAGCCGAACACCCCGAACGTGCCGAGCGCATACATGAGGAGCATGAGGCCGACCTTGGTGCCGGTGGGCACGGTCTCGCCGGGCAGCAGCGTGGCGATCATCAGCAGATAGACCGGCAGGCGGGCCGAGCAGCTCATCAACGGCGCGACGAGGATGGTGACAAGGCGGTCCTTCGCATTCTCGATCGTGCGGGTGGCCATGATGCCGGGAATGGCGCAGGCGTAGGAGCCGAGCAGCGGGATGAACGAGCGGCCGTTCAGGCCGACCTTGCTCATCGGCCGGTCCATGATGAAGGCGGCGCGCGCCATGTAGCCCGTGCTCTCCAGCAGGCCGACGAAGAAGAACAGGATCAGGATTTGCGGGAGAAAGATGACGATGCCCCCCACCCCGCCGATCACGCCATCCGTGAGCAGGTCGCGCAGGTCGCCGGGAGCCATGGTCCCCTTCACCCAGGTGCCGAGCGCGGCAACATGCGCGTCGATCCAGTTCATCGGGTATTCGGCGAGGGAGAAGATGGAGAAGAACATCGCGCCCATGATGACGCCGAACACCAGCCAGCCCCAGACGGAGTGGCAGAGCACGGCGTCGATGCGGTCGGAGGTGGACGGACCCTGGTCGCGGGCGCGCAGGATCACGCCGGTGCAGAGCTGGCCGATCGCGTCGTAACGGCTGCGGATGAGCACGCCGGACCAGTCGGTCTTTTCCGCGGACCAGCGCTGCCGCCACTGGTCCAGGATCCCGTGCGTGCGCGCGCTGAGCGGCTTGGAGCCGGCGACGCGAACGGTGTCGAAGTCGGTGAGGAGCAGCAACGCCTCGGCGCGGGCGACGAGGGGCGGACGCTGGTCGTTGCCGGTGAGCGAGGCCTGGAGTTCCGCGACGGCCGGGGCGACGGCGGCGGGCACATCCCAGCGGTGCCGCGCCAGCGGCAGCTCGATGCGGCTCATCGCGAGTTTCAGCTCGACCAGCCCGCGGCCGTGGACGGCCTCGCAGGGAATGACGGGGACGCCGAGCGAGCGTTCGAGGGCCTTGGCGTCGATCTTCATGCCCGCGGTGGCGGCCATATCCATCATGTTCAGGGCGACGATGAGCGGGCGGCCGAGATCGAGGAGCTGGTGAACGAGGTAGAGGTTGCGCTCGAGGTTGGAGGCGTCGACGACGCAGATGATGCGGTCCGGCTGCGGCGTGTCCGCGCGGCGGCCGAGGAGCACGTCGCGGAGCACAGCCTCGTCGGGCGAGCGGGCGGCGAGCGAGTAGGCGCCGGGCAGGTCGATGAGCTGGATGGGGCGGCCGTGCTGCGAATAGGTGATGCCG
>JAQSDJ010000204.1 GCA_029945855.1 Lacunisphaera sp.
CCGGCACCGGGTGGGAGAGTCGCAACAGCAGGAGAGGGCCGGCCCCCAGCAGCAGGAGGCCGAGGGCCAAGCCGAGGCGGGCCCCGGCCCCGGCGAGGGGCTCCCGCAATTCCCGCGCCGCCATGATGCCCCAGAGCGTCACCGGGATGACCAGCAGCATCAGGTAATGTTGGAAAGGCCGCCCGGGCAGCACCACGCAGAGCACGGCCACCGCCGTGAGCACGGCGCCGCCGAGGTAGAGGCGGCCGACCGGCCGGGACCGGCCGAGTGCGATCAGTCCGGCTGTCGCGGCGAGCAACAGCGGTCCGGCGGCAAAGACCGGAAACCAGCGGCTGGCCCAGGCCAGTTGGGCGAGCTGTTGCAAGGCGCCGGTGTCGAGCTGGCTTTCACCGACGTAGAAAAGATTCTGGTGGACGTAGCGTTGGTAGGCGGTTGCCACCAAACCAAACGGCGCAAGCAGGATCACCGCCAGCACGGTGGGGGCGAGGGTGGAGAGGCTCAGGATCAAGCCTTGCCGCCACCGGGTCCGCCCGGGGGCGGCGGTGGCAGCGATCTGCCACAGCCCGCCGGCCACCAGCACGGCGCTCAGCGGCCCGATCTGGAGTTTGGCCCAAGGGGACAGGCCGGCCGCGACGCCGGCCGCGACCAGCCAGCCGGTAGGGTGCTTCGCCGAGGGCACCTGGGCCAGTGACCACAGGCAGAGGCTGAACAGGAACACCGGCGCATGCTCGGTCGAATAGTGGAGAAATTCCCAGTCGGTCGTGGCGGCAAAGAAAAATGCCGCCGGCAGCAGGCCCAGGCGCGCGAGCGTGACGCCGGCGAGCCGGACGGCGGCCCGGTGGCAGAAAAAGAGCGTGCCCCACACGAGGAGTAATCCCGCCAGCCGCACGCTGAAATAATCGATCCGGCCCAGGAGCAGGCCCAGCGGCAGGGGGAGATAGAAGTTGAGCGGCCCGGCCGTGGAACCGTCGACAGAACGGAAAAAGACCGGATCGTCCGCCAGGGTCAGGATGCCGGCGACATGCTGGCTTTCATCCGGGCTGAATTGGTAGGCGTAGAGCAGCCATGGCCAGCGCCACGCGAGCAGGAAGAGCAGGAGCACCAAAGCCCCCCACGCCCGGTTTTCGGCCGGCGCGGTGCCCGGCTGGCGATCGGCACGGACCGGCCAGGCTGTCCAGATGAGCAACAGCAGGGTGGGGCCCGAAACAATCAGCCAGTAGGACGAAGGGTGCCTATCCAGCCAATCGAAGAGAAACGGTAGCATGGGTGACCAAAGCCACTCATCTATGAAGTGAGTTCACCCGTCGCGTCGAGCACAAGCTGCCGGCCTGATGGCGCCGGCTGCGGCCGGTTCAGGCGGTCTTCGGGCGTTTCTTCCAGGCCGCGACGATCTGCCGGATGGTCTCCTCGAGCGACTGGGTGATATCCCAGGCCGGGTAGTGGGTCTTCATCTTCCGCAGGTCGGAATAGTAGCAGATGTGGTCGCCGGCGCGGTTCTGGTCGACGTAGGTGTGGACCTGCGCCTGGCCCGTGAACTTCTCCGTGAGCTTGAAGGCCTCGAGGATGGACGTGCTGTTGGCCTTGCCGCCGCCCAGGTTGTAGACCTCGCCCGCGCGCGGGTTCGCCACGAAGGCCGCCATGAAGCGTGCGACGTCGAGCGAGTGGATGTTGTCGCGCACCTGCTTGCCCTGGTAGCCGAAAACCTTGTATTCGCGGCCCTCGAGGTTGCATTTCACGAGGTAGGAGAGGAAGCCGTGGAGCTCGACGCCGCTGTGGTTCGGGCCGGTAAGGCAGCCGCCGCGCAGCGCACAGGTGGGCATCCCGAAATAGCGGCCGTATTCCTGCACCATCACGTCGGCGGCGACCTTCGACGCGCCGAAGAGCGAGTGCTTCGACTGGTCGATGGTGAACGTCTCCGGGATGCCGTGCACGTAGGCGGGGTCGGCATAGTCCCAGCGCGTGGCCAGTTCGACGAGCGGGATGGAGTTCGGGGCGTCGCCGTAGACCTTGTTCGTGCTCATGTGCACGAAGGGCGACTCGGGGCAGGCCTGGCGGGCGGCCTCGAGGAAATTCAGCGTGCCGACGGCGTTGGTGTCGAAATCGTCGAACGGGATCGCCGCGGCGCGGTCGTGCGAGGGCTGGGCGGCGGTGTGGACGAGGACGGCGGGCTTGACCGACTTGACGAGGGCGAGGACGCCGGCGCGGTCCCGGATGTCGAGTTCGTGGTGGACAAAACCTTTCAGGTCGGCGGCGAGGCGGTGCTGATTCCAGCGGGTGTCGCCCTGTGGGCCGAAGAAGACGGCGCGCTGGTTGTTGTCGACGCCGTGGACGGTGTAGCCCTGGGCGGCGAAATAAACGCAGACTTCCGAGCCGATGAGGCCCGAGGAACCGGTGACGAGGATGGTCTTGGTCATGGGAGAAGGGAAGGCCTTACCAAAGATGCCGGCCCGGGAGGGGGCGAGTCCAATCTTGTCCGGAGCTTGGGCCTGGTGGAGGCGCAAAATCCGCCCCGGCGGGTCGTGAAATATCACCGTTAAAATCCGCGCAGCATTTGCCAAAATCAGCGTCGCCACCGCCGGAGTGCCGGCGCATAATGCGACCATGACCCCGCAGCGCGATCGGGCCGCCTGGCTCCAAGGCGGCGCAGCGACTTGCAACCAGCCGCCCACTGACGTGCAAAGGACGTGGCGGCTTGTGCTCCTCGGGCCGCCCGGGGCGGGCCAGGGCACCCAGGCCGGTTTTCTCGCCCGTTCGCTCGGGACCTGCCCGTTGTCCACCGGCGACCTCATCCGCGTGGTGCGCGGTTGCCTGGCGCCACCCGGTTCCACGATGGCGGCGGCGAAGCAGCAGCTGACGCACGGCGACCACTTAACCGACGAGACCGTGCTGGCGCTCGTCGCGGAGCGCCGGCGCTGCCTGCATTGCAGCGGCGGTTTCCTGCTCGACGGTTTTCCGCGCACGCCGGCCCAGGCCCGCGCGCTCGACGAGCTGCTGGACCGTGAAGGCATCGGGCTCGACGCGGTGATCAGCTACGAGGTGCCGGAGAGGGAACTGCTCACCCGCCTCACCGGCCGCCGGTGCTGCCCGCAGTGCCAGACGGACTACCATGTGACCCGCCGGCCGCCCTGCGTCCCGGACGTGTGCGACGATTGCCTCGGCCCGCTGGTGCACCGGCCGGCCGACCAGCCGGAGGCCGCCCGGATCCGCCTTGCCGCCTACCACGCGGCCACGCCGCCCCTCGCGGAACATTACGAGGCCAGGGGCCTGCTCATCCGGATCGACGCCTCCGGCACGCCCAGGGACATCCACGCCCATACGCTCGACGCCCTCGCGGCCATCGTTCTCGACCAATAAACGCGGCCACCGCGCCGTCTCCCCACCATGTTTGAAGTTGCCGAACTGGGTCACACCCTCTCGCCGCAGCGTTACGCTGCGCGTCTCCCGGACCTGCGGGCCCGCCTCCTCAGCGCCCACCTCGAGCTGCGCTCCCGCAAGTTTCCCGTCATCGTCATCGTGTCCGGCGCCGACGGCGCCGGCAAAGGCGAGCTCGTCCACTGCCTCAACGAGTGGCTCGACCCGCGCGGTGTGCAGACGCAGGCCTGCTGGGAGGAGAGCGACGAGGAGCGCGAGCGCCCCGAGTTCTGGCGCTTCTGGCGCGCCATGCCCGGTCGCGGCCGCATCGGGATCTTCTTCGGCTCGTGGTATACGCGGCCCATCATCCGCCGCGTTTACGGCAAGGCCCGGGGCGTGCGTTTCGACGCGGCGCTCGACCGCATCGTGGCCTTCGAGCGCATGCTGGCCGACGACGGCGCGCTGATCGTCAAGCTTTGGCTGCACCTGCCCAAGAAGGAGCAGAAGAAGCGGCTCAAGAAACTCGAGGACGCCGGCCGCCTCGCGCCCGACGACTGGAAGCATTACAAGCTCTACGACAAGTTCACCGGCGTCTCGGAGCGCGCGCTCCGCCGCACCGACACCCCGCCGGCCCCGTGGCACGTGATCGAGGCCACCGACCGGCGTTACCGCGAGCTCGCCGCCGCCGACATCCTGCTCGCCGCGCTCGAGGCGCGGCTCAAGGAGGTCCCGGCGCCCAAGGCGGCGGCCGGCGGCGCGGCCCCGGCGAAGCAGGTGAAGGGGACGTTCGGCAAGGCCAACTCCATCCTCTCGCACGTCGACCTGAACCGCCGGCTGACCGAGGCGGCGTATGCGAAGCAACTGGGCGAACTCCAGGGCAGACTCGCCCGCCTCGCCTGGACGGCCCGCCGCAAGGGCGTCTCGACCGTGCTCATGTTCGAAGGCTGGGACGCCGCCGGCAAGGGCAGCGCCATCCGCCGCGTGACGCAGGCGATGGACCCGCGGCTCTACCGCGTCGTCGGCATCGCGGCGCCGACGGACGAGGAGCGCGCGCAGCACTACCTGTGGCGTTTCTGGCGGCACCTGCCGCGCGCGGGCTACACGACGATCTTCGACCGCTCCTGGTATGGCCGCGTGCTGGTCGAGCGCGTGGAGGGCTTCGCCCAACCCGGGGAGTGGGGCCGCGCTTTCGGCGAGATCAACGCCTTCGAGGAACAGCTGACCACGCACGGCATCGTGCTCGGGAAATTCTGGGTGCACATCAGCCCGGCCGAGCAGCTGCGCCGGTTCAAGGAGCGCCAGACCGTCGCCTACAAGCAATACAAGATCACCGAGGAAGACTGGCGGAACCGCGAGAAGTGGCCCGCCTACCAGCAGGCGGTCGACGACATGGTCAAGCAGTGCAGCACGGAATACGCGCCGTGGACGATCGTGGCGGGCGACGATAAGAAGTTTGCCCGCATCCAGATCTTGAAGACAATCGTCGACCGGCTCGAGGCCGCCCTCTGAGTTTTCCCTCCGTGGCGCGCCTGCGAGCGCCGCCTTGTCCGACCATGCCCGACCCCGCCCGCCCGCCGATTCCCGCCCAGTCGCGCGCCGGTTTCGCGGGCGATGTCTGGGGCGGCTTGGCCGCGATGCTCGTCGCGCTGCCGTCGTCCATTGCCTATGGCGTCGCGGTCTACGGCCTGCTCGGGGCGGACTATGTCGCCCACGGGGTGAAGGCGGGGCTCCTTGGGGCCATCGCGCTGGGCCTTGTCACCGCGCTCGTCGGCGGGGCGCCGCGGCTGATCTCCGCGCCCTGCGCGCCCGCCGCCGCCGTGCTCGCCGCGCTGGTCGGGCAGATGCTCGGCGGGGCCGCGCCGGTCGAGCCGGGCCGGATCCTCGCCCTGCTCACGTTGGTGGCGCTGATGTCGGCGATCCTGCAGCTCGGCTACGGCTTCGCGGGCGGCGGTCGCCTCATCAAGTTCATCCCGTATCCGGTCGTCTCGGGCTACCTGAGCGCGGTGGGCGCCATCATCTTCCTCGGGCAGCTGCCGAAATTCCTCGGCCTCGGCCACGGCGTCACTCTGGCCGGCGGGCTGTTGACGCCGGCGCACTGGCAGGGGCCCGCCCTGATCGTGGGCACGGTCACCATCGCCGGCGTCCTGCTCGCCCCGCGGCTCACCCGCACGGTGCCGGCGCCGATCATCGGCCTGGCCGCGGGCGTCGCCGCGTATTTCGCGCTCGGCTTGCGGCAGCCGGAGTTGCTGTCACTGGCGCACAACCCGCTGGTGATCGGGCCGGTCGGCGGCGGCCTGGCGCTGTTCTCCGGCCTCGCGGAACCGTGGCAGGCGCTGTCGGGCCTGCGGCCCGGCGACCTGCGCGACCTGATCGTGCCGGCCCTGACGCTCTCCATTCTGCTCTCGGTGGACACGCTGAAGACCGGCGTGGTGGTCGACGCGCTCACCCAGGGCCGCCACGACTCGAACCGCACGCTGCTCGCGCAGGGCGCAGGCAATGTCGCCGCGGTCTTCCTCGGGGGCATGGCCGGCTCCGGCACGATGGGGCCCACGCTCGTCAACGTGGAGAGCGGCGGGCACAGCCGGCGCTCCGGGTTGATCGAGGGCGTGCTCATGCTCGCGACCGCGCTCGTGCTCGGCCGCGCCATCGCCTGGGTGCCAGTCGCCGCCCTCGCCGGCATCCTGCTGGTCGTGGGCGTGCGCATGATCGACTGGGGCAGCCTGCTGCTCCTGCGGCAGCGCGAGACCGTGCTGGACTTCGCCGTCATCGCCACCGTGGTGGTCGTGGCGCTGACCACCAACCTTATCGCCGCGTCGGGCGCCGGCGTCGCGCTCGCCATCATCCTCTTCCTGCGCGAGCAGGTCCACGGCTCGGTCATCCGCCGCCGGCTCACCGGCCGCCGCATCTCGTCCACGCAGCACCGGCTGCCGGAGGAGCAGGCCGTGCTGGAGAAACACGGCGAGGAACTGCTGGTGTGCGAGTTGCAGGGCAGCCTGTTCTTTGGCACCACGGACCAGCTGCTCACCGAGCTGGAGGAGCCGTTGCGCACCTGCCGCTACCTCATCCTCGATCTGCGGCGCGTGCAATCGGTCGACTTCACCGCGGCGCACCTGTTGGAGCGGTTCGAGAAGGACCTCGCCCGCCGCGACGGCTGGCTGCTGTTCAGCCGCGTCCCGGCGTCGCTGCCGAACGGGCGCAACCTCAACGACTATTTCGCCAAGCTCGGCATGGTGGGCGCCCGGCGGCACGTGCAGGTCTGCGCCTCGCTCGACGACGCGCTGATCTGGACGGAGGACCGGATCCTGGCGGAGCATTTCCCCGCCGGCCCCGGGGCGGACGCGCCGCTCCCGCTCGGCGAGTTCGACCTGTTGCGCGAGTTCACCACGGACCAGACCATGGCGCCCTTCGCCCCCTGCGTGACGGAGCGGTCGTATGCCGCCGGCGACATCATCTTCAAATGCGGTGACCCGGGGCAGGAACTGCTCCTCGTCCGCCGCGGCATCGTGCGCGTGCGCCTGCCGCTCAAAGGCGGCGGCTACCACAACCTCGTCTCGTTCGGCCGCGGCAATTTTTTCGGCGAGATGTCGTTTCTCACCCGCGAGGCGCGCTCGGCGGAAGCCGTCGCGACGACGGCGACCGACCTCTATGTGATCGAGCGCGCGCGCTTCGACGGCACCTCACGGGGCTATCCGCTGGTGGGGGTGAAGATGTTCGCCCGGCTGGCGCGCACGCTGGCCGTGCGCCTCCGCCGCACCGACATCGAGCTGCGCGCGTTCTACGAGACCTGACGGTCGGCGGTGGGACGGACCTCAGAACGTCGCGGTCAGCGAGAGCGAGTAGGTGCGGCCGCGCCAGTCGCCGTAGGGCTGCACGCCCGCGTTGGAGCCCTCGGCGGCGTATTTCGGATAGTCGAAATCGGAGAGGTTGTTGACCCGGACCTGGGCGCGCAGGCCGCGCTGCTTGCTCTTCCACGGGAGCCACGGGCTCAGGTCGACCTGGGCGTAGGCGTCGAATTGCCAGTAGGGCTTGATGTGATCACTGCCTTGGGCCACGCGCTCGGGCACCGGGAGGATGCGGGAGTGGAAATACTGTCCGTCCAGACCGAAGCCCCAGCGCTTATTGGACCAGTTGGCGTTGAAGTCGGCGCGGTAGCGCAGCAAGGGCGTGTTGCCCTCGGTGCCATCGGGGTTGCCCAGCTGGTCCACCACCGCCGAGGTGGCGAAGAGCTGGCGGTCGTAGCGCTGGAAGTAGAGCAGCCGGCTGCGCAACTCGAGCGTGCCGCCGGCCAGGCCGATCCAGGCGTATTCCAGCGCGGCGGTCCAGTTCTGCGAGTGCCGCCAGGAGGCGTTGACGCTGCCCGTGATCAAACGCGTGATGCGGCCGACGGCCTGGCCGTCGCCGGGGGCCAGCGGCGCGCGCACCACGCGGTCGGGAAACAGCGACTCGACATTCAGCAATTTCGGGGCGTCGAGAAAGAGGATCTCGTTGGTCTTGCGGGTGTCGACGAAGTCGAGCGAGGCGCGGAAGCGATGCTCCTTGCCCCGCTCCATGATCAGCCCGGCCGTTTGGGTGATGGCATCCTCGGGCGGCAGGCCTGGATCCACGGCCTCGTCCACCTGGACATCGTAGGGCTCGTTGTTGCGGAGCCTGTCGGTGATCCGCTGAAGGTTGAGGCCGGAGCCGGGCACCGACGGGGCGGTCACGGGCTTGCTGAACTGCGGCGTGGGAAAGCGGCTGGAATGGGTGACGCTGCCGCGGAGCGTCAGGCCGCCGGCCAGGCCGGCCTTGAGGCCGAAGGTGGGCGCGATGTTGACCTCGTTGGCGTTGGCGGAAGCGACATAGCGCGCGGCCACGTCCGCCTCGAGGGTGTGCACCCAGCGGGGCAGCCTGCGCGCCGGTAACATGGGGGACTGGAGCTCGCCGAAAAAGCTGTAGCGTTCCAACATGCGGCCGGTGCGCTCGGTGGGGTCGCCCGCCGGCGAGCCGTCGGCATACCGGGCCTCCTCGCGGTAATCGCGCAGCCGCACCCGCCGGTAGTCCGCCCCGGCCACCACGGCCGAGCGCCCCAGGGGCAGCTCGAGGTTCTGGTTGGTGACCCGGGCCGCGGCGTCGAGGGTGTCGTAGTCGCCGAGGGTGACGAACCGGTCGCGGCCGCCGCGGAAGATCAGGACGCGGTCGTAGAATTCCTGCGGGGGGCCGCCGCGCTGCGTGTCGCGCAGCGGGTTGTAGCGGCCCGCGTCGACGAGTTCCTGCCAGCGGTCGGGGTTGGCGCCGGCGAGGCCGCGATACTTCACCACGTTGCGGGCGTATTGGCCGTCGAGCGACACCCGCCATTCCGCGGGGAGGCGCAGCAGCAGGCCCGCCACGGCGGAAGTGAAATCGATCCGGCCTTCGCTGTAGTTGTCGCCTAGTTGGGGGGCGGTCTCGTTCAGTGCGACGAGCACGTCGCGGCCGAAGGGGTTGGCTGGCGCGCCGGCGGGCAGCGTGAGTTCCGCGGAGAGCACGTCGAGCCCGCGGTTGAGCACGGTGAGCGAGTGGGTCGCGTCCACGCCGAGCTGCAGCCAGGGCAGCGGGTCCCAGGTGACGGAGGCGAAATAGGCGGCGCGGCGCTGCTTCCGGCCATAGGGGGAATCGGCGCTGTTGGGCGAGGCGGACATGCCGCCGGGCGAGTCGAACAGGTCGAGGCTGCGCACGCCGGCGCGGCCGGTGAAGGCGGCCAGCCCGCCCGTGCCGTCGGCACCCGGGGTCACCGACGTGAAGCTGGCGGTGCCGGGGCCGAAGAGCGGCGCGTCATCGGCGCTGCGCACATTGGGCGTGGCACGGAAGAGCGGGTCGCCGGGCGCGGGCTGGCCGGCGAGAAACGCGCGGCGCAGGCCGAGCTCGGATTCGGCCGCCGGCTGCGAGGCGGCGAAGACGGCGTTGAACCGCAGACGCAGGGCGCCGCCGAGCAGCGACTGGCCGTGCTGCAGCGAGACGGAAGACTGCGGCGCATCGTAGCCGTGCGCGGTGTTGGTGTAGGTGGTGGTGATCTCCGTGGCGGTCACGTCGGGACGCAGCACGATGTTGATGACGCCGCCCACGGGGTTGCCCGTGTAGAGGGCGGACGCGGATGCGGGCAGCACCTCCACCTGCTGGATGAGGCTGAGCGGGACAAAATTCACGTCCGGCGGCATCGTGGCCGTGACGCTGGTCTGGATCTCCGGGAGGCGCCGGCCGTTGATGAGGATCACGGTCTCGTTCTCGCTGTAGCCGCGGAGCTTGAGGTTGGAGCTGCCCGCGAAGCCGTCCTGCGCGTTGAAGGAGGCGCTTTGCTCCGGCGGGCGGGTGGCCGAGTCGCCCTCGAGGATCACGCGCTGGAGAAACTCGTTGAGGGCGACGACGCCGCTGCGGGTGATCTGGTCGCGGGTGTAGATGGTGTAGGGCAGGGCGTCGTTCTCGCTGCGCGGGAGGTCGAGGTTGCCGGTGGCCCTGCGCGGGCCGAGGAGGGCGGCGCTGTCGTCGAGCAGCTTCATCCGGACCGACTTGTCGCGCACGACGAATGGCTCGAGCTGCGTCAGTTCCTCGGCGGCGAGCAGGGTTTGCGGAGCCAGGGTGAGTTCGCGGCCGGACTCAACCTGCAGCCGGTCCAGCCGCAGGGGCTGGTGGCCCGGGGCGGCGGCCAGCAGGCGATAGGTGCCGGGCGGCACGGCCGGAATGGCGAAGTCTCCGTCCGGACCGCTGGTGGTGTTCCGGTGCGTGGGGGTGAGCTGGATGCGCGCAGCGGGCACGCCGCGGCCATCGGGACCGACCAGGCGGCCGCGGATCGAGCCCCGGGGAGGCAACAGGGCGGTGATGACGTATTTGCCGGCCGCGTTGCGGCGGGCGGTGAAGCCGGTGTCGCGGAGCAGGCGGAGGAGCGCGTCCACAGGTTCGTGGCGGCCGGCCACGGCGGTGGAACGGACGGCCCGCAACTCGGCAGAGGCGAAGAGCACCTCGACCTTCGCCTGCTGCGAGAAGGCCAGCAGCGCCTCGGCGACCGGCTGGGCGGGGAGGTTGAAGTCCGCCGGCGCAGCGTGCAGCAACAGGGGCAGCAGGCCGCCGGCGCACAACAGGAGCAGGTGGAGCAGGCGGCGGAGGGGGCGCACGAGGTGGGGCGGAGGGAGGACGCTCAGGGACTCACGGGGCCGCGCCGGCTGACCAGCACGGTGCCGTTGAGGTTGCGCGTCACCTTGACTTCCAGCACTTCCTCGATGGAGGAGAAAAACCCGTCGAGATCGTCGAGGCTGTAGCTGCCGCCGAGGAGCAAATCTGCGGCGTCGGGGGTCGCGGTGATGCCCCGGCCGTGGTAGCGGGCGAAGCGCGCGAGCGCCTCGCGCAACGGCATGTCGACGGAGATGCACTGCCCCGCGCGCCAGGCCAGCGCGCGGTTGAGCGCGTCGACCGACAGGTGCGTCACGGTGCCGGCGGCCAGCTGGTCGCCGGCGGCGAGGGCCAGGGGGGCGGCGGCGGCGCCGTTCGCGCCGGTGGGGCGCGCCTGCACGGAACCCTCGAGCACGGTCACCTCGAGCGGCACCGCGGCGTCGGTGCGGACGTTGAACTGGGTGCCGGTCACGCGCACGGAGCCGGCCGGCGTCTCCACGGTGAAGGGGCGCGTTGCATCCTTGCGCACGGTGAAGAAGGCCTCACCGGCGGCGAGGCGCACGCGGCGTTCCCGGCCGTCGAGCTCGACCGCGAGGCTGGTCTGGGCGTTGAGCTCGACGCGGGTGCCGTCCGCCAGGGTGAGGGTCGAGCGGTGCGCGGCGGGCGTGGCGAGGTGTTCGAACTGGGTGGCCGGGCGCCCGAGCCAGATGACCAGCGCGACTGCAGCAGCCGCGGACAGCGCCGCGCCGGCCATCAGCGGCCAGCGCAACCAAGGG
Organism: Lacunisphaera sp.; assembly: GCA_029945855.1. GTDB lineage: Bacteria > Verrucomicrobiota > Verrucomicrobiia > Opitutales > Opitutaceae > Lacunisphaera. Next base: position 11,247 of record JAQSDJ010000204.1, read on the forward strand.
CGCGGCTGAGCAGTCGTAAGCGCTGGGGGGATTCCCGCCGGCCCATCCTTGATGCCTTCAAGCAACGGCAATTGCTGTTCGAGGTCGGCGGAAAACTGGCAATACGCGGACAGGGCGGGCCGGTGCGAGGCGTCGGCGGCCAGCCAGGTGTCGAGGGCGGTGCGATCGGCGGCGGACAGCACGGAACCGTCGAGGCGGGCGGCCCAGAGCGCGGCCTGCTCGTCGGTGTCCGGATCGGGGTGGGCGGGAAAAGTTTTCATGGGTTGGTCTCCGGGTCGGCCGGCAGGGCGGCGCGCAGCAGGCGCAGGGCGCGGGCATGTTGTTTTTCGACGGTGCTGACGGCGATGCCGAGCCGCTCGGCGATTACCTGGTGGGACAAGAGCTCGACCTTGCGGAGGAGCAGGACGGAGCGGCAGCCCGGGGGCAGCCCGGCGATGGCCTCCTCGAGCTGGCGGAGCTCCTGGCGCGCCATCACCTGCTGGGCGACGCCGGGCTGGGTCGAGGCCGCCGTGTCGAAGTTGGCGGCGCCCGGCGCAAAGGGGGCGATGCGCCGGCGCTTGAGCTGGTTGAAGGCCAGGCGCCGGGCCGTGGTGTAGAGCACGGCCTCCGGATTCTCCGCCTTCTGCTGCTCGATCGTCGGATAAATCCTCAGGTAGGCATCATGCGCGATTTCCTGGGCCTCGGCCTGGTTGCCCAGGATGCGGGTCAGATAGCGGCGCAGGGGCGTGACCGTGGCGCGATAAAGGCGGGCAAAGTCACTGGGAGGAGGCGGCACCTCGGACATGGCAAATTGATATATCACTTCAACCATGGATGACAATCTCCGGTCGTGAACCCGCCATCCGGGGCGGAGGGTTCTTTGGTCCGCCGCGCCCGCCGGCAAAAAAGGGGAGCGTGAATGCCCGGCCAACGTCCCGCCCGACGGCCATATCGGGTGGGATGAACTGTCGGGCTGGTTTTCACGCTCACTCGGCATGACAATCCGCGGGGCGCAACCCGCCATTCCGGGAGCAGGTTATTGCCCGAGGCGCCGGGCGACTGGCCGGTTCACTCCGGCCTCGGCGGGTTGGGCCCGGAGCGGCCCAGCGTGACGGCTCCGCCACACACGAGGGTGGCGGCGGCCGCCAGCCAACCGAGCGCGAGATGGGTGTCGGCGAGACGCTCCCGCGCGAGTCCAGCCGCCAGCCGGGCGGCGAGGGCGGGATCAGCGGTCGCGATCGGCGGGGCGGCGGCGACCCAGGCGTCCGTCTCGGTGCGGCCGTCGTAGAGGACGAGGCGGGCCGTCTTGCCCTGATAGGGACGGACGTCGGCGGTCCAGAAGCCGACGCCAGAAACGTGCGGTCCTCCGCAGGCAACCTCCGTGATGACGCGTCCGTCGGACTCCTCGATCCGCAGGCGCAAACCGTTGCCGTGGGCGACGGGCCAGCCCGCGTAAGGCACGATGAACCAAGGAGCGTTGACCGGGAAGGACTCGCTCCACGCCGTGCAGGTCAGTGCGGGTCCCTCGGGATCGGTGCCGGTGAATTGACCGCGCAACCCGGCCGGTTCGAGCGGGGCGGCGCCAACGAGCCGCTCTGGCGGATACACGGTCGAGCCGTGCTGGATGCGGACCTGCAGCGGACCGACGCTGCCGGGAGGACTGAACAACCGCCGCCATCGCTCCGTCCGGTCAAAGGTCAGCGGGGCCGGCCAGCAAAAGAGCAGGGCGGCGGCGGCCACGGCGGTGCCGCCGGCGAGCCAAGGCAGCAACGATTCGGGTCGGAGCGTCAGGTCCGGCTGTGCCTCATCCCCCGGCGGGCGCCGGCGCAGGGTGAGAGCCACTCCGCCGATCAACATAAGTCCGGCCAACCCGCCGCAGAAGGTCGCATGGGCCAGCAGACTTCTCACCACGGTGCCGGCGAGGTCCGGCGGATTGGCGGAATGCACCGAGTGCGGCAGCAGGGCGCGGAAAGCCGGCTGGTCGAGCAGGCGCGTGATCTGGCCGACATCCTGGTAAAGCACCCAGCGGGTTTCCTGACGTTCGAGGGCGGTGCGATCGCCTGACTGCAGGTAAGCCTGCACCGCCCCGCGACGGAGGCGCGCGTTTTCCGCGGAGTGGGCGTGGAAGTGGGCCGTGTGGCCGCCGTGGCTCAGCTGCCACCAGCCGGTGAGCACGACGCCGGCCCACGCGCCCGCATAGGCGATCGTGGCGGGCCGCCACCGGGGCGCCGCCGGCACCAGCCGGGCCAGCGCCAGGGCGTTGGCCAGCACGAGCGGCAGAAGCAGTTCGCCATAGCGCGAGACATAGCCGCCGTAGTCGGCGCTGCGCGCGAAGGCGAGGGCGGTGGCCTGGCCGAGGGCCCACACCCCGAGCGCCAGCACCGTGCGGTCAAACGCACCGGTGGCGGCGCGGCCCCGCAGTTGCAGCGCGAAGAGCAGCAGCGGCAGGTTGAGCAGCGCGAGCGCGCCCGGCCAGCCGGCGGGCCAGCCGAGGAGGTCGAGGAGGGCGTGCAGGAAATGCAGGGGCGAGCCGGCGGTCTGCGCGAACGCCCCGTAGGCGGGCGCGGTGGCGCGGATGACCGCGATGATCCCCAGCCCGGCGGCGACCAGCGTGAGGGGGAGGTAACGCCGGCGCGGGCCGCGCGGCTGGATCCACAGCGTCACCAGCACGACGCTGAGCGGCGCGATCCACATGCCGGCCAGGGTGAACAGCCCGGCCAGGCCGGCGGCCTGCGCCCACCACCACCGCCTGCTGCCCGGCGCGGATGCGAACGATCCCTGCACATGGAGAAAGAGAAACAGCAGGGCGAAGGGGAATTGGGACTGGAAGCCCCACGTGATGTTTTCCCACGCATGCGGGAGGGCCGAGCCGATGATGAACAGCAGCGTGACGCCGAGTGCGGACGCGGTTTTCAGGTTGGCCACCACCCAGCGCACGAGGAGGACGGCGAAGCCGGAATAAAGCAGGGCGTTGACCGTCGCCTGAACGGCGGGATTCCACCGGCCGGTGAGCACGACCTCCAGCCACGCCGTCAGGCGCGTCCACATGGGCACGTGCTCGAAGTGCGGCGCGAAAAACGCCCACGGCTTCAGCGTGCCGTCGAGCCACGGGGCCAGCAGGTCGGCGGCCTCGATCTTCCACTGGTCGTTGATCGCGACGTCGCCCGTGTGCAGGTGGATTTCCCGGAGGCGGGCGGCGAGGATCAGGCCCGCGGCCCCGAGCGCCCAGAGGCTCGGCGGCAGGATCGGGCGGTTCGTCGGGCCGGGGGTCATGGGGCTCAGCGATGGAATTCCGGCGCGGTCCAGCAGGTCCAGTCCTTGATCGACCGGGCCCCGGTATCAGACTCGAGGGACAGGCGGACCCGCGCGCCGGGGCGGGGGACGGGCAGTTCCACCCGGTAGGCCTGGAGCCCGCGGTCGCCCGGCTCCTCC
>JAQSDJ010000205.1 GCA_029945855.1 Lacunisphaera sp.
CGGCGGCCCAATCACGAACTTCCGGAGCACCACGCCGGGATCCACGCCGTAGACCTGCAGGCGGTGGCGGCCGGCGGCGGGCACGGACAGCTTGGTGGTGACCGTGACGTAATTGTTGAGCACACCCTGCGCCCATTCGGGCGAGCCGTCCTTCACGTCGCAGACCACGAGTTGGGGCGGGGCGTCATCCAGCCCGACGGCGAAGCGCAGGCCGCGGCCCGGGACGATCGGGTGGGTGGGGAGGAGGTAAGTGGTCAGGGTGTATTCGCCGGCGGCGAGCGATTTGATGTTCAGGCTCACGCGCGGGGCATCGCTGGCGAGCCGGGTCACCTCGGTGCTGGCGGCCGTCATGGGGAGAATCGTGATCGCGTCGCCCGTCAGGCCCAGGCCGGGGATCTTTCCCCAAGCGGCCCCGGCGGCATTCGGGTGGACCATGAGGAAACGATCGGTGGGGACGACGAGATCTTGGTCTGGTTTGGACGGGTCGACGCCGTTGCCGGCTGCCCGTTCGACAAGCTCAGGGCCCCTAGCCTGTCGTGGGGCTGCCGGCCCGGTGTTTGTCCCCGGAGCACCGTCCATCGGCGGTCTCCGGGGCAAATCTTCGGGCATTTTCCAGGGCGCTATGCGCATCGACTTCCAGTCGTCGTCCGCCGGCTCGAGCTGCATGAAGCCGCGCCATTTGCCGCCGGCCAGTTCCTCGTTAAAGCGGCGCGTCGTTTCGCGGAGTTCGGTGTCGGCGGCGAGGGCCTGCTCGCGGAGGCCCAACTCGCCGTAGAAATACCGGTGGTTGGCCAGGGCCGAGCCGCGCAGCGGGTAACCGACCAGTTGCTCATAGGCGTCCTGCTTCGCCGCGGGCAGCTTGGGTGCAATCTGTTCGGCCTGCGTCCACAGGGCGCCAAACGACATCATCCGGTCCATGGCCTGGGCGTGATTCAGCGGACTCGCCTGCGGCGGCTTGCCCGGCAGCCACCATTGCAGGTGCTCGGGCCGGCGTTCGAAGTTGAGCCGGTAATAGTCGGTCATGAGGCCGGCAATTTCGCGGGCATTGGCCGGACCGAATTCGCGCGCGGCCCACTCGGGGAGGAATTCCTGCAGATTGTCCTGCCGCCAGCGCTTGATATCCCACGCCATCTGGAGAAAGAACTCGGTGCCGATCTCGGCGGGCTTGAGATCGCCGACGTTGACGATCCAGATTTTCTTCGCGCCGTGGTCGTAAGCCTTGCTCATTTCCGACCAGATGAGGGCGGGCGGCGTGGTGCCGAGCCAGAGGTAGGCCATGGGCCGGCCGAGATAGGAGAGGTGGTAGTAGACGCCGAAGCCGCCGGAGCGCTTCTGCTCCTCGGGCGTGGCGAAATTGCGGATGTAGCCGAAGTTGTCGTCGGGCCAGACGAGCGTGACGTCGTCCGGCACCGCCAGGCCCTGGCGGTAGAGGTCGAGCACCTCCTTGTAGGCGCAGAAGATCTGGGGGATGGGGTCGGGTGGAACGCGGCCTCCGGACGCGTTTTGCTCGGCCACATTCGACCCAACCCGTCCGGAGGACGGGTTCCACCTGGCGTGTTGGGCGATCAGCGCGCGCTGGTCGGCGAAAATCATTTCCAGGGCGGCGATGCGCTCGGGGTCGGTTTTCGGGCCGACCATGTTGGAGTCGTGGATGCCGCGCATGCCGAGGGTGTAGATGTTTTCGAAGCGGCCGTTCTCCTGGAGGCGTTGCTCCCAGTAGGCGCGGACGCCTTCGCGGTTCGTGACGTAGTTGTATTCTTCCTTGGGGGCGGTCCACTCGGTGACGTTGTTGCGCAGCATCGGCTCGGCGTGGGAGGAACCCATGACGATGGCGTAGTCGTCGGCGACGACCTTGTTCTGCGGGTAGAGGTTGAAGGCCTTGGTGCAGGCGTGCATGGCCGGCCAGAGGGTGTTGGCCTTCAGGCGGAGGAGGAGCTCGCAGATCTTCGCGTAGGTCTTCGGGCCGATGTCGCCCACCTCGGGCTCGAAGGTCTTCGCCGCCCACGGCTGCAGGCCCCAGTCCTCGTCGTTGAGGAAGATGCCGCGATACTGCACAGACGGCGGACCAAAGCGGCGCGTGCCGGCGGCGACGGAGAGCGCGATTTTTTTTGCCGGTGTGACATCTGCCCACCAATACCATGGCGACACCCCGATGGCCTGGGAAAGTTCATAGACGCCGAAAGCCGTGCCGCGCCGGTCGCTGCCGGCGATGACCAGGGCGGAGGGCACGCCGGGGAACGGATCCGCCACGGTCGTGATGATGAAGCTTTCCCAGGCGCCGCGCAGGTCTTGCACGTCGAGTTTGCCGGCGGCGACGAGACCGTCGATCAACGCGCTGTGGCCGAGCGTGCCGATCAGGACGGCAGGGCCGGTGGCGGAAGCACCGACGACGGGCCGCCGGCTGGTGACGCGCTCGATGTCCGCGGCGAGATCGTTGGCGGCAATGCTGACGACCTTAAAATCCTCTGCAGAGACGACGATGGCCGCGGCGCGGCCGTCGCGCACGAGCGGGAAGTCACCGGCGCGATGGGTTTCGCCGACCCAGGGAGCAGCGAAGGCGGTGGTGGTGAGGAGCAGGAACGTTGCCCAACCACACCCCGCCCTGCCGGGCACCCCTCTCCAGAGGGGAGTTTCGGCTGCGGAGGTTTGAAGTCCCCTCTCTAGAGGGGGAGCGCGGAGCGCCGGGGTGTGGAATCCGGTCATGGAAACATTGCCTACGGCTGGTCCATGATTTCCACCGTGGTGTTCGGCACGAGGTCGGCCGAGTGCAGCACCGCGATGCTGTCCGCGGACCCGAAGTCGGGCTTGGCGGAAGCGGCCATGAAGATCGGCGCGTTCTTCTGCAGGGGCAAAATGGCGATGGTGAGCTCGCCATCCTTCAGGTCGGCGGCGTGGCGGCGCAGGCCGATCTCGAGCGGCAGGCCGTTGTAGTAATCATCGGTGATGAATTTCTTCCCGATGTAAACGCGGGCGACGTCGCCGGTGTAGTTCAATCGCAGGAGAGTGTCGGCCGTCAGGTCGAGACCGACTGGCAGCTTGATGCGCCAGACGGCGGCGGCGGCGAAGTCGGCCTCGCCCGGCGCGGCGGCGACGTGTTCCTTGATCTTGCCCTGGGCGATGGTGCGCAGCGGACCGGCGGACTTGAGCTGCTCGATGGCGGCGGCGATGGGGGCGGCGGCCGGTCCGGTCTTCAGGCCGAACCGGGCCGCGTCGGCCGCGCTAAGCACCGCGAGGCGCAGGGTCTGGGTGCTGTCGCGTTTCGAGAGGGCGACGGCGGCGACGTTGCCGGGCAGGAGTTCATAGACCTGGCCAGCATCCGAGGTCGCGAGCACGGGTCCAGGCGGATCAATTTCAGGTCCAAAGCAAAAGCGGGCCGCGATCCCGGGTGTTTCGGCGAAGTAGACCGTGCGGACCGCGCCCTCGGTCCGGATGGCCACCGGCTGGGCCGTCGCCCAGCGGAGCGTGACGCCGCCACCGAGATCGAGGTTGAACGGCCAGAAGAAATGCGCGTCGGCGGGCACGGTGACGGGGACGTCGGGCAAGGTGAGCGGCCGGCCGTCAGCGAGCTTGAGGGCGAACTGCACGCCCGCCTTGGCCGGCAGGGCGCGGCTGCGCTCGTAGTTGTTGACGAAGACGAAACCGCTGCGGCCGTCGGAGCGCGCGGCCCAGCGCAGCGTGGTGGTGTCGTCCTTGCCGGCGGGGCGCCGGTCGGGCAGGACGGTGTCCATGGCGGCGAGCTTGTCGCCGAAACTGTGGAGGAAGAGATGGAGCGGGCGCAGGGAAAAGAATTGCGGACGAACCTGGCCGTATTGGCCGAGGGCGGTCTGGAAGTCGTAGTTTTTAACCGGCATGTCGTTCCAGTTGGTGAGCGCGGTCGCCTGCTCCTCCATGAGGGTCGTCAGTTTGCCCTCGGGGTTGGTGCCGCCGTGATACATGTAGTAGCCGGGCGAGACGCTGCCGGAGCCGAGCTTGACCAGGGTGGTGGACGTGATGTCGCGCGGGTCGACGAGGATGCGGCGGTGGTAGCTGCTCATCATGCCGCCGCCGATCTCGCAGGTGAGGTAGGGATAGCGGGCGACGTCGGGTGCGTCGACCGCGTCGCGGCGGCCGAGCGCCTCGTTGGCGATGTTGGCGTCCACGCGCAGTTTTGAGAAATGGAAGCCGGCCCAGTAATTTCCCGGCATCGAGGTGAGCTCGCGGTCCCAGAAGCCCTCGGCGTAGACACCGTAGAGCGGCACGATCTCGCCGAAGGGCATCGGGGTGCTGAGGGCCGGCCAGCCCGTGCGGGTGTAAAGCGGGACGTCGAGCCCGGCGGCGCGGCCGATTTTCTTAAGCGTAAGCAGGTAGGAGGCAGGGCCGCCGTATTCGTTGTCCACCTGGATGCCGATGACCGGGCCGCCGTCCTTCCAGAGGAGGCCTTTGATCTGCGCGGCGATCTGCGCGTAGAGTTTCGTCGTGCTGGCGATGAACGCCGGATCCTCGGTGCGCGTCTGGCCGCGGGCGACGATCCAGTCGGGCAAGCCGCCGCTGCGCACCTCGCCATGGCACCACGGGCCGCAGCGGACGATGGCTTTCAGGCCGACCTCGCCGGCGGTCTCGATGAACTTGCGGAGGTTCTTGTCGCCGGACCATTCCCATTGTCCCTCGATCTCCTCGTGGTGAATCCAGAAGACGTAGGTCGCGACGATGTCGATGCCGCCGGCCTTCATCTTGAGCAGTTCGCCGCGCCACTCGTTCTCGGGATAGCGGGAGTAATGGAATTCGCCCATGACGGGCGTCCAAGGCTTGCCGTTAAGGATGAGACTGCGCGCGTCGAGCGTGAGAGTCTGGCCGTCCGGGGCGCGGGCCGTGCCCATGTGGAAGGTTTCGGTCGGGGCGGCTGACACGGCGGGCACGGTCAGGGTGAGCGGCGCGGCGGAGAGGGACGCGGCGAGGCAGAGTCCAGCGAGGGTGGTCAGAAATTTCGGGTTCATGGTTTCGGGGGTAAGGGATTTCCGGGCGTCAGCAGCACCTCAAGTCCGAGGTTGCCGTCGGCCGGGGCCGGGACGGTGAAGGTGAGCAGCTGCACGCCGGGATTGGGCGCGTTGTAGCCGTCGGCCGGCGGCTCGGCGGGCTGGACGGCGAAGGCGGCCGACGCGGGCGCCAGCACCTCGACCGTCAGGGTGCGGCCGTCCTGCCGCAGCGTGGCGGTGCGGCCGTCGAGGCTGACCGTGGCGCGGGTGGCCAGCTGCCAGCGGACGAGCGAGGCGGGGGTGAGGCCGCGCAATTCGTCCGCGATGAGCACGCGCCGGCCGGATTGGAGGCGGAAGGTGCGCTCGACGTGGGTGGCCTGACCGGCGAAGACGGGGGTGAGGTCGACCACGGCGCCGTCGGGGATGGCGCGGAGGGTTGCGTGGCCCGCGACCCGGTGCGGCCGGCCGCCGAGCGTGAGGGTGTTGTGGCTGAAATTGTTCAGGCGGTAGACGGTCCAGCGCTGGGAGTCCTGTTTGCGGTTCCAGAGGTCGACGCCCTTGGATTCGAGGGACTCGTAACTCTGCGCGCCCAGGTCGACGGCCCAGCGCACGCCGTCGGCCTCGAGAACGAACGAGCCGGCGTCCATGTGGGCGTGGTTCAATTCCGCCGCGCCGCCCTTGAGCGCGAGGTAGAGCGAATCCGGGTCGGTCCACGATTCGCGGAGCGCCGCGATGGGATTGGCCCCCCGGCCCGTCCAGCGCAGGGGCAGGGCGGTGGTGGCGCCGGCGGTGCCCGCGGGCGGCCACCAGAGCGCGGCCAGCGGGGCGCAGCGGTTGCTGCGCACGGCCGCGGCGGTCAGCTCCGGCGAACGCAGCAGGCGGCGCTCGAACAGCAGCAGGCCCGGGTCGGCCAGTTTGCGGGCGAACCAGAAGACGGCGGGCTGGAAGGACGCGCCCTCGCTGCCGTCGGCGAAATTGAAATGCCGGCCGGTCGGGCCGGTGGCCTGCAGGTAGGCGCCGGCGCTGGCCAGGAAACCCGGGCTGGTGGCGAGGTCCCAGTCGGTGCCCAGCGCGGATTCGAGCGCGGCGATCATGATCACCTGGTAGCTGGTGCCGTAGGCCCAGTAGGACGGCCCCTCGGGATAAACGCCGTCGGGCGCGTAGGGGGCGAGGCCGTGCCGGATGCCGGTGCGGGCGTCGTGGAGCAAGGCGGACGCGAGCGCCGGTTCCTCCTCTGCAACAGCCAGCGCGCCGAGGCTGAGGCCGCCGAAGCAGACCTGATTCCAGTTGTTCTCCGCGTCGGACCAGCTTTTCCCGCTGTGGCTGACGAGGAGGCCGGGGCGCAGGCCCTTCTCGATGATGGCCTGGCGGATCGTGGCGCGGGCGGCGGGGGCGAGGGCCTCGAAGAGCCAGTCGTAGCCGATTGCCAGCGCGGCGGTCGCCTCGCCGACGTCGAGGAAGTGCGAGGGATTCCAGTCGGGAAAGGCGGCGACAGCCAGCATCTCGGCCTCGGCGCGGCGGGCGAACGGCGCCTCGCCCGTGGTGCGCCACGCGTAGGCCAGCAGGAGGACCCGCTGCACGACGGCGCGGGAGACCGCGAGCAGGCGCTTGCCGGTCTTCTCGTAGCGGGCGGGAGGGCGCTTCAGTTCCGCGCGCGCCGCCTGGAGCAAGGCGTCATGATACGCCGCGAGGTCGGGTTCAACGGCCAGGCGCTGCTGCAAAAGCTGCCAGTCGTCGGCGGTGGCCAGCAGGCGCGGGTGCCCCGGGCGGAGGCCGGTCAATTCATCGGCCCGGCCGGGCAGGCTGGCGAGGCTCAGGACCACAGCCAGCACGAGAAGGGGAAGGCGCATAAAAACGGGGGATGACGTCGGCAGGTTTACCGGTGCGACCAGCGAGCGTCGAGAGAATCAACCAGGCGGAGCCAGGCGTGCACGGTTCAGGAACCCACGCGTGTGGCGGTGCCGGCCTCGGTGTCGGGGAGTTCGTAGAGGCGGAGTTCGGCGGGCGGTGGCGCGGCGTCGCGCGGGCGGTCGCGGTTGCGGGGGAGGGTTTCCCAGCGCAGCACGTAGCGGCGGCCCTGGTGGCGGGCCACGACGGTCTGCACCTCGAGCCCGGAGGCGGCGTCCGCCGGGCGGAGCAGGGCGTCCGGCAGCACGGCCGGGGCGGCCGGCAGTTGCGCGACGGTCGCGAGGGTGGCGGCGTTCACGCGCCAGCGGCCGCTGCCGGCGGCCTGCGTGGAATAATCCACCAGCAGCATGCCGTCGTCAGCGAGGCGCGGCGGGCCGAGCGTGACCTCGCCGGCGATCGAGCCGTTGCCGGAGAAAGCCCAGGTGAAATCCCAGGTGCTGAGCGGTGTGATCGCCCAGCCGCCGGCGGCGCGCGGCCGGGCGGCATAGGCCTGCGAATGGCCCGGCTCGTCGTAGCGGTGGTAGACCACGACGGGGAGTTGGGCGGCGTCGAAGCCGAGGTTGAAGGTCATGTTGATCAGGCCCTCGCCGGGTCGGGCGGGATCGATCACCTCGCCGGTGGCCAGCGTGATGGGCCGGGCGAGCGGTTCGCCGCGGCTGTTCTCCCACTGGACGAAGTCGCGGCTGCGGGCGTAGGAGAGGGTGTGGTTGGTTGCGCAGTCGGGGGTGTCGCGCCACATCCAGACGAGGTGGAAACGGCCGTCGGGCCCGAGCTGCGGGTCGAGCGCGTAGGCGTTGCGCCGGCCCTCGCCGTCGAGCAGCGGCGTGGCGAGCACGCGGCGCCAGGTGCGCGCGGGCTCGTCGTAGATGTTGTAGAGGTCGGCGCCGTTGCCGCTGCTGCCGTCGCGGTAGCGGAAGAGGAGGTCGCCGGCGGCGTTGTTGAAAAAAACCGGATAGGTGCAGTGGGTCTCGCGGTCGCCGGTCATGCGGTCGACGCGCTCGAGCGTGGTGAGGTCGAACGGCGCGCGGGTGCGGTAATAGACCAGCGGGTCGACGTGCATGTTGCCGGAGACGTGGAGGCAGCCGGCGCGGTCGAGGGCGAGGCGCAGGTAGTTGTGGCTGTCCCAGCCGAGGCGGTTCGAGTCGCGCTGATGGGCCGAGGGCACACCCGGCGGCTGCACGCGGGTCCATGCGGTTTCGCCGAGCTTGCGGCCGGCGACGGTCAGGCGGCGCTCCGCGTCGTAGTAGGCGATGAACTGGTGCCCGCGTTCCGTGAGCAGCGCGAAGCTGACCGGATGGCCGGCCCAGACGCGGTCAATGAGTTCACCGGTCGGAACGGCGGCGGGCGGTTCCGCGGCCGGGAGCGGATGCAGCAACAGCAGACAGGCGCCGAGCAAAAGAAGACGAAAACGGAGCATGGGGTGGGGCGGACAGGCGAGGCTAGGGCGGTGATGGCGGCAAGACCAAGGCATTCTTCCAGTCAGGGGCGATTAACCCGTCCGGAGGACGGGTTCCACCTGGTGGCAGACGATACCCGAGCTAGAGCGAATTAAGCAAAGTCGTGGCCGGAGAGATCTTGTGGGTAGGGCGAACCCTCCGGGTGAGCCGCGGCCCCGCGACGGGCTCGGGGCCTTGAGCTTGTCGAAACGGCTCGTCGGGGACGACTCGCCCTACCTCAGACGGCCACACTTCAATTTAAAACGCCCTAGCGTGCATCCTGATGGATCCTTCGCATGGCTCAGGACGACAATCATAGAGGTTGAAGACACTCCCTAAAGCTGGGCGTTGGTTTCCATACCGACGCTGTCGTCGATGGGGACATCGACATCCACCGCGGGACCGATGGTCCCGCCTCCATGAAGAAGAATTTACGGTGCCTTCAGCGCAGCAGGGCGGCGGCGGTCCAGAGGAGCGGGGCCTGGCCGTGGAGGTCGCCGGTCTTGCGCGGGCGGGCCAGGTAGAAATCATACTGCACCTTCAGGTCGTCGGTGCCGGTGACCTGCCGGCTCTTGTTGGTGCCGATGCAGACCTCGCGGACGTTGGCGTCGGCGTCGAGGTAGCCGACGAGGGTGATCCAGGCCTGGCGTGCGGCCGGGGCGTAGGCGGCCTCGTCGAGCCAGCCGTTTTTCACGCCGGTGACGAGGGCGAAGGTGAACATGCCGGTGGCGGAAGTCTCCGCCCAGGACCCGGGCTGGTCGACCAGCTGGCGCCACATGCCGTCGGCGGCCTGATGGGCGAGGAGCGCGGCCATCATCTTGCGGTAGCCGGCGAGGATGCGGGCGTGATGCGGGTTGGCGGCGGGGAGATCGCGCAGCAGCTCGGCCATGCCGACGGCGACCCAGCCGTTGCCGCGGCCCCAGTAGAAGGGCGAATCCGGGGCGTGGACGAAGAGACCGTTCGTCTGCTGGAGTTTGTCGAGGTAGGCGGACATCATCAGCGCGGCGCGGTCGAGATATTTCGCATCGCGCGTGGCGCGGAAGGCCTGCACCTGCAGGATCGGGCTCATATACATGTCGTCGATCCAGTAGCGGGCCTCGTGGGTGATGCCGTCGGGCGTGGGTTGCGCCCATTGGGCGTCGGCGTAATGGAGGCCGGTGGCGAGGAACGCAGGATCCTTGGTCAAGAGGTTGATCTCGAGCGGCACGACGCCGAAGATGCGGTAATCGACATGCTCATCGGGGGAGATCCGCTTCGCGCCCTCGGGGGTGAGCAGGACGTCGTATTTCGCGGCGAGGCGTTTCTGGAGGTCGGCGTCGCCGGTCAGCCGGGCGACCTCGAGGCCGCCATACCAGACGCATATTTCCGGATAGATGACATATTTCCGCTTGGGGTCGGTCTGCCATTGGAACGGGCGGGCGGAGAAATTTTCGGCAACGCGCTTGCCGACCTCGGCGGGGGCGGTGCCGGCAGGCCAGTCGGTGAAGGCGGTATTGGATCCGGCGAAGGCGGAGGCGGCCAAAAGACCGACGAGCGAAGCCAGGGCGAGGCGGAGGCTTTTCATGGGGCAGCGGGGTTGCCTCAACGAAGCAGGCCCCGTGGGCGCGGCAATGGCCGGCAGATCGGACAGTCAAAATGCCGGCGCCCCCCCCGCGCCGGTGATTACGGTGACTGCTCGGGTGTCTTGCCCCGGGTGAACCGGTCGAAGACGCCGATGACGGGCAGCGCGTTGCCGTCGGCGTCGAACATGCCGCGGCCGCTGATGCCGCGGTGGCCCGGCGCCACGGCGGGCTCCCACCAGAAGACGCCCTTGCCGAGGTGGTGCGGCGTGGCGAGGACGGCGCGGTTCACCTCCTCGAGGAATTCGCGCTGGCCTGCGGGGGTCTCGGGGAAGGGGGCGGGCACCGTCCGGTATTCGGCGGGGCGCCAGTTGTAGGCGGCCTCCACCACGATGATGTCCTTGCGGTAGGTCTCGGCCATGAAGCGGAGGTTTTCCCGCAGGTCGAGGATCGAGCCGTGCCACCACGGATAGTAGCTCTGGCCGATGACGTCGTAGTCGACGCCGTAGCTGTGCCAGCGGTCGAAGAAGGCCTTGGTGCCCGCGAGGTCGCCACCGCGGTCGATGTGGATCATCACCAGCGGGCGCGGGGCGTCGCCCCGGCCGGCCTCGATGCCGGCGATGGCGGACTGGAGGAGCGCGGCGAAGTTGTCCCAGTTTTCGGGCAGCTTGCCGTCGGGCCACATCATGCCGTGGATGACCTCGTTGCCGGGCTGGACCATGTCGGGCATCACGCCGGCCTCGCGGAAGGCGCGGATCGTGTCGCGGGTGTAGTCATGGACGAGGCGCACGAGCTCGGCGTGCGTCTTGCCCTCCCAGGCCTTGGGGAGAAACTGTTTCGCCGGGTCGGCCCAGTTGTCGGAGTAATGGAAATTGAGCAGGAGCTTGAAGCCGGCCCGCTTCGCTTCCTGCGCGAGGGCGATGGTGTAGGCGAGATCGTTGGGGAGGACGGGGGGCGAGTTGAAGAGCCGCAGGCGGATCCAATTGTAGCCATGATCCCGAAAGATCTGCAGGCCGGGTTTGGGTTGGCCCGCCTCCTTGAACACGGCGCCGCGGGTTTCGGCCTGCCGCAGGAACGACAGGTCGGCGCCGATGGCGTAGGTGAGTTCCGGCCGCGCGGCCGGGGCGGCTGCGGTGGTGGCTTGGTCAGTCTGGCAGCCGGCGAGGGCGAGGAGGGCGAGGAGCGGAGCGAGGGCGATAGGGAATTTCATCGCAGGGAAGGTTCGGAGAGGGAGGGGCAACAGCGGACAATCAGGATGGTAGGGCGAGTCGTCCCGGACGAGCCGTTTCGACACGCTCAAGTCCCCGGCCTGTTGCGGGATCGCGGCTCATCCGGAGGATTTGCCCTACCTGGCTCACGGCAGGGGCTTGAGGCCTTCAGCGCGGACGGTCCAGGTGCCGTCGGCGGGGAGGCCGGGGTGGGCGCGCGGGGCGCCGTCCCAGCCGGCGACCATCAGCGCGACGGCGGAGAGGAACGCGCCGTTGGCGGGCAGGTAGACGGCGATCTCGCGCTTCGGGACGCCGGGCTTCGCACTACGCACGGCGGCTTCGTCGCTGCGCTGCGGGCAATGGCCGTTGGGGAGATATACATTGTTGGGGCCGTTGCGCAGGAGGATCTCGACGGCCACCTCGGGCCGGTTGAGCCGCGCGGCGGTCATGGCGATCATCGGATAATCCCAGCCCCAGATCTTGGTTTCCCAATCCCAGGTCGCGAGCACGGCGTCGAGGGTGCGCTCCATCGTGGCGCGATCCACGCCGGGGGCCTCGGGCAGCACGCCGAGCGGGGCGAGCATCGTCGGGTGGTCGTGGCGGCTGTCGATATTGTCGAAGGTGTCGGGGTTGGAACCGAGGGCGACGTATTTGCCGTCTTTCTGCGGCACGGGTGCGAGGTGGGCGATGACGTGGTCCCACTTTGCGTCGCGCGGCCGGCCGGCGCGCTCGCGCCATTGCTGGGCGACGCCGAGGGCCCAGCGCCAGTAGGCCAGTTCGAAGGAGGGATTCCGGCTCGTGGCCTGGTCGTAGATTTCCTGGGCGATCCAGAGCGGGGGGCCGAGGTCGTATTGTTTTTCCGCCGCGTTCCAGTGCACCATGGACGCGAGGCAGTCGGCGGTGTCCTGCACGAGCTCGCCGTAGCGCGCGAGGGTGGCGGGGGTGGGCGAGTTGCGGTAGAGCAGCTCGGCGAGATAGACGAGGTGCGGCTGGTTCCAGACGATGAGCGGGTTGCCGCCGGGGCTCTCGCGCAGGTCCGGTCCGGTCATCTTGGCCCAGCGCGCGCCCTGGAGGCCGCGGCTGGCGGCGAGGGCGCGGGCGGCGGGGAGCTGCGTCTGGAACCAGGCGAGGTTCCGTTCGAGCAGGGCGTCGTTGCCCCACAAGGCGAAGTGCGCGGTGTGCCACCAGATCATCTCGGTGTGGTGCTTGCCATACCAGGTGCTGCAGGTGAGCCCGGATTCCTGCGGCGGCACGTCGCCGGCCATCTGCACGGCCATGAGGTAGCGCGAGAGGACGATGCGCTCCTCGAGCTGCGCCGCGCGCGGGTCGGTGCTGCCGGTGAAGTCCACCGCGGCGCCGTCGCGCCAGAATTTTTCCCAGTGCGCGGCGCTGGCGGTGAAGATATCCGCGACGGTCGTAAGATCGAACTTCAAGGGGGCGGGTGTAAACCGGGTGGTGAACTCCAGGACCGTCTTGCCGGCCTCGCCCGCAAGCAGGAAGGTGTGGGGTGCCACCGGCTTCAGTTCCCGGTCGCAGCTGACGTAGTATTTCGTCCCGGAGACTTCCCTTTCGATCTGGGTGGGTTGAAACAGCCGCGAGGTGTGCGTCTCCGGGTGACTCCAGTCGAGGCCGGGGGTGTTCTTCACCGCGAGGTCGTGGCCGCGGGGGAAGGCGAGACGCACGCGGAGCTTGCCGGCCGCAACGAGGGCGGACTCGAGGCGCACAGCGACGGTGTCGGAATCCGGCGCGCAGGCGGCCGTCACGGTGACGGGCACGCCGCCGAGCTTGTAGCGACTCGTGATGATGCCGCGCCAGAGATCGAGTGTTTGCTCCGGTTCCTGGATGTCCGCCGGCGTGAAGGCCGAGCCGTCGTCCTTGAGCCATTCGAGGGCGAGCTGGCCGAGCGGGTGGTTGCGCGGGTTCTTGCGCAGCCAGTCGCCGGCGGGCGAGCTGGCCCGGGTCGGGAAGCCGAGCACGCGGCCGTCGGGCAGCGTGAAGTCCTTGTTGGCGTCAGCCAGGGTGTAGTGGTTCGGATTCGCGTCGGTCACCCAGCACCAGCGCGACAGCGTTTCGACCGGCACGCCGCGGCGCTGGTAAAGTTCCGCGAAACTTTGCAGGCCGGTGATGTCGGCAGTGAAGGCGAAACCGCCGTTGCCGACCGTGAGCGGGGCGTCGGGATCGACCGCCCGGATGACGGGATTGTGGCGGGTGACGAGCGCGAGGCGGTCGATCCCCGTTGCGGCGGCAGCGAGTGGCGCAAGAATGAGCAGGCCAGCAAGGGCCAGGCGGTGGGGCATCATCATGGTGATTTTGGTGGTGGGGCTTTTTACGCCCGACGGGGAGAAAGCGGGAGCGCGGAAGTCGGGGCGTAAAGCCCCTCCCTCCTCACCCGCGCCGGGGTTGTCAATGCTGGCCGCGGTAGTTTTTCTCGCCGGCGGTAACCCGGAAGGGGATCCGGTTCTCTTTTGGCGGGAGCGGGCAGGTGGCGAACTCGGTGAAGGCGCAGGGCGGGTTCTGCATCCGGTTGAAATCAAGGATGATTTTCGTTTCGCCGGGCTTCGGCTTGGGCGCGTAGAGGAAACGCGAGGCCTCGTAGGTCTCGACGCCGGCCGTGAGGTCGGTCAGCACGAAGAAGAGATTGTCGCCGCCCTCGTCGATGGGCAGTAGCTCGACGGTGCGGCCCTCGCGGGTGAACACGGCCTTGCCCGGCACGGGCGCGGGCTCGGTGAGCCCGATCATGTTGGTGATGTTGACCGGCCGCGGCGGGTCGAACGGCACCCAGGCGGCCTCGATGCGCCACGCGGGGTCGATGGGAAAATAATCGATGCCGACGAAATGCTGCAGGTTCGGCGCCGCGGTGTCGCGCACGCGGAGGTAGAGGTCCGGGCCGCGCGGCATGACGTAGAAGTTGGTGGTGCCGAAGGTCACGCGGGTGGGTTTCGCGCCCTGGTAATCCAGCTTGGTCGTCGCGCGGGTGCGCACGCCGTCGATCTCGAGCAAGGCGCTGACCACCGGGGCGAGGGTGACCGAGCGGTCGGCCCCGAGCGTGACGGTGGCAAGGTAGGGCGGGCCGGCGGCGAGGCGGAGGGAGTTATCCTCGGCCGTGCCGACGGTGTTGGCCCCCGGCGCGAGCCGGTGCCGGCCGATGAGCGTGAGCCAGCTGTCCGGCGCGGTCAGGCGGGCGACGCGGGCGGCACGCCATTCCTCGATGGATCTGGTGTAGTCGTCCTGGGCGAACACCGGTGAGGTGATGAGCAGGGCGAGGAGGAGAAGGCGCGACGGCATGGGGGAGAGAAAGGCACAGAATCGCCGAAAAGAAAATCCCGGGGTTGGGGCGGTGTCTTGTGTGGGATGATGCAGCTGAAGTGGGTGGAACCGGGCCTCCAGCCTTCGCCAAGCCTATGGCTGACGGACACAACTCGGACCGGTTTTCCCCTTCGCGCGTTCAGCAACCCGTCCAGAGGACGGGGTTCCACCATATGGTCGCGGGGTAAACCCGCTCCCACATCTGATCCACCAGACCACGGCGAGGTGGCACGCCGCCATAAATCGCTGACATTTTCCGCCATTAAAGTGCTGACACTTTTGG
>JAQSDJ010000206.1 GCA_029945855.1 Lacunisphaera sp.
GCAACAGGGAGGTGTAATTGACGTTACCCCGGAAGTGATTTTGTCGTTGCGCGTCGAGTTTCGCCGCGCACACAATCACATGGTCAGCCGTCCGGCCCTGGGCTTTGTGGGAGGTCACCGCGTAGCCGTGCGCGAGTGCCCGGAAATCGGCCGGGATCTGCTTGGCGCAACCTTTGCAGTCACGTGCAATCCAAGCCCCCGATGGCTGGCGTGACTCGAGCGTGAGCACGTCACCGTTGACGAGTTTGGCGGCCCGCTGGTTTTGGCGGATGAGCACCTGATCTCCCGGCGCCAACTCGATCTTGCGCGGCTGGGCGACAGTCCACGCCCCGGAGTGTCGGGCAAGGGAGACCAAGTGCTCGCTCCCGCTCATGTCCCGAACCCGCAATAGGCCGCGCTTCACACCCACCACCTCGGCCGTGCTGCCATTCGTCAAACTGCTGCCGCGAACGTCCTGGTGGAACATCAACAAGTGGCCCGGCTGGTAGTTCGTGGCCTTGGCCGCCTGGGCTTTTGTCCAGCCGAGCGGCTCGCCCACCGTTGTCGTCTCGCCCGCGCCGAGCAGCCCGCGCTGCTTCAGCCCGGCACGGACGGCATCAGTTAAGCGGTGGATCTCCTCCCAAGTCGGCGCAACCAGCAGCGTATCGCATTTCTGCGCAAGATTGGCGACGTAGTGCTCGGCCGCCTGTTTGA
This sequence comes from Lacunisphaera sp., assembly GCA_029945855.1. Lineage (GTDB taxonomy): Bacteria > Verrucomicrobiota > Verrucomicrobiia > Opitutales > Opitutaceae > Lacunisphaera. The sequence continues at coordinate 694 of JAQSDJ010000206.1, forward strand.
TGTAGCCGCCCTTCGCTTCATGCAGCCAGCCCAGCCGGTCAATTGCCGACAGTCCGGTATGCGCCTGGCCTTCCGCCATGACCTTGACGGCTGCGCGATACTCCCGGGTCGTCTGCCGGCGGATGTCAGTCAGCTCAAAGGTGCGCAGCCGCGAGTGCCGTTCGAGGACGGACAGGAAGTCGCCCGCCTCAACCCCCGAGTGCTGCTTCGTGTCACCCACCAGGATCAACCGTAGGTCATGGTCACGCACACGTTCAAGTAGTTCGGCTCCCTGCCGGTTGCCCGCGATGCCCGCCTCGTCCACGATCAAGGTCGTGCCTCGGCCCAGCTCCCCAGGCTTCGCGGTCTTTGAGTGCCGGAGAAAACCCTCCAGCGTAGTCGCGGACGCGAAGCCGGCCGTCCGCAACTCCTGCGCGGCGGCGGTGGTCGGCGCACACGCGATGACCGCTCGGCTGGTTTCATCAAGGCCGCGCTGCACTTCCTGTAGCGTGGTGGTCTTGCCCGTGCCGGCGATGCCGCGGAGCGCACACACCGTGTCTGTCGAAGCAAGGAGGGATTTAACGACGCAGCATTGGTCCAAGGAAAGTTTTGGATCAGGCTGGAAACGTAATGACCCCAGCGGATAATCCGCCTCGCGGCCGGCGTTGACAAACCGGATGGCCTCCAACTCCTGCTGCAACCCTGCACGTGTGGCGAAAGGGGCCGCCAGTTGGTCAGGGTGCGCTTGCAGCACCACGAAATCGGTCGCCTTGCCGTCGGCCAAGGCTGTCTTGAGTGCGTCGAGCGATACTTTGCCGAGGTCCTGGTTCAGCGCCTCGGCGAGGATTTCATGACCGTGCTGCACGCTGGCTCGTTCGAAGAGGTGGTCACGAGCCTGTTGCAGGCACGACGCTTCGCCTGCGGCCTCGACAGCCACCGGCCCGCGACTTCGGGCCACGGCGACAAGTTGGTCGAGTTCAGCCGCCCGTTCCGGCGCGAACTCGGCCCGCTGCCTTTCCCGCACCTCGGCCGTCGTGATTTCCGCAAGTTTCGGATCACGGGTGGCCATGGTCATGGCATGGACTTCGCGCGTGGTCGGGTCGCGGCCGTGCTCGCTCACGAAAGCGACGATCTCCTTCTCGATCTGAGCCCGGCGTTTCGACGCTTGGGCGCGTTCCTCGGGCGCTATGCCGGTAATCTCAAAACCTTCGATGGCACCCCGGATGTTTCTCGTGGTTTCGATCTCGTAACCGGCGGCGATCACCTGTCGGGCAAGTTCGTTCTGGTAGACCTTCCCCGCATAGCGGATGGCGGCGAGCATCTGGCGTTCCGTCAGTGCGAACCACCGACCGGCCCCGGCATCGTAAGTGGCGTTGGCCGTGACCAAGTGGGTGTGCAGCTGTGCATCGAGCGCCCGGGAAGCGTCATGCTCGAAGCGGGCGGCACAGAGGTTACCCGTCACACTGGTCTGCTCCGACCAGGCCGCCGCGCCCGCGCGGACCCGACGGGCCGCGAACCGTTCCAATTCGGTGAATGCCACGGTGACCGCCTCCTGGTGCGCGGTGCGTAACCGCTCATCGCCGAAGGTCACCGCGAGCATCGAAACGCTTTTCGGCGCCGAACACTGGAAGTCGAGAAACACTATCCGGTCGGTGCCCGTTCTCGCCGTCAGTCGGCGGCCGGTCAAAGGATGTTCGTTCTGCCGCAGGCGCTCAAACGCCTCATCTTTCGCCCCGATGCTCCGCCCCGCTAACCCCAGCCGCTCCGCGGCCTGACCGACCCACTCACCCGTGACGGATTCCTTCTTCGAATAATAGTCGTTCGCCGAGAGATGCTTTCCCAGATAGGTGGAGCCGTTCCGGATCTTCGCCATGGTAAACATGCGCTAGTTGCGCCCATGGAGCGGCGTCAGCACCCGCCGGTGGCGGGCGAGGGCTCCGCCTGGCTGCTGCGCGAATTCTCCGGCCTCGGCTCGGCGGACGAATTCCGCCCGCTGGGTGGCCGTCAGGTAGTGCCGGCCGGCGATATTCACCGTGCTCAGCCACCCTCGTTTCCGCCATTGCCATGCCGTGCTGGGATTGATGCCAACCTCGGCAATCCACTTGTCGAGAGCCATGGGTGGGGAGTCATTAGGAGGAGGGGTAGTTGGTAGTGGGCAGTTTTGCCCCGTCGCGCCCGAATGCCGCATTGCGGACGAACCGGACGCGTCTAGCGTCCGCTCATGCCCCGCAAGCCCTCCCACCCCAAGCCAAAGCGCCCCAAGCGCAAGGGGGTGCGAAGTGAGCATCCCAAGCGGGACGCCAATCAGGCGGCGTTTAACCTCGTTAGGCTCATTTCCATGCGCCATTGACGGCGCAAGGGGGCTCAAGTGAGCCAAGAGAAAACTACCTCTCCTCGCAATGAATGTGAGGTAGTTGCCCCCCGCATCCGCATTTCCGAGGATGGGCAATTAACACTGTTCTATCCGGGGTCAGAAATAGACTGTCTGTATTCGCTAGAGTTATGTCCGTTATTTCTTCGGGCCTTTTCGGAAAGAACGTCCATGTCTCTTGATAGGGCGGAAGAGTTACTGTCCCTATGGAAATCACTAGGCCGTCCGCATCCTGTAATTCTGCGGGGCGATATTCTGGCGGGCCGTCATTCCGAAATTTGCCACGAAGCGGTTGATCTCCTGAATTGGTCATGGCGTGTGTGGAAGTGCGCTAAAGACGCGGAGGGCCAGCAATGAATCCCTTTCTATTCAGCAACCCGCTTCGCATTCCTTTCCTCTTTGTGGGCCTCGGCGAGTCCATAAATCAGACCAATAACCGTAGAGACTACCGACGCGGTTTTGAATTCATGGTGGTTGATTGTGATGTCGGCCCAGGTGCATCCGGCGATGAAAAGAAGCCCGAGCACCGCAACGGCATACACAACAATAATCTTCCCGCGCGGAGCCGTTTGGTATGCGACGGTGATAAAAACCACTCCCATTACCACGCTCGCCATAACCTCTGTCCACCAAGTGGCGAGGCGCAGCAACCACTCCCAAGGAAACCAAGGCGAGAAAAACAGCCAGAGTTTAACGAGAAGGTAACTGGCAAACGCCCCGAGGGCGGAAAGCGGCAGCAGGAATATCCAGCGCAGGGCGGTTTTCATGGATCAATTTCTCCGGCCCGCGCAGCAATCATTTCTTGGTTCCTTCCGGATCAACCTCATCAAAATTCTCCATTACGTTGCCGGCATTATTGGAGTCTTCGTATGCCTGAATAAGTGTTTTCAACCGTTCAATTCTCCCCACATGAAACCCTTCGATCTTCTGCTTCTGCCTCTCTACTTCGTTGTCGTAGCATTCTCTGAGAGCGCCAAGGGATATGTTATCCTTCTCGGTATGCTCTTTAAGCTTCTGCTCAAGATTTGCGACCTTTGCAAGGAGCGCCTCATTTTGTGTTTCGACGCGATTGACCGATTTATAGATCTGAACAAGCGCGATAATGAGCCCGACGCAAAGCGCCCCGGTGAGGTAAAATGATATCTCAAACATAATCGCAGCCCGCATTTATAAGCCACTTCTTCTTTCTAACCGCAAGACTGTAACCAAATTCTCACCCGTGAACCAACTCAGCACAGCCGCCCGCAGTCAAATCGTGCGTTGCCTAGTCGAAGGCAACAGCATCCGGGCTACGTCACGGCTTACGGGAAACTGTAAGGAGGCTATCATGCGGCTGCTTTGCCAGATCGGTGATGCCTCACGCGCCTATCAGGATTCGGTCCTCAGAAACCTTCCCTGCCAGCGCATCCAATGTGACGAAATTTGGTCTTTCGTTGGCTGCAAGGAGCAGCATTTGCAGCCCGACGAGCGCAAGCAGGGTCGCGGCGACGTATGGACATGGACGGCCATTGACGCGGAAACAAAGCTGATGGTGGCCTGGCATGTCGGCCTGCGGGAGTTTTCCGACGCGGCTATGTTCATGGAGGATTTGGCTTCCCGGCTCGCCAACCGCATCCAGCTTACCACGGACGGGCACCGCAGCTACCGCACGGCAGTAGCGGAGGCTTTCGGCCACGAAATTGACTATGGGCAAGAGGTTAAGGTTTACGGGCTGCCCTTGGACATGGGGCTCATTGAGGCCCGTTACTCGCCCAGCCGGTGCAAGGAGGTGAAGCGCTCGGTGATTATCGGCAACCCCGACCCTGGCAGGATAACAACCAGTTACGTTGAACGTGCGAACCTGACCATGCGAATGGGTATGCGCCGGTTTACTCGCCTAACCAACGGATTCTCCAAGAAGTTCCTGAATCACGAAGCCAGCGTGAATCTGCATTTCATGCACTACAACTTTGCGCGGATTCACCAAACCCTGCGCGTTACCCCAGCTATGGCGGCAGGCGTGTCAGATCACGTTTGGGATATTGAGGAAATCGTCGGGCTGCTGGACGGCGTGCCCAAGAAGGAGAAGAGCGCGTGAAAACCGATATTCTTATCATTCCCGTAATCGCGCTTATGGCTTTGGCTGTTTGGCTGGAGTATCGCCGGAATTCGGTTTCGGTGCAGGTTGAACTGCGGCGGGTTCGGGTGCTGTTGTGTGTGCTTGCTGCCGCTGTTGTGATTCTTGGGTTATCGGAACTGAGGCATCATTTTCAGTTTTCATTCCGTTTGGAGCGCGTGGAAAAAGCCATGCAAGAAAAGCGATGAGTGCCGCCCCTAAGATCAAAACGACGGTTATGAAAAACCTCCTATTATCAACCTTCAGGCGGTCTTCCTCAAGGAGCTGCATTGCTGCCGTGGTTTCTGCACCCTGTCTTATTGGGTCGCGCGTTACAGCGATAAGCTCTGAGCGGTTTTTACCGGCAAGAGCCTTTCGGGCCATATCAATGGCGGTCTCAAGTGGCGGCATTTTGACGGTCTATCTGTTTCGAGGACGCCCTGCCAATATCAATCCGTTAATGCCACTTCCGCCTCAACCCCTCCGCAATCCTCGTCAAATGATGCGCCCCATGTCTAAAACCCGGCTGCCAATCCTTAACCGGCACGGCCTCTGCCTCCCGCAACCACTCCGAATGGACGTTCAGGGTCTTGGGCTTGAGCCCTTCGATCATCCGAATCCGGAAGGGGCGGCCGGTGGGCCGGGAGCCGCGCTGGGGCTTGGGGGCGGGAGTAGTCGGCTTCCTGCCCGCAATCATGGCAATCAGCTAAATCCGGTTCATGCCGGCTAACTTCATCACTTTATGACCCATGAAAATACCCGATTCAAAACTGCCCACTACCGGGGTAGTTGATTCCATGCGAAAGCATAGGATAGCATGTTATTAGTTGTTGTCAATTAAGCCGCAGCTATTTACGTATCATGTAAACCAATGCCATCCCATGCCATTCAAGAAGAAGCCCACCAATCCTGATCGCGTCGGACTAAGTCTGCACAAGCATCTCACTCCTCACGTGCTCGATAAATCCGCTGCGTTGGACATGAACCCAAACGAGTTCGTCAATGTGTGCCTTGAGCAATGTGTCGAAGGCATGATTGCTGAGAAAGATCCCGGACCGGGATGTCCTCCGATAGTTTACAAGTATCGCCTGCAAACCGGAAAGGATCCGCAACCAATCTCCCAGCGGTTCAATGCTTCAGATTATGCCCTGCTGCGCGGCCTCGATGAATTGCTCTACGATTTCAATTTGGCCAAGGAGTGCGTGCAGACCGGGAAAGCAACCAGCGCCATCCTTACTCCGGCAATTCTGGAGTTGATTGAGAAATATCGCGAGCAGCGCACGCATCTGATCTCACAGGCACAGTTGTTCGACAAAGGACCGGTATATCCCGCGCCGCAATTGGGTATGTAGTGCATTACACTTGCCACCGGTTTTTTCTTCGCGTGGCATGACACAACGTCGCCCGGGTGGCGGAATTGGCAGACGCTGCAGACTCAAAATCTGCCGATCGCAAGATCATGTGGGTTCGACCCCCACCCCGGGCACCAGCAATAATTAATATGCCATTTGAGGTTTACTCGTGAGCGACCTGGCAAGCAACTTGACCGGCAAAACCATCAAAGGATGGAAGGTGGAACGTAAACTCTCCACCCGTGGCGGGTTTTCATCGGCTTACGCAGTGACCAACGAGGAAGGAACCCCCGCATTCATGAAGGCGGTCAATGTCGGCTACGCAGCGGTTTCGATGCAGTTCACCGGCAGCCGGGTAGACTTTATGAGTTTCCTGCTTGAGGAGTTCAAACATGAGCGCGATCTCCTCGAACTCTGTGGTGATGCCCACCTTGACCGCGTGGTGGTCGCCTTGGACAGCGGAGAATATTCCGAGGCTAGTTCACCCTATTTCGTGCCATTCCTAGTCTTCGAATTCTGCAAAGACGGTGATATGCGCCGCCATCCCCGGCTCAAGCAACCGGACCTCGCGTGGCGCCTGAAGGTTTTCCACGGTATCTGCATCGGTGTGTCCCAGCTCCACTCTCGCAGCATCGTGCACGAAGATCTGAAGCCGGCGAACGTGCTGGTCTTCGGCGACGACTATTCGAAGATTTCAGATCTCGGTTTCTCTGTCCGCGACGACAAGACGGCCCGTAGCACGGCCTCAGGCCCGCGCGGTGACCTCGACTTTGCTCCGCCGGAGTTGCTTTACGGACACTACGACCCGGACTGGAACATCCGGCACAAAGGTGCTGATCTCTTCATGCTGGGAGGTCTCCTTGCGTTTCTGGTCGCCGACGTCCATTTCGTGGGTCTGATCCTCGGCAAGTTGCCACCGGCCCATCACCCCAAGGTATGGCGCGGCGGTTACCCGGCAGCGCTGCCCGCCGTGCGCAGTGCAATTTTCGACACCATCAATGACATCACCCAATCGTTGCCGGTCGAAATCCAGGCGGACGTCCGGGAGATGCTCCTGTGGCTGTGCGATGCGGAGCCAGCCAAGCGCGGGCACCCGAAAACGGCCCTGTCCACGTTCGGCGACCCGCACTCGCTTGAGCGAATCATTTCGATTGCGGATCGGATCGCCAAGCAGGCACGACGTATTCGGTGAATGCTGCCGATCATGACAAGCGGGTGGTCCTGCCGCGTTGGTTGCCTTTTCGGCAGGCCGCCGGGCAACGCGAAGCTACTGTCTTCGGGACCACTCCGGTAGTCGTAGATTTTGGCCCGACCGAGCAAGCGCTGTTGGAGTCAGTTGAAGCCCATCGAGCCGTTCCTTCCCCGTATCTGGCAGTCGAACTCATGGGTTCGGCCCAAGTCTTAGGTCATACCGCCATCGCCCGGGAAATGGCCGAACAGGTATTGGCGCAATCGTTCCTCGGTCCCGTCGCCCAAGAACAGGCCCGCGCCATCCTCGGCCAGTCGGTTTCATTGGTGGTGGGCGACGAGCGCGAGCAGATCAAGCAAACCAAGTCGCGCGTCAGGGCGTTCCCACAGGATGCATTGGCGTGGATGGATCAGGCCCGGCTCTACACGGTGCTTGGTAACTTCGAAAAGGCCCGCGCGTCCGTTCTTGCGGCCTTGCACTTGGCCCCGGGTAATCGCTTCGTGGTTCGCGCCGCTGTTCGTTTTTTCGTGCATTTCGGACTATGGGATGAGGCGCTGCGGCATGCGCAGCGCGGCTATGCGTTGACTGCCGATCCGTTGATTTTCGGCCCGCTCCTGAGTGTATCTTCCCGCCTCGGCAAGCTGCCCCCGCGCCTGAAGCCGCTGGTGCAAGCCGCGGTGAACGCCCCCGAGCCGTTCCTTTATTCGGAGACGCTGGAAGCGTTTGGCACCATGGAACTGATGTCCGGGGCGGACCAACGCGCCAAGCCATTCTTCCGCCGAGCCTGGCGGGACCCGACGCAATCGGTGGTGGGCCATAGCCAGTGGATTTTGCGCGAGCATCTGCCGGCGCTAGCGCATGAGCAGAAGATCAATTTCTGGTCGAGCAAAGAGGCGGTGAGCTGGTTGCGGTATTGCATGCTCGATTTCTCCCGGACGGTAATCGACGCGAATGCTTGGGCTTTAGAAGAACCCTATTCGCGTGCGCCGCATATTCTCGGCTCGATGGCAGCGTGCATGGAAGGCGACTTCGATGAGGCGGTCGCCACGGCCAAAAGAGGGCTGCTCGCCAATCCCCGCGACGAAATCCTGCAGAACAATCTAGCTTTTGCCTACCTGCGGGATGGCAAGGTGGCGGAGGGAGCCGAGGCCTTTGTTCCGCTCAAAGGGAAACTGGACGACAAATCGCAGGTTGCCACCGTTGCGACCTACGGACTTCTGCTCATGTGCCAAGGCGACCAGGAGGGCGGGGCCCGCTATTACGGCGAAGCCATCAGTCGCTCATTGGCGCAGAACAACCGTCGCCTCGCCGTTCGGGCGACTCTCAATTACCTAATTTCGACTTTGGACACTGCCAAGACACTCGACCCCTCGTTGCTAAAGCCGGCGCAGATTGCTATCGGCGAATTGCAGGATCCGGGTTGTTTCGGTGCCGCCGCAATCATCGTGCGGAAGCTGACTAAATCCGACCTGAGTGGTTCGGATGCCTTGAGCACGGCCGCGCGGGAGTTCTGCGCTGCGTTCGAGCGAGAGCGGGAGAGATTCGAGGGGTCGGTCGTGGCGAATCTGCTCGCGGCAGCGCCTAAGCCGACTGAGCCGACTGAGCCTGCGCCAAAATAGCTTTGGTTAGATAAAGGTGTTGTTTTTAGCAAATCCCCTGGTGCCGATCAATTCGAAGTGCGCCGGCACATTCGAACGTATGATGCCGTATGGTGGCCCCAGTGCTACAGATTCGGCTCCGTAAGGTGAAAGAGACTTTGCTTCACTCAACCAAACTCCGCTAGTATCCCTCGAAATGTCCGTCCTCAGCCGATACCCGATGCTCTCGCAGGTGATCGAGCTGACGCAGAATTCGAGCCGGCAGGAGCCGGAGTTCGTCCGGACCAAACAGGCTGACTGGCACCAGGAGCTCAAGGCCGCCTTGGTGGACCCGGTGGTCATCGCTGAAATCATCAGCCAGATGCCTGTGGAACCCAAGGGCGATGCGCCTGGCTTCTGGGCGTTGCTCGACCGTTTCATTTTCCTCGGCGGTTTCGGCGATCCGGTGGAGGATTTCGGGTGTGCGCTGGCGGAACGGATGATTGCCACGCTCCCGCCTGAGCGCCGGCCGGCGCTGCTGAACCAGCTCAATGATCGCAAGGCATCCTTCTTCTTCAGCGGAGGGCGCTGGCTCAAGGCCGCTACGATCGCGGAGAACTTTCCCGTCGAATTCGTCGCGGACTGGGTTGCGGCGCGGTTTGTCGCCTACGGCCAGGACATGGCGGTAGGTGACCTGTGGCGCCTGCTGCAGAAACTTTCCGAAGAAAAGCCCGCGTATGCGTTCGACTTAGCGCTCGTCCCAGCCTTCGCCACCACCAACGACGGCCGCATGTTCCAGATCGAACTCCTCGGCAGTCTCCGTTTCCGCGCCGGACTGCCGAAGGTTGTCAGCGCTGCTTTGCCGAAGGTGTTGGAGCAGATGAAGTCCAGCCCCGGCCCGACAGAACGGGCAATCTATTGGCGCACCTTCAAGCGTCCCCTCGCCGAAGGGCGGTTGCCCGACGAGGAACTCGAGCGTGCCCTTGCTGGCGTCGCTGGGTCGCCCGACGAACTCAATGTCGGCTTTGAACTGGCAAAATCAGGGGCACGGCCGCCGACCCCGAAGACTCAAATCATTCGTTTGCTGAAGTGGCTCGCCGCCCATGTCGAGCCACCGCCGTCTCCGGCACAGCAGTTTGATATCGCAACGGCGGTGTGGTTGTCGGTCGAGCACGTGTCGCCGGAGGAACTCGGATTCGATGCCGCTGACTTGCTCCTGCAAATTCAACCGGTCGACCCCACTTATCGCGGCATCTGGCAACAGATCGAGAGCGCGCTGTTTAGCCTTTCCCGCCAGCATCGGCCCCGCGTGTGCCGTGTGCTACGATCGCTCGCGCATCGCAACTGGACCGCGCTGCAGAAGATGTTGGAGCCGAATGCCCCGCTCCACGGCATACTCACCCGGCTCGGCGAAAAGCCGGACGATACTGCGGCGTTTGCCGCCGAGCTGACCGGCTCTAAAAGTCCGGGCGAACGTCGGCTCGGGTTCTATCTAACCGAAAACCTCCAGCTGCCCGCCCCGCTGGCGCCCGAGACCGCGTTCAGCGAGGAACAGTTTACGGTCTGGCTCGCCGAGTTTCGCATCAACATGGTCTACCGCACCATGGCCCAGCAATTGATGCGCGCCGCCACACGCATCGACCCAGGACATGCGGAAATGGTCAATGCCTTCCAGCAAGAGGTGCTGTATCAGTGTAAGAACCTCCCTGGCCTCTGCCTCGAGGAGATGAAGGCCCGGCGGGCCGAGGTGCCGTTAATCGAGAAACCGGTCGCTGAGGCTGAGGCCTATTTCGCGGCGCTGCAGGCGCTGGAGAAAAGCCCGGTCCGGGCGATGCAAATTCCGGGTTTGAAACCCGCGGTCCATCGGAAGCGGCGGATCGACGCGGCGAAGATGGAGGAGGCGGTAGCCGCCCACAGCATCCTTGAGCAGTTCGTGAAAAAGTCCTACCTCCTCTATGGCACCCGGTGGGTCACTTTCAACGGCGGCGTGTTGGGCAAAGAATCCGGGCTGCAGTCGCATTCGGTCGGCACAGAGTATCCCCGCAAGGTGTTCATAGATCCGGAAGGCACGCTCTTGATGAGTTTCGCGGCCCAGGGTGACCTCCGCCGGCTCAAGCCCGAGGATGTGGAGGAACCCGCATGACTCCGGAAACCATCAAGACGTTCTTGCGGCAGTATGTGCATTCCCTCTCGGAGGAGACTCAGCGCACCGCGAAGGGAGACCGTTTCGGTTTCGACTACCTGATCCAGCAGCTGGGCGCGGCAGAGCGTTGGATCCTGCACCGCGCCCCGTCGCATCCCCCCGCCACGAGCGACGATCTTCCGCAGCCGAAGAAGGAGGAGGAGCATGGCGTCGACTTCGGTTTTCTTACTCAGGATCGGCGCGAGCTGATCATCTTCGTGCTGAAGGATGAAAAGCTGACCTACAAGGGCTTCGAGTCCCACAATTTCCGAACCGACTTGAGCCGCGCTTCCGCGCCGAACCTCAAGGAACCGGAGCTGACGGGCGTCACCTCCGTTCGGGTCATCCTCGCCTATAACAAGGGGGAGGAGGACAAGGGTGTCGCAGAGTTCGACCGTCTGGTGATCAAGCTCGGCACAAAGGTGGGCGACTCGGTCGCCTTGCGGTTTGAGCGCTGGAATTTGGATCGGCTCGTAGACGAACTCCAGGAGAAGGTTTTCACCACGGCGCTCCTGCCGGAAAACTTCTTCCGCAAGTTTGCCTATCTTTGTCTCCAGGTGGAGAACTTCACGCATGGCTCCGCCCAATGGGAGGAGGTGCTGATTCGTGATTGGCGGGAATTCGTGAAGCTGGTGCTGGCTGACCCGACCCGGCGGTCCGTGTGGATGCTCGCCGTCGCGCTCGCGGTCGTCCGGGAGCACGGCAAGAACCAGAAGGCGTTCGCCACCGGCTGGATTGAGCTGGTGGAATGGGCGCTGCTGGGGTTGTGGGATGCGGCCTTGCGAACCAAGGACAAGAAGGTCTCCGGTGACGTCTGGGAAATCTGGTCCATGTCCTACGTCATTCCGCTCGAGCAATTCTACGCGCAGCACGATGCGGCCCTGGCCACCGAGGACAGCTTGGCGGTGCGAACCGAGCCTGCGTTCCAGGCCGCCGCCGGCAGCTATGTCGCCTTCTGGCACTTGGCCCGTCTCGGGCTGCTCTGGCAAAGTGTAGCGCTGTTACCGGTGAAGGAGGATTCACCCCAACACGCGGCCTTCGTGAAGGGTCTCGAGGATATCGTCGACCGGATCATCCGAATGCACCAGGCGAACGCGGGGGCGTTGCGGCCGGTCATGGATTCGCACCACATCGAGCTGTTTCTCGTCTGGGCCGCCCTCTACGGCGTCGGCCGCACCGGCGAAATTGCCCATTGGATTCAGATTTTGTCCCAACGCATTGCGACCCGCCGGCGCGAAGGCGGGCCACTGCGTGTCTTCTCCACCGAGAATACTTGGGAGTCGGTGTTTGAGACGATCGCCGACGGCCAGCCTCTCACCAAAGCCTACGGCCGTTCTTCCTACCTCCTGCTCATGTTGGAGGAGATGTGCCTCGGCTTGCCTGACAAGGAACGAGACCGACTCCTCAAGTCGATTCATGAGCACATTGTGCTCGGCGTGAACGGCAAGGGCGAATCGCTGAAATATCAGGAGGAAGTTGAACTTGTCAGCTGGGCGCCGCCGAAGAACTGGGAGCGGCTGATGCTCACCGGCGAACTTGAGAACCAAACGGACAACGGCGTCTCCATCACGACGGGCAACTTTGTCCGTTACCCGAACGAGAAGGACACCACGATAGCGGAGCGCCTCCGGAGCTTCGTGGAGCAGACGAGGGAGCGCTATCCTCTGAAGCGTGAGACCAATATTCCCTTGCCGGTGCTGTTGCTTGCTTGCGTCAAATATCGCACGCCAATTCCGCCTGAGTTCTGGCGTTCGGCCATCTTCGGCAAGGCGCCCGAGCCGCCCGCCGAAAAGTCGCCACTGAAACCAAAGCGCAGCAAAAAGAAGGCCGGCTGAACTCCTAGTAATGCCGCGAACTCCTCTCCCACACCACCGGCCCTGCGGAAGCTCGCCGGCCTGGAGCGCGTAACATCCACGGCCACGCGCACCGCTATCGACCCGCGGATATTGGTGGTGATGTAAGGTGAATATCCGGGAGTGGGGCCATTGTGCTTGTGCTACAGATTTGTGCTACAAAAACCCGCTTTTTCGGACCCCTTGAGCAGGCAGGATTTTAGACATGAAACCAGCTATTTTCTCCTCTGAATATCGACTTCGAATGAGTTCGAAAACCGAGGCTGAAAAATAGGGCTTGTCTCAATTTTGAGTCTACTGCGTCTGCCAATTCCGCCACCCGGGCGACTGAACCGGAGAGAGAAACCCACCGGCCGGGGGAAGTAAATGCGTTTTTGCGCCACGGCGGCCGGTGGGCTGCGGATCAGGAAGTGTCGGCCGATGGAAAGATTCGGTCGGAATTCTCCGCGGATTGCGCAGATCGACGCGGATGAAGGCCTGGGGAAGGGTAATCGGCACGGACGGAGGCACGCGGCTTGCCTTGCCGGGCCACGGCGACCCTTCCGCCGGCCTCCGGCGGTGATGGGGCAAGTCCGGTTGGAATGATTCCCTGACAGGTCTGTCAGGTTTTTCCGGCAGGCAGGCGGGATATCTCCAGTCCAGAATTGCGAACTCCCGCCGTTGTAAGGGGAAAGCAATCCGGACGCCCTGCGTGTGCCCGGGCCAAGCCGCCATCTAATCACCAACCCGTTCGCCTGCGATCCCATGAGCAATCCCGCCGCCCCTTCCTTCGCCGCCAAGCTGGCCGGCAAATATCTCACGGTCCTGATCGGCCACGAGTCCTACGGCATCGATGTCACCCGGGTGCGCGAGATCATGCGCCTCCAGGCCATCACCAAGGTGCCGTGCATGCCCGCGTGCGTGAAAGGGGTGATCAACCTCCGCGGCCGGGTCATCCCGGTCATCGACCTGCGGGTGAAATTCAACCTGGCCACGATTGCCGACACCGAGCGCACCTGCATCGTCGTGGCCCTGGCCCGGCTGGACGCGGGCCACGAACGCCCGATGGGCCTGATCGTCGATGCCGTCGACGAGGTGGCCAACCTGGCCGCCGGCGACATCGTGGAGACCCCGGAGTTCGGCGCCACGGTGGACACCGCCTTCATCCTGGGCATGGCCCAGGTCAAGGGCTCCGTCAAAACCCTGCTGGACCTCGACCGCGTCGTCGCCGCCGGCCAGATCGCCGGCGCCGCCGCCTGAAGCCTTTACCCCCAAAAACCAAAACACCCCCC
>JAQSDJ010000207.1:0-7053 GCA_029945855.1 Lacunisphaera sp.
AGGTTCAACACGATGAGCAGCGTCGCGTAGAGGATGACCGTGCCGAGCACCAGCAGGTAGTCGCGGTTGAAGGCGCTGTTGACGAACTCCCGGCCGAGGCCGGGGATCTGGAAAATCGTCTCGATGACAAACGATCCCGTGAGACTACCCGCGATGGCCGGCCCGAGAAACGACACCACCGGCAGCAGGCCGCCGCGCAAGGCGTGGCGGAAGATGACGCGCGTCTCGGACGCGCCCTTCGCGCGGGCCGTGCGGATGAAGTCCTGGTTGAGCACCTCGAGCATGCCGCCGCGGGTCAGGCGCATGATGTAGGCGGCGTAGACAAAACCCAGCGTGACACCCGGCAGGATGCGGTCGGTCGCGGCGTCCCAGCCGGAGACGTTGAGCCATTGCAGGTAGATCCCGAACACCAGCGCGAGGACCGGGCCGAGCACGAAAGTCGGGACGCAGATGCCGATCATTCCGGTGGTGCTGCACACATAATCGAGCCAGGTGTTTTGCCGCGCCGCGGCCAAGATGCCCAGCGGCAGCCCGAGGCCCAGGGCGACCAGCATCGCCCAGCCGCCAAGTTCGAGCGACACGGGCAGCTTTTGCGCTATGATCTCGTTGACGGAGCGGTTGGCGTATTTGAACGAGGGCCCGAGGTCGCCGCGCGCGATGTTGCCGAGGTAGGTGACGTATTGCCGCCAGAGCGGCTGGTCGAGTCCGTAGTGCGCCTCAAGGTTTTTGAGGATTTCCGGCGGGATCGCCTTCTCCGCCGTAAAGGGCCCACCCGGCACGAAGCGCACCATGAAGAACGTCGCCGTGATGATGACGAACAGCACGGGGACGATCTGCAGCAGGCGGCGGGCGACGAAGCGGAACATGGCGGAAGACAGGGGACAGATGACAGAGGACGGAGGACAGAGGCCAGACGGAAAAACAAAACCCGCGCCGACTGGAGCGGGTTGAGGGGGAGGGTCGCCGCTGGTCGGCGGACCTTTCTGCGCGGCCGCGGTCCGGCGGCAAGCGCCGACCCTACATTATTGAGACTTCCTAAAAGAAGTGACGGTGTCGGCAGGTAGGGCGAATCCTCCGGATGAACCGGGCGCCCGAGCGGCTCGTCAGGGACGACTCGCCCTACCCGTTGGGCCCCCGTTGTCACTTCTCCAGGTAATCCTCAATAGGTCACAATTACTTCCTCAGCATCGCGTCGCGGCGGGCCTTGAACTCGTTGCCGGGTTTCCACTCGGGCCAGGCGTCGCCGTTGGCGATGCGGAGGCCGACCTCGAGGAGGAAAGCCGTGTCCTGCGCGGCGCCCGCGAAGGTCCAGTCGGGCTGCACCTCGTCGCTGACCTTGTGGTAGCGGTTGGCGATGTATTCCTTAACCTGCTTCTCGGCGAAGTCCGCGGGCTGGCCGATGTAGGTGCGGCCGTTCTTCGGGTAGTAGGAGGGCACGCCGACCTTCGCGAACTCGAAGTGGTCGCTGCGGTAATACGAGCCGTTCTCCGGGTGCGCCTCGGGCTTCATCACGCGGCCCTGGCTGGCGGCGACGGCGATGCCGATGTCGTCGATGGTCGAGGCGCCGAAACCGACCGTGGCCATGTCGCTCGTCGGGCCGAACTGGTTGGCGCCGTCCATGTTGATGTTCGCGACGGTCTGCGTCAGCGGGTAGAGCGGTTCCTGCGCATAGTAGCGCGAGCCGAGCAGGCCCTTCTCCTCGGCGGTGACGGAGAGGAAGAGGATGCTGCGCTTGGGGCGCTGCGCCGCGGGCAGAGCCTGATAGGCCTGGGCAAGCTCGAGCAGCACGGCCACGCCGGCGGCGTTGTCGGCGGCGCCGTTATAGATCTGGTCGCCCGGCAGGTTGGGATTGCGGCCGAGGTGGTCCCAATGCGAGCTGTAGACAACAAACTCGTCCTTCAGCTTCGGGTCGGAGCCGGGCAGAAGGGCGACGACATTCTTCGAGGCCACGTTGCGCAGCACGTTCTTGACGTTGAACGAGGCCTTGGCGCCGAGCGACAGCGGGCGGAAGTCGCGGCCCGCGGCGGCCTTCTTCGCAATATCGTAGTCGAGGCCGCAGGCGGTGAAAAGCTTGCGCGCCGCGTCGAGCGTGAGCCAGCCCTGCATGCCGACGTTGCCGGCGTTCAGGTCGGTCGCGCTGATCTCGAAGTTTTCCCGGGTGTTGCTGCCGATGAGAACGGCGAACGGGTAGGCGGCGGCCGCGGTCTCGTGCACGATGAGGCAGGCGGCGGCGCCCTGCTTTCCGGCGATCTCGTATTTGTAGGTCCAGCGGCCGTAATAGGTCATGGCCTTGCCGCCGAACACGGCGGGGTCGAGCTGGCCGTCGGCTCCGGTGACCGGCGGGTCGTTGATCAGCATGACGACCGTCTTGCCGCGGACATCCAGGCCCTTGTAGTCGTCCCAGCCGTATTCCGGCGCGACGATGCCGTAGCCGACGAAGACCACGTCGGTGTCCTTGCCCTCGACATGCGGGACCTGGCGGCTGGACGGCCCGATGTATTCGTTGATGTGCTCCATCGGGATCGTGACGCCGTCGCGGACGAAGCTGAGGGTGGGCGTCGAGCTGATGCCGACGAGCGGGACGTTCTGGAGGTAGGTGCCGTCGGGGTTGCCGGGCGGCAGGCCGATCTTTTTGAATTCTTCGATGATGTAGGCGACGGTCTTCTCCTCGCCCGGCGTGCCCGGGGCGCGGCCCTCGAATTCATCGGAGGCGAGCACCTTGGTGCGGGCCAGAATGCTGGCGGCGGAAATCGCCGGCGCGGTTTCGGCGGCGCCCAGCGAGGCGGCGCAGGCGAGGGTGAGCAGGAACAGGCGGTGTTTCATGGGAGGAAGGGGATGATCGGAGCTCAGCGGGTGACGGCCTGCATCTGCGCGTCGCGGCGGGCCTTGAACTCGGTGCCGGGTTTCCATTCGGGCCAACCGGAGGCGCGGGCGACCCGCAGGCCGACCTCGAGCAGGAAGGCGGCATCCTGCGCGGCGCCTTCCATGGTCCAGTCGGGTCGCACCTCGTCGGTCACCTTGTGGTAGTCGTTCATGAGGTAGGCCTGGCGCAATTTCAGGCCGTAGCCGTCGGGCTGGCCGAGGAAGTCGAGGCCGGAGCGTGTGAAGTAGGCGGGCACGCCGGCCTTCGCGAACTCGAAGTGGTCGCTGCGGTAATAGTAGCCCTTTTCGGCCTCGGTGTCGGCGCACAGCACGCGGCCTTGGTCCGCGGCCACCGCCGCGCCGATGTCGTCGAGCGTCGACGCGTTGCTGCCGACGACCTCGAGGTCGCGCGTGGGTCCGAAGGCGTTGTTGGCGTCGAGCGGCTCGAGGTTGAGGTTGGCCAGCGTCGCCGTCAGCGGATAAAGCGGGTGCTCGGCGTAATAGCGCGAGCCGAGCAGGCCCTTCTCCTCGGCGGTCGGGCAGAAAAACAGCAGCGAGCGCGGCGCGCGCCGTTCCGCCGGCAGGGCGGCGGCGGCCTGGGCGATCTCGAGCAGCATGCCGACGGCGATGGCATTGTCGGCGGCGCCGTTGAGGATCTGGTCGCCCGCGAGCCCCGGGTTGCGGCCGAAGGCATCCCAATGGGCCGAGTAGACGACGTATTCGCCGCGGCGTTGGGCGTCCGCCCCGGGCAGCACGCCCACGACGTTTTTCGAGGCGACCGTGCGCGTGGTGTTGGCGACGGTGAAGCTGGCACGCGCGGCGAGGGCCACGGGACGGAAATCGCGGCGGGCGGCCGCGGCCTTGAGGGCGGCGAAATCCTGGCCGGCGGCGGTGAGGAGCCGCCGGGCGGCGTCGAGTGTCAGCCAGCCTTCGACGGCGACGCGGTGGGCGTTTTGGTCGGGCGACTCGAGGTCGAAGTTCTCCCGGCCCCAGCTGCCGCCGACGACGGCGAACGGATAACCGGCCGGGCCCGTCTCGTGGATGATGAGGCAGGCGGCCGCGCCGCGCGCGGAGGCGATCTCGTATTTGTAGGTCCAGCGGCCGTAGTAGGTCATGGCCTTGCCGCCGAACACCGCCGGGTCGGGCCGGCCGGTCGCGGGCTCGGTGACGGGCGGATCGTTGATAAGGATGAGCACGGTCTTGCCGCGCACGTCGACGCCCTTGAAGTCGTCCCAGCCGAATTCGGGGGCGACCACGCCGTAGCCGACGAAGACCACCTCGCTATCCTTGACCTCGACGGTCGGCGTGAGCCGCCGGGAGAGCGCGATGTAGTCGTTGACGAGGGTGGGCGTGAAGGTGGTGCCGCCGGCGACAAAAGCGGCGGTCGGTTGCGAGGTGAGGCCGACCAGCGGGACGTTCTGGATATAGGTGCCGTCGGGATTACCGGGCTGCAGGCCGATCTTTTTGAACTGCTCGACGAGGTAGGCGACGGTCTTCTCCTCGCCGGGCGTGCCGGGGGCGCGACCCTCGAAATCATCGGAGGCCAGCGCCTGGGTGTGGGCCAGAATCCGGGCGGGGGAAAGGGCGGGAGCGGGATCAGCAGCCAAGGCCGGCGAGGCCAGACCCAGCGTGGTGGCGAACAAGGACACGGCGATTTTCATCAGGATGAAGGCGGAGTATACGCCGGATGCTCCGCGGGGCGAGCCGGGATCACGGTGTGCGGTCGACCGGCGACCGGCCGGGGAAGGTGGCGAGGTAGGCCGCGACGTTCGCGAGTTCTCGTTCGCGCAGGAACTGGCGGAGGGCCACGCGGTCGCCGGCCTTGGTGGCGTTGATGGCGGCCGACTGCGTGGTGCGTGCAGGATCGAGCAGGAATTTCCGCCAGTCAGCAAAGAGCGCCGCGTCGCCGCTGTCGGCGAGGTAGATGAGATCGGCGGTGCGCTGCGGCGGGGCCTTGGCCTTGATGGTG
The DNA here is from genome assembly GCA_029945855.1 of Lacunisphaera sp. Lineage (GTDB taxonomy): Bacteria > Verrucomicrobiota > Verrucomicrobiia > Opitutales > Opitutaceae > Lacunisphaera. The sequence continues at coordinate 4,832 of JAQSDJ010000207.1, forward strand.
TCGAAATGCGTCTGCGCCCACGCGACCGTGGGGCGGCGCCGGCCCGGGAGCTCGGCCGCGGTGAAGGCCACCCGCAGAAATTCCGTGGAGTTCAGCGCCGGGGTGAGCGAATAATCGAGCGCCCGGTCCACCAGCGTCTGGTCGTGGAAACCGCCGAGCGCCTCGACGAAGTTCCGGCGGGCGTTGGGCGACGCGTTTTGCTCCACGGCGGCGCGCACCCGCGCGAAGAGGGCGTCGTCGCCGTGATACACCGACACCGCCAGCGCGGCGCCGGCCAGGCTGGCGTCAACCGCCTCCGGGTTATCGAGATATTGCCGCGTGAAGCCGTCCGCCGCGGCGACGACCGCCGGGTCGGCCAGCCGGCGGCCCAGCTTGAGATAAAGCTGGCTGCGCAGGGGCGCGTGATGGGCGGGTTCGCCCGGGGCTGGCGTGACCCCGATGCGGGCGAGCGCGGGCTGCAGCAGGGCGCGGGTGAAGGCGTCCAGCTTTTCATCCTGCCCCGGAGTGCCGAAGGCCTCGTGCACCTTGTCGAGGCCGGCGATGACCTTCTGCGTCACTTCCGGCTCGGGATCGCCGGCGAAAGCCGCGAGGTAGGCGAGGTAGTCGCCGCCGGAGAGCTGGCCGGCATCGAGCAGCGCGGACACGTTGTCCAGCAGGCCGAGCCGTTCGCCGGGTGACAGCACGGTGGCGGCCCGCGTTGCGAGCCGGGCATTGAGGCCGGCGGGCAAGGTCCAGCGGTAGTAGCCGTATTCCCCAGCGTTGGGGTAGATCCAGTCGGCGTCCGCCAGGCCGGGAAGCGCGACGACCTGTTCGGGCTGGTCGAGCAACACGCGTTCCTGGTGCAGCACGCCGCGGGCGGACCAGCGGAAGGTGACCGGCACCTGCCAGTGCCCTGCGGGCGGCTGGACGCCGAGGTTGGCGAAACGCCGCTGGGTGAGGCGGAGTTGGCCGTCGGGCGTCAGGCTGAAATCCACCACGGGGATGCCGGGCTGCTCGATGAAGGTCGCGAGCAGCGCGGAGATGTCCTGGCCCGAGGCCTCGTCAAAGGCGGCCCAGAGGTCGGTGGCGGTGGTGTTGCCCCAGCGGTGTTTCAGGAAATATGCGCGCATCGCCCGGCGGAAGGTTTCTGGTCCGATCCAGTTCTCCACCATGCCGAGGACGGCCTTGCCCTTGTTGTAGGTGAGTTCGTCGACGAACTGTTCCGGGTCGTCCGCGCCCGTGATGGCACGGCGGACCGGCAGCACGGAGGGCTGCGCGTCGGTGCGCATGGCGACATGGGTGTCGGTGACCTGCGCGAGGTGCAGGCGGAATTCCGGGAACGCCTCCGCGGTGACCTTGATGCAGATCCAGTCGGCGAAGGATTCGTTGAGCCAGAGGTCGTCCCACCACGCCATGGTGACGAGGTTGCCGAACCACATGTGCGCGGTCTCGTGGGCGATGACGTTGGCGAGGCTGCGGCGCGCGCCGAAGGGCGGGAGAACGGGGTCGAGGAGCAGGAGGCTGTCGCGGTAGGTGATGAGCCCGGCGTTCTCCATCGCGCCGAACACGAATTCCGGCACGGCGATCTGGTCGAGCTTGGCGTAGGGCTGGGGGAGGCCGAAGTAGGTCTCGAGGCGCGCGAGCAGCGGCGGGGTCAACCGCACCGCCTCGGCGGCGAGGGCGGCCTGGCCGCGCGGCGTGATGATGCGGCCGGGCACCGACAGGCCGGGCACCGGCACGTATTCGAAGGGGCCGACGGCGAGCGCCACGAGGTAGGAAGGCATCGGCGGCGTCCGGCCGAAGGCGACGGTCTTGCGGCCGCCGGTCCGCGACTCCTGCGCGGCGGAGGCGTTGCTCACGACCTCGAGCGCCGCGGGCACGGTGACGGTGAGCTGCCAGGGAATCTTGAACGACGGCTCGTCCCAGCACGGGAAGGCCTTGCGCGCGTAGCGGTCCTCGAACTGCGTGAACAGGTAGGCATCGCCGCGGCTTTTGGTCTTGTAGAGGCCGAGGCCGGCGCGGTTGAACTTGTTGGTGAAGGCGACCTCCAGCACGTAGGCGCCGGGGGCGAGCGGGGCCGGGGCGGTGAGCGTGATGAGGCCGAGCGCGGGCTCGGTGACCGCATGAGCCAGCGCCACGCGGCGGCCGGCCGCGTCGGTCAGCGTGGCGGCGGTGATGACCGGCTCGAGCGCGTGCAGGCGGAAGGACGCGGTGGCCGCGTGCACGACGAGGTCGATGCGCAC
>JAQSDJ010000207.1:7063-14466 GCA_029945855.1 Lacunisphaera sp.
TGAAGTCATCCTGCGCCGGATCGACGTCGAGTTCCACGGCCTGCGCCACGGGCTCGACGGTGCGCGTCAGGCGCAGCGGATCGGCGGGTTCGGCGCCGGGGGCGTTAACGGCCAGCAGGGCGGCCAAGACGGAGGCGGGCAGCAGCTTCATGCGATGCGCATCAACCAAACCGAACAGAAGCCGGTGGCGAGCGCGGAGTTGGCGGGTCCGGTTCAGCGCCGCGCCCCGAGAGCTTTCCGCGTGGCCTCGAGCAGTTCCTCGACCGAGAAGGGCTTGTTCAGGATGACGTCGACGTGCGACTCGGTCAGTTCGTCGATTTCATCCGAGCCGAGGCGGCCGCTGGTGATGATGATCGGGCCGGCGTAGCCGCCCAGGGTGCGGACGCGCTTGGCCAGCTCGATGCCGTCCAGGCCGGGCATGTTGACGTCAAAGATGAGCAGCTCATACGCGGTCCGGTGGTCCAGCAGATGCTGCCAGGCGGAGGCGCCATCGGCCAGCCGCACGACCTGATGGCCGGCGTGCCTGAGGGCCATCGTCATGGAGGTCGCGACGAGATCATCATCCTCCGCGAGGAAGATACGGAGGGGCCCGGGGGTGCCGCGGGGCCCGGGGGGGGGGGGGCCGGGGGGGGGGGGGGGGGGGGCGGGCAGCATCGGCAGATAAACGTGAAAGGCCGTGCCTTCTCCCGTAACGGATTCGACCTCGACGCGTCCGCTGGCCTCGGTGACCAGATGCCAGACTGTCGCCAGTCCGAGCCCGGTGCCCTTGCCCACATCCTTGGTGGTGAAAAAGGGCTCGAAGATGCGTTCCCGCACCTCCGGCGGGATACCCATGCCGTTGTCGCGGACGGTGAGCCGTTGCCAGCCGAGGACCTGGTGCAGCGAGGGGGTGCCGTCGGCATGGCCACTCGCACCGGCGGGGAGGAGGCGGACCTCGACGCGGATGAAGGGAGTCCATTCCCCGCGCTGCGCCGCGAGTTTGTCGAGCAGCGTGTCCCGGGCGTTGATGACGAGGTTGAGGATGATCTGGTTGAGATTGGTCGCGCTGAAATAAATCGGCGGCAGGTCGGCGGGCACATCCTGCTCCCAGCGGATGCGGCGCTCGACGGTGAGGCGGAGCAGCGAGAAACAATTGCTGATGAGGGGGCCGAGGTGGACCTCCTCGTGCGGGTTCTCCCCTTTGCGGCCGAAGGTGAGGAGCCGGCGGGTGAGTTCGGTGGCGCGCTGGACCGAGTCGGAGATAGGGCGGGTTTCCTGCACCAGCCGGGTGTCGTGCGCCCAGCGCAGCTGGATTTCGCCGACCTTCATCATGATCGGGGTGAGCAGGTTGTTGAACTCGTGGGCGATGCCGCCAACCAGTTCGCCGACGGCCCGCAGCTTGCGGGACTGGGCGATCTCCTCGTCGAGGTTGCGGCGCTCGGTGATGTCCTCCACGAGCACGCACAGCCGGGCCAGGCCGGCGGCATCCGGGGTCATGGGCACCAGCGTGAAGATGAGCCGCTTCCCGGCCTGCGGGAGCCGGCGCTCCTCGCGCACCATGGTGCCGGCGGCCAGATTGTCCTGCAGAAGCTCGGCAAAATGCTCCAGCCATTCGGGCACCGGGGCCAGGGTGGCGAGCAACTGGCCGGCGACCCCGGCGGCGGGCCGGCGGAACCAGACCTCGGCCCCACGGTTGATGGAGAGCACGCGGTAGCCGGCGGGATCCACGGCCAGCACGCACATGGCCATCGGGATGTTGTCGTAGAGGATCTGCAGGAGCGCCTGCTGGCCGGCCAGTTCGCGGGCCTGGCCGGCAATCCGGCGGCGCAGCTTGCGCTGGTGGTGCAGGGCCAGCAGCGCGAGGACAAGGGCTGCGGCCAGCGCGACGGCGGCGGCGGAGACGACCTGTTGGCGGGAAATGAGCGGGGAAGCAAACCGGCCGAACCACTTGTTATAGATCCGGTCGAATTCGCCGGTGCGATGCAAGATGGCGAGCCCCTCGTTGAGCCGGGCGAGCAACTGCGCATCGCCGCGGTGCACCGCGAAGCAATGGCGGATATCGTGGTCAGGCAGCGGGGCCCCGAGGATGGCCACATTCTTCAGACCCGCTCGCTCGATCAGGGCCATGGCGGTGAGGCTTGAGAGGTAGACGGCATCGCACTGCCCCGCGGCGACCAGGCGAAGCCCTTCCTCCGTGGAATTGACGTAGACGGGCACCACGTCGAGACCGCGGTCACGGAGAAACTGCGGTGCGATGGAATCCCTGCCGGTCATGGCGAATTTCCTTCCCGTCAGGTCCGCCAGCTGCCGGATGGAACCGTTGTCTTTCCGGGTGAAGATGGCGCCCTGCAGGGTCAGGTAGGGCACCGTGAACTCGGTGTATTTTTCCCTTTCGGCCGTCTGGCTCAGGGCCTGGAGCAGGTCGAACTCGCCGAGGCGGAACCGCCGGTGCAATTCGGCCCCGGGCAGGTTCACCCGCTGAATCCGGAGGTCCATCACGCGGGCCACGGCGTCCAGCAGCTCGCTGGCGAAGCCGGTCCAGGCTCCGTCAGGCCCGAGATAGCCGTAGGGATAGCTGTCGGTGGTGGCGCCGACCACGAGGACCGGACGTTCCGCAAGGGAACGACCAACGAGGGGTGGCGGATCGGCCGGGGCCGCGACCGCCGGCAACACGCCCCCAAAAAATCCCAGCAGACACAGACACCACCGCCCATTCGCCCGGCGTAGAAATGGGGTGAAGGCTCGCATGGCGCGAGGGTCAGTCAAGGGCACCGGCCCACGCGCCACAAGCTGCGAATCAGCCCCCGGTTGCCGCGGTCATTCGAGCCGGACCTGCCGATAAAATCGTGTCCAGAGACGGTCGGCCTGCCAGTCCTTGACCGCGGGCGAGACGAGGAAGTTCTGGACGTTGAAATAGAGCGGTATGACCGGCATCTCTTCGAGCAGCACCTTTTCCGCCTGCTGGTAGGCGGCGTTGCGCGCGGCGACGGTGTCCAGCCGGCCGGCTGCGGCGACGAGGTGGTCGTAGTCTGCGTTGGCCCAATGCGGGTAGTTGTCGGGGCTGCCGGCCGTCAACCGCTGGAAAAGATCGGACGCGCCGTCGTAGTCCGGAATGGCCGTCATGAAGGCGAGGTCGTAGTCGCCGGCGGCGAGGGCGGCGAGGTGGGTGCGCGCCTCGCGCGGCGCGAGGGTGACCGCGATGCCGAGTTCACGCGCCCACATCTGCTGGACGGCCTCGAGCTGGGCCGGGTTCACCGGCCAGGTGGCCAGTTCCAGCTTGGGAAAACCGCGTCCGCCGGGGAATCCCGCCGCGGCGAGCAGACGCCGCGCTTCCGCCGAGTCCGCGGTGATCATGGCTTCCGGCGCATAGCCGCCGAGGCCGGGCGGCACAAAATTGAGCGCGGGCCGGCCGCTCAGGACAACTTTTTCCACCAGGGCCACCCGGTCGATCACGAGCGCGAGCGCGCGGCGGACGCGGGGGTCGTGCAGGGGCGGGCGGGTGGTGTTCAGGGCGAGATAACGCGTCTCGTGCAGCGGCACGCTGCGCAACAAGGCGGGTTGTTCGGCCCGGTAGGTGGCGAGCTTGGTGAACGGCACCGCCATCGTCACGTCGACCTGGCCCGTGCGGAAGGCCCGCTCCTCGGTGTCGCCGCTGTCGAAGGCGAGGAACTGGATGGCCTCGAGCTGCACGGCGGCGGCGTCCCGGTAGAGCGGGTTTTTGCGGACGGTGATCCGTTGGTTGGGCTTCCAGTCAACGAGGGTGAAGGGACCGTTGCCGATGTAGTTCAAAGGGCTGGTCCAACGTCGGCCATGCTGCTCGACCGACTGACGGTGCACCGGAATCCACGGACCACTGGCGACGAAGGACGGGAAATCGGCGGTCGGTTGCGTCAGCGTGAGCACGAGCGTATGGGGATCGGGGGCCGTGACGCCCAGCGGAACGGGAAAATCGATGATGCCGGTGAGTTCCTGAAACGCGCCGCGCAGCCCGAGGAAAAGCGAAGCCTTCGGCGCGGCGGTGGCCCGGTCGAGGGCGCGGTGGATTGAATAAACGAAATCCTGCGCGGTTACCGGGTCGCCGTTGGACCACTTCGCATTGGGGCGGAGATGGAAAGTGTAGGTGAGGCCATCGGATGAAACCTCCCAGCTGGCGGCCGCGCCGGGCAGGGGCGTGCCGCCGGCGGGATCGGGCGTGAGCAGGCCCTCGCTGAGCGCGCGGATGATGAAGAACTCATCCGGCAGGGTGGCGAGCTGCGGGTCGAGTGTGGCCGGCTCGTTGCGCTGGGCGAGGCGGAGGATCTGGCCGGAACTCGCAGGCGCTTCCCGCCTCGAACACCCGGGGCATAGGCCCAATAGGGCCCATAGGGCATAGAGGGCCCATGGGCCCGAAGGCTTAATTCTCCAGCCAGACATGCTTGTAGGGGTGGCGGTCGAGCGGGAGGTCGCTCCAGCCGCGCACGGCGGGGTGCACCAGCCGCACGGTGGTGAAATAATAAATCGGGATGATGGGCGCCTCGTCGAGCAACAGGGTCTCGGCCTGTTGCAGCAAGGCGGCGCGCGCGGCCGGGTCGGCCGTGTGATCGGCCGTCTGGAGCAACTGGTCGTAGGCGGTGCTGTGCCAGCCGGTGTGGTTGTTGCTCGAGCCACCGCGGAAGATGTCGAGGAAGGACTTGGGGTCGGCGAAGTCGGCGGCCCATTCGGAGCGCAGGACCGAATAGTCGAGGGTGCGGCGCTTCGCGAATAGCGAGGACTGCTCCATGTTGTCGATCTGGACCGACACGCCGAGCGAGCTCCACATCTGCTGGATGACCTCGGCGATGATGCGGTGGTTGCCGGAGCTGTTGATCAGGATGGTCACCGGCGGCAGGCCCGCGCCGCCGGGGAAGCCGGCCTCCGCCAGCAGGCGGCGGGCGCGGTCGGGATCGAAGTCCAGCCGGTCGGGTGGCGCATAATCGCCCAGGCCCGGCGGAGTGAAACTGGTGGCGGGCCGCTGGCCGCCGCGCACGACCTCTTCCACGATGGAGCGCCGGTCGATGGCGGCGGCAAGGGCCTGGCGCACGAGCTGGTGGTCCAGGCCGGGACGCGTGGTGTTGAGCCGGTAGAAGTAGGTGTCGAGGAAGGGGCTGAGGCGCAGCACGCCGGGTTGTTCGCGACGGTAGTGGTCGACCTTGGAGACGGGCAGCGCCTCGGTGATGTGCAGCTGGCCGGCGCGGAAGGCGCGCTCCTCGCCGTCGACGTCGGCGGCGGGATGAAAATGGATGGAATTGAGGCGGACGGCCGCGGCATCCCAGTAGGTCGGGGACTTGTCGGTGATGATGATCTCGCCGCGCCGCCATGTCTTCAGGACGAAGGGGCCGTTACCGACGAAGTTCGCGGGGTCCGTCCACCGGGTGTCACGCAAGGTGGCGCCGCCGGCCTTTTCGAGGGCGGGCAGGTAGACAGGATACCAGACTGGGTGGGCCAGCAGCGTGGGCAGATACGGCGCCGGGTGGGCGAGGGTGAGCCGCAGCGTGCGCGGGTCGACGGCCTGCACGCCCACGGTGGAGAAATCCGCCGCCGATCGCTGATACCACGCTTCGGCACCGGCGAGGACGAAGAGCAACGCCGCGTTGTCCGCGCCGAGGGATCTGGTCAGAACGCGCCTAATCGAGCCGGCGAAATCGTGGGCGGTGACCGGCTCGCCATTGGACCACCGCGCGTTGGCGCGGAGGTGAAAGGTCCAGGTCAGGCCGTCGGGCGAGGTGTCCCAGCGTTCCGCGACGGCCGGCACGGGTTGGCCGGTGACAGGATCCTCGCCGACGAGGCCCTCGAAGAGCGCGGAGGCGACATTGATCTCCGGCAGGCCGGTGATGAGATGCGGATCCAGGCCCGAAGGATCGGCGGAAAGGCCGCGGTGCAGGACCTGCTCGCGGATGCCGCGGACGGCATCGGTCTCGCGCTTCGCGCAGCCGGACTGGGTGGCCACAAAAAGGCACAAGAGGGCACAAAAAAAGAAACAAGGGACAGACTCACGTCGAGCCGGCTTTTCGTGCATTTTTGTGCCTTTTCGTGGCTAAACTTTCTGGATCAGCGCCACGGCGTGGGCGGCGATGGCGAGGCCGCGACCGATGTCGTCGCTGCCCTCGTTGGTCGTGGCCTTCAGCCCGATGGCATCGACGGCCAGGCCGGCGGACCGGGCGAGGACGGTCTTCATCTCGGCGAGGCGCGGGGCGAGCTTCGGTTGCTCCGCGATCAAGGTGGCGTCGATGTTCGCCGGCGCCCAGCCGCGTTCGCGCAGGGCGGCGACGACCCGCTGGAGCAGCAGTTGCGAGTCGATGTTCTTGTAAGCCGGATCGGTGTTCGGGAAAAAATGACCGATGTCCGGCAGGCCGGCGGCGCCGAGCAGCGCGTCGCAGATGGCGTGGGTCAGCGCATCGGCGTCGGAATGGCCGTCGAGGCCGAAGGGCGAGTCAAACTTCACCCCGCCGAGGACGAGCGGCCGGCCCGCGACCGTGCGGTGGATGTCGTAGCCGTGGCCGATGCGCAGCGGGGCGGACATGTGGCTCAGTCCTGCGCGGCCAGCAGGAACTCAAGATAGGGCAGGTCAGCTGGCGTCGTGAGCTTCGGGTTGGGGTGCGGGTTCTCGAGCAACGCGATGGGGTGCTTGAGCAGTTCGACGGCGGCGGCGTCGTCGGTGATCGTGAGCCCGCGCTCCGCCACCGCGGCATAGGCGCGGCAGATCAGCTTGCGGGAGAAAACCTGCGGGGTTTCCATCGCCCAGAGATGCTTCCGGTCAAGGGTGCGCAGGCGGCCTTCGCCGCGGTGTTCCTTGATGGTGTCGGTCACGCGATGGGCGAGCACGACGGCGTCCTCGCGGCGGACAATCTTGTGCAGGGCGACGAGCTGCTCGACGCGGACGAGCGGGCGGGCGCAGTCGTGGATGAAGACGTAGCCGACATCGTCGGGCAGCTCGGCGAGGGCGGCGGCCACGGAATCCTGGCGCTCGGCGCCGCCGGGCACGAAGAGCGTGGGGGTCGGCGCGTAGCCCGAGAGCTCGATCATCTGCGCCTGATCGCGGTAGGTGACGATGAAGGTGTCCACGACCCCGCTGCGGTAGAAGGCGGCGGCGGAATGGGCGAAGACGGGCTTGCCGGCGAGCGGCGCGAGCACCTTGTCGGCAACCGTGCCGTCCATACGGCGGCTGCTGCCGGCGGCGAGGAGGATGGCGGCGGTGCGGCTCATGGGGAGAAAGGGCTGAAAGGCTGAAGAGCTGAAGGGCTGAGGGGAAAAGCTGTCCGGGGGTTGACGGGGGTTTCCATGGATGCGTGGTGGGTTGGTTTCAGCCTTTCAGGTCTTCAGTTGTTCAGTCCTTCGATCCGAGTTCGGCGAGGATCATGCGGGCGGCGGCGGCGGGGTCCGCCGCCTTCAGGATGGGACGCCCGACG
>JAQSDJ010000208.1 GCA_029945855.1 Lacunisphaera sp.
CCGTGCGCCTGGCGCCCAAGCATGCGGCGGCCTGGCTCAACCTCGGCGTCGCCTGTCTGGAGAACAATGCCGTCGAGGACGCGATCCAGGCCTTTCGGCGCGCGCTCAAGCTCGAGCCCGGCCGGCCCGAGGCGCACAATATCCTCGGCCACGCCCTCGCGACCGCCGGCCAGTCTGGCCCGGCGGAGGCCGCCTTCAACGCGGCGCTCCGCCTCGCTCCCGGCTTCGCCCCCGCGCACGACAATCTCGGCCGCTTGTGCCGCGCAGGCGGCCGCCTGCCCGAGGCGATCGTGCATTATCGCGCCGCCATCGCCCGCCGGCCCGATCCCTACACGCACAGCAACCTGCTGTTCGCCCTCAACTTCGTGTCCGGAATCCCGCCGGCGGAGATTCTGGACGAACACCGCCGCTGGCACGAGGTCCACGCCGCCCCGCTCACGCCGCCGCCCGCGTCGCCACCGGTCCGTCCGCCCGGGCACCGCCTGCGCGTGGGTTATATCTCACCCGACTTCGCCCACCACGCGGTGGCCTATTTCATCGAGCCGGTGCTGGCCGCGCACGACCGGACGCGCGTGGAGGTTTTTTGCTACGCCAGCGTGGCGGCGCCGGATCGTTTCACCACGCGACTCCAGGCCCTGGCCGAGCACTGGCGCGACATCGCGCGGCTCGACGACGAGGCCGCCGCGGCCGTCGTGCGCGCCGACGACCTCGACCTGCTCATCGATCTTGCCGGCCACACCGCCCGCCACCGCTTGCTCGTGCTCGCGCGCCGGCCGGCGCCGGTGCAGGCGATCTGGATCGGTTATCCCAACACCACGGGCCTCGACGCCGTCGACTACCGCCTCACCGACGCCCAGAGCGATCCGCCCGGCCGGACCGAGGCCTTTTATTCCGAGCGGCTGGTGCGGCTGCCGGCCAACTTTTCCTGTTACCGCCCGGACGAGGACGCCCCGCCCGTCAACGACCTGCCCGCCGCCGCGGGCGCCGGGGTGACCTTCGCGAGTTTCAACCAGTTCGCCAAGGTCACGCCCGGGGTCATCGCATTGTGGGCGCGGGTGCTCCTGGCCGTGCCCGGCTCCCGCCTGCTGCTCAAGTCCCGCGGGCTGGGCGATCCCGGGGTGGCGCAGCGCGTGCACGAGGCTTTCGCCCGCGCCGGCGTCGCGCCGGAACGGATCGCCCTGAACGGTGAGCGGCTCTCCGTCGCCGCGCACCTGGGCCTCTACCACGGCGTCGATGTCGCGCTCGATCCCTTTCCCTACAACGGCACCACCACCACCTGTGAGGCGCTGTGGATGGGCGTGCCGGTGATCACGCTCGCGGGCGACACGCACGTCGCGCGCGTCGGCGCCAGCCTGCTCACCCACGCCGGGCTGGCGGATTGGATCGCGGCGACGCCCGACGACTATGTGGCCCGCGCCGTCGCCGCGGCCGGCGATCTGCCCGCGCTGGCGGCCCTGCGCCGGGGCCTGCGCGAGCAGCTGCGCGCCAGCGCGCTCTGCGACGCGACCGCCTTCACCCGCGGCCTGGAGGACGCCTGCGCGGCCATGGCCGCGCATCAAGTGTAGGGGCGCCAGCGCCCGCGCGTGCGCAGACCAGGGGCCATTACCGGGCGTCGTCAAGCGACGCCCCTACAGGCAACCCCCGGCCGCGGGGCGGAATTCCGCCTGCAGTCCGGGCGCGTCCGCGGACCAGACGAACCGCGGCGAACGCCAGAGCGCCCAGCGGAAGGCCGAGCCGCCGACCCCCTCGGTCCGGAACGCGAAGAGATGCCGGCCCGATGGCGACGGCTCCACGGGCACGTGGACCCAGAACCAGCGGCAGGCGGCGGGATCACCGCGCACATCGATCGTCAGGTCGCTCACGACGACCCGGTCGACCTCGGTGATGAAACGGCAGGGTCCCGTCTCCGGATTGGCCCACACATCCGGATGCAGGGCGACGGCCAGGGACAGGATGCCCGCGTTCCCGACCGGCACGTGGTAGCTGGCGTGCATGGGCGGGTGAAGCAAGAGCGTGCGGGCCTCCCGGCCCTCGATGCGCGCCGTCCCGACGGTCGCCCGGTCTTCGGCGCAGCTGGCGGTGATCTTGGCCTCCGCGAGCCGGTCGATGAACGAGTAGCTCCGCAGCCGGCCGAGGTCCCGCGTGAAGGCCGCCTCGACCAATTCCACGAGTTCGTGCGGCGAGTCGTCCCCGGCGGCCGGGGGCAGCACCGGAGACTCCCGCGGTTCGCGTGGGGGGCACACGAAAAGGTCATCGAAATCCACCCGGGGAAAGATTTCTAGTTTTCCGCCCCGCGTCGCATTGAGAATCTTGCAGCGCCCGCTTGCGGCGACCTGGCGCTGGGCGGCCGCGAAGGCGCACCGCGATGATGCCAGGTCCGGCGCGATGTGCGCCGCACCATCCGGCACGTAGCCCGCGGCGAAATAGTTGCGCTCCGCCCCGGGCGTGTAGGTCAGGAAGCCGGGGAACTCGGCCGAGGGCCGCAGCCCGGGCAGCGCATAGTTGAAGTCCACGCCGAGCAGGCAGACTTCCGTCAGGCCGAGCCAGTGGGCGAGCTGGAGCGCCGTGTAGGTTACGGTGCCGCCGCAGACCGCGCCTTGGCCAAAATCTTCGGAGAATTCGGGCAGCTGCGGCGGGGCCACCCGGTCCCGCAGCCGGAACGCGGCATAGCGCGCGGTCACCGGGATGTGCGGTTCCAGATAGTCGGCATAGAGCACGTTGCCCGCATGGTTTTCGCCGATCTCCCGGCTGCAGGATTGGGCGACACCCTTGTCCTCGATGACACAGACGGTGGGCCGCCACCGGGTCTGCGGGAAGATCAGGTGGATCTTGTTGCACGCAATCGTCACCTCGCCGCGATCGTGCAGCCGCTCGAGGTCCGCCACGCGCAGGCTCGGGCCGTTGCCGATCAGGAAGCCGCGCCGGCCGGCGAAGCAGCCGCGCAGGGCGGCGCGGCGGCGGGAATGAAGGTCGGCCATGATGAGTCCCGGGCGACCGTCGCTCAGAAGAGCGCGTAGGGGTTGATGAGGCTGGCCGACTCGTCGAGGTCCATCCAGGCGCGGGCCTTGGCGAGGTCGAGGCCGTCGTCGATGTCGACGGACTCGCGCTTGCCGAGCTTGAACTTGCAGGGATTCGGGCCGTGGAAATAGGCCCACTCGATCATCTTCAACCGCGGGGCGAGCAAAATGCCGTCCGTGATGACGTAGTATTCGGGCAGTTCCTGCGAGGGCACATGCTTGAGCCCCAGCTGGTAGTTCACGGGGCCGTCGGCATTCCAGAGGTAGCGCTTGAAGACCTCGACGGACATGAGGGAGTCGAAGCCCTCCTGCAGCGCGTGCTGATACTCGGTGAGCGCCCGGCGATAGGTCCGGGGAAAGACGAGGGGGGCGGTGCAGGTGGCCCAGAGGAGGTGTTCGCCGGTCACGGACTCGGCCACGTGGCGGACGACCTCGCCGAAGGTCTTGGTTTTTTCGTCGCAATATTCGGGGGCGCGCTGGTGGGTCTCCACGCCGGTCTCGCGGGCCATGGCGAGCATGTGTGCGGAGTCCGACGTCACGACGATGCGGGCGATTTCCGGCACGCGCTTGAGCTGCTCGATCTTGAACAGGAGCAGATTGGTGCCGGCGAAGGGCGCGATGTTCTTGTTCTTGAGGCGGGTGCTGCCCTCGCGCACGGGAATCACCGCGGTGATGGATGTCGGCATGGGTGGGGTGGGAGAATTTATCCGGTGGCCCGGAGCGGCTGGTGCCGGGCGATCGCGGCGTGGTAGCCCTGGAGGGTGGCGGCCGCGGCGCGCTCCCAGGTGAAGTCCCGGCGGAACTGTTCGATGAGCCGGCTCCGCTTCGGGGCGTCCTTGGCGTGGTTGTGCCAGGCGGCGGCCACGGCTTGGCGGATGGAGCCGACGCCGGCCGGGTCGCAGTAGTAGGCGCTGGCGCCGAAATATTCCTGCTCGGAGGTGCGGTCGCTGACGGCCAGCGCGCAACCGCAGAGGGCGGCCTCGACGTTGGCGAAGGCGGCGCACTCCATCCAACTCGGCAAGGCGTGCACCCGCGCCGCCTTGAAGGCCGAGGCGAGCTGCTCGTGGGGCAGGTGGTCGATGAAGATCGTGCCCTGGGGGGCATGCTGGCGGCAGAGCTTGTAATAGTTCCGGTCGTAGTGCCGGCCCACGATCACGATGGGCCAGCCGGTGTCGCGCAGCGCGTGTAGCAGCAGGAGCTGGTTCTTGCGCGGCTCGACCAGGCCGACGCTGAGGATGAAGTCTTTCACCCCGTAGTTCGCGACAAACCAGTCCGGCGTGGCCTGGTCGAACACGGCGGTCTCGGCCCCGTTGTGCACGAGCGTGCACGGCGGGGCCAGGCCGTGGACCTTGAGCAGGTTGGCCATCTCGGCGTTGCTCTGCGGGAGCAGGTGGTCCACCAGGCCGAAGATGGCGCGCTGGTATTCCTCATAGCCGCGGTAGTTCGGCTCGGCCGGGGCCAAGCGGCTGCGGCCGTTGACCAGCAGTTTGCCGTTCGCCACCAGCTTGAGCCGTTCCTCCAGCTGCGCCGGCGAGGCCGACTGGGAAAAAATGCTCGGGATGGTCGTGTCGGCCCAGCACTTTTCCTTCATGTCCCAGAAAATGGGCGTGAGCGCGACCGGCACCTCCGGGCGCCAGGCCCGGACGGCCTTCACCTGGGCCAGGGTCTGCGCCGGGAACCATGTGTTCCAGACGTGCACGAGGTCGTATCCGCGGGGATCGGGCCGGGGCGAGCAGCAGAGATCCACGTGCACCCCGAGCTTTTGCAGATACTGGCGGGTCTTCTTGACCTGATGCATGTCGCCACCCGAGAGCCGCTGCTCGAAGGTGTTCACCATGAGCACGCGCAGGCCGCCGGACCCGGCGGTGCCGGACGCGGCGCCGACCGTGACCGCGTTCTCCCCAATCTGGTTGATGCGTTGCAGCATGGCGGAAAGGACGGGGGTCGCGGCGGACGCGGCCGGCGGGTTGGTCACGGCGAGCAGTCGCGCGTCGTCCGGAAAAAGCAGCCGGGCCCGCCACGCAATGGCCGTCGCCAACTGACGCTGGCCGAGGGCCCAGTAGAGTTCGGTGAGGGCGGCCAGCACGCCGGCGTGGGCCGGGGCGAAATTGACCGCCAGATGCAGATGATCGATGCCGACACGGTGGATGTTGCTGCGCGCGGTGTGGGCCGCGAAGACGAGGTGCTCGTCAATCCAGCCGGCGACATCGCGGCGCGTATCGGCCTGCGCCAGGGCGTCATAGTGGCTGAAGATGGCCGTGCTGCCGGAGGCGAGCGACGCCTCCACCCGGCGCGGGAAATCCTGCGCGGCCGGGCCCTGCGCCAGCCAGGCGGAGGTGTCGCCGTCATCGGGCAGGTAGCGCCCCTCGCGCGAAAGATCGATGGAGCGTTCGATGACTTCCCAGACATCCTGGCCCCATTTGCCAAACAGCTTGCCGTGATTGGCCTTTTGGTTGGACAGCGCGGCCCAGGAGCGGCCGAGGCCGTTGTTCAGCTTGTGCAGCACGCGCACGCGGCCGTCGTAGATGATCTCGTAGCCCGCCTGCAGCACGGCGAGGTGATGGTCGGGATCGTCAAACTGCGTTGGGCTGAACCGGGCGTCGAACGGCCCGCTGCGCGCGAACACCTCGCGCCGGTAAAGGTTGCAGCAGCCGCGCACGTGGCCCGTCCGCGAAACGTAATCGGCCTGCCCCGTGTCCTCCTCGTCGTCGTGGCCGTGGAGGTTGGGAAAGTGCCGGTAGGGCCCGCACTGGATGGTCTGTCGCTCGTCGTCGTTGATGATCTTCGGCCCGACGCAGCCGGCGAACGGCCGGCGCTGCAGGTCGCCGACCATGAGGCGCAGCCAGTCGGGCGGCAGCACGATGTCGTCGTCGAGCCGCGCCACCAGGTCGCCGCGGCCGGCGGCCACGGCGAAGTTGAGCCCGACCGGGCAGCCGGTGTTCACGGCCAGGCGCAGCGGGTGCAGGGCGAAGGGGAAGTCCTTGGCCAGCTCCGCAAGATAAGCGGGCGTGCCGTCGCTGCTGGCGTTGTCCGCGACGTAGACATTGAGGCGGTCCGCGGGATAGTCGGTGCGCACCAGACTTTCGAGGCAGCGGCGCAGCAGCGGGAGCGTGTTGCAGGTGACCAGGCAGCAGTCGACCGTCGGCGTCGGGTCGGTGAGACGGTAGCGCAACGGCTCGCCGATGTGCCAGCAGATCTCGGTGTCGCCATGGAGCCGGCGGATTTCGCCCAGGTCGGGATAGAAGGGGTTCCAGCCCCACTTGGCCTCCCAGTAGTCGGCCAGCGCGCGGTTGCACGCTTCCTTCGCCTGGCCGGAGATCAGCCGGAGGTCGTTCTCGCTCTCCGGGAGCAGGACGCGGAAGCCGGGCGGGAGCCCGCGGGTGAAATGCACGGCCTTGACGCCGCCGTGGACGTAGACCTTGAAACCGGCCCGCCGCGCGGCGATGCAAAAGTCGTCATCCTCGAGCCAGGCCGGGCCGTAGTTTTCGTCGAGGCCGTCGACCGCGTCGATGACCTCGCGCCGGTAGTAGGCCAGCGCGCCGGAGACCGCGTCGACCTCCTGCACGCCGCCGGGCGCGCCGTCGGGCTGGAAGGCGCGCAAGGCGCAGTGCTGCGGATGCATGCCGAGCCCGGAAACAAAGTGCCGGCCCTCGGACTGGATGCGTCCGTCGGGAAAGACGAGACGCGCGCCGATGACGCCGGCCCGGGGTTGCGTGCCGGCTGCCTCGACCAGGCGCGAGAGCCAGTCGTCCGTGTCGATCACGACATCGGCGTGGAGGCGCACGACGTCCTTGCCGGCGGCCGCCGCGAAACCGGCGTTGAGCGCCCGCGCCACGCCGCCGCGCGGCTGGGTGATGAGCTGGAGGCCGGGAAATTCGTGCAGCAGGGCCGCGCCGCCGTCGGTCGAGCCGTCATCGACCACGATCACCGTCCAGTCCGGATAGCGCGTGCGGGCGAAGACGCTGCGCACGCAGGCCGCGACGGTCTTCGCATCGTTGAAGAGAGGAATGACTATGGCGACGGCAGGAGCGGGCATGGGGTGGAAGGGGAGGGCGGTTTAGGCGGAGCGGCGGCGCTGGCCGCCTTGCCAGTCGAGTTTGATCTGGCCGGCCAGGTCGAGGGCGGCGGCCACGACCTGGTCCATGTTGTAGTAACGGTAGGTGGCCAGGCGGCCGGCAAAGTAGGTGTCCGGGTCGGCCGCGGACATCTCGCGGTAAGCCTGGTATTGGCGTTGCGCCGCGGCCTGCGGCACCGGGTAGTAGGCCTCCCCGCCCGGGACGTAGGCCAGGGGGTATTCGCGCATGATGGTCGTCCCGTCACAGGTCTGTCCGGTGATGTGCTTGGTCTCGACGATCCGCGTGTAATCGAATTCGTTTGGGTAATTCACCTGCAGCGCCGGCTGCCAGAAGCCCGGCCGGCCCGCGACCGGCGCGCGGTCCACCAGCTGGGCGGCCGTGAAATGCTCGGCCTCGAACCGCAGCGAGCGGTAGGGCAGCACGCCGGCGCGGTAGTCGTAGAATTCGTCGATGGCGCCGCTGTAGATGAGCTTCCGGAACGTCACGTGCCGGCGCACCTCGCGGTAGTCGGCGTTGAAGAGCACCATGGTGTTCGCGCAGGCGGCCAGCAGGCGCTCGAACATGCGCGTGTAGCCGGCGGCCGGGAGCGCCTGGAATTTCTCGCGCAGGTAGCCGTCGTCGCGGTTCGTCCGGATGGGGATCCGCCCGCAGACCGAGGCGTCGAGCTCGGCCGCCGACCGGTTCCACTGCTTCTGCGTGTAGCCCTTGAAGAACAGTTCGTAGAGTTCCCAGCCGACCTGCGACACGATGACTTCCTCCGAGTTGGCCGGCGCGGCGATGGGCACGCGCACCCGCGCCAGGTGGGCCTGGAACTCCGCCTCCGTGGCGCTGCGGCCGATCAGCTGCTCGTAGGTGTTCAGGTTGATCGGGAAACGCCAGTAGCGGGACTTGGTCCACGACAGGATCTGGTAGTTGACCGGCCGCCATTGGGTGAAGCGGCCCAGGTAGTCCACGATGGCGGGTTGGTCGGTGCGGAAATAATGCGGGCCGTATTTGTGGATGAGCACGCCGTGGTCGTCGTATTCGTCGTAGGCGTTGCCGCCGAGGTGGCCGCGGCGTTCCACCACGAGACACTTGGCGCCGAGCTCGTTCGAGAGGCGCTCGGCCAGCACCAGGCCGGTGAAGCCGGCGCCGACAATGAGAAAATCGAATTGCATGGGAAAGGTGGGTTCAGCCGGTGGCGGCACAGGCCGGGGCGGCCGTCGGGAGGTGACGGCGGATGAGGGCCACGGTGTGCCCGATCATGGTGGATTCTCGGAACATCTGCCCGGCGCGCTGGCGGCCGGCCTCCCCGACCTGGCGGCGCAGGGCGGCATCGCCCGTCCAGGCCTGCAGGACGTCGGCGAGCTGGCGCACCAGCTCTGTGGCATCCGGCCCCGGGGCCGGCAGCAGGTGGCCGGTGTTGCCGAGCTCCTCGGGAATGCCGCTCACGGCCGTCGCGACCACCGGCAGGCCCTTGGCCATCGCCTCCATGATCGCCAGCGGCATGCCTTCGCGTTCGGAGGGCAGCACGAAAATATCCGCGGCATCGAGCCAGTCGGCGACATCCCAGCGCCGGCCGAGCAGGTGGATCCGGCCGCCCAGCCCGGCTGCGGCGATGACGCGCTCAAGTTCCGGGCGTTGCTCGCCGTCGCCGGCCCAGACCAGGTGCAGCCGCCCGCCGCCGGGTCTCGCGGCCAGCTGCCGGAGCGCCGCCAGCTGATAAAGGTAACCTTTGACGCGGGCGAGCCGCGCGGCGGTGAAGGCCACGACCGCCGACGGTGGCAGGCGCAGTTCCGCCCGCAACCGGGTGCGCACCGCCTCATCGCGCGGGGCGAAGAATCGTTCCGGACGGCCGTAATGGATCACCGTGCCCGCCCCGGGCGGCAGGCCGAAATGGTGGTGGAGCAGATCGAGGTTTTCCTGCGACACCGCGACGACCGCGCGGGCCGCCGCATACTGCCGGGCCAGCCCCCCGAGGTGTTCACGGAATCGTCCGGCGAGATATTCGCCCACGAAGCCGACGACGATGACATACGGGACGCCCGTCTGCCGCGCGACTTCGCGGGCCGCGCAATTGGACACCGGGCAGCAATCGCTGAACACGACCAGGTCGGGCCGCGTTTCCTCCAGGATCCGGCCGGCGCTCACGGCGTCGTCCAGGGTGCGGGCAAATTCCTTCTTCGTGTCGTAGGGGATCCAGTGATGCCGGATGCCCAGCGCCCGCTGCTGCAGGACGAGCGGGCCCGCGCATTCCGACTGTGCGCACGTGACCCGGTATCCCGCGGCGACGAGGCCCGCCATCAGGCTGTGGTTGTAGTGCGCCACGCCGCCGTCATCGGGGTCGTCGGTGTAGATCAGCACGTGCGGACGTTGATCGTCGGCCGCCGGTGCCGGTGCGGTGGCCGTGCGACTGAACAACGCCAGTTGCTCATTCAACCGGGAAAATCCATGCGGGGCAAAGGCGGCTTCCAGCCTCAGCGCGTCCGCGGCGTCGGCATTCCAGCACCACAGGCTGCGGGCCGCGGGCACCGTTTCCGTAGTGCGGTCAAAGACTCCGACGTCGGCCTCGGCGGCGTCCGCCGCGTGACTCACCTGGATGCGGGGGAGGGTGGCCCACATGGAGGAAACGTCGTCCGGGACGCCCGCGGCATGCGTCACTTGCACGGTCTCCGCCTCGCGGTGCAGTTCCTGGACACCTTCATAAACCACGAGCGCATCGATCAGCCGGTCCGTGTCGCCGCCGAAGAGGACGCGGGTCGGGTCAATCGCCGGCAGCGCGAATTCCGGCAGCGCCGTGCCGTCGAGGGCCAGCGCCTGGAAGGCGGTCCGCCGGCGCTGGGCGTTGCAATGTTTGTCAAACCAGGCGGCGCCCGCGGCGCCGATGGCCGCCGTTTCACGGGGGCGGGCGAGGGTCTGGGCGGCGACGTCGGCGAGCTCGTCGGCCGATCCGTAAGTGAAGAGTTCCCGTCCGTCCGTCCAGAGATCGGCGAGGCCCGAGGCCGGGGCCAGGCGATCCGTCAGCAGGGTCGCGCCGGCAGCGAGGATCTCGAACATGCGCAGGTTCAGGTCGCCGTTGAGGCTCGCGTTGAAGCCCAGCAGCGACGCCCCATACAGGCCGAGGCCCGCACCTTGCGGCAGGGCCTTCCGCTCGACCGGCAGTCCACGGGCCGCGAGCGCCTCGAGCATCCGGCCGCGGCGGGGATGGTAGCGGCCGGCCTGGCCGACGAGTGTGATCACCGGGCGTCGGCAGACCTGCCGCACCGCGCGCACCGCAGCGTCTTCGTGCGGGAAGGTCAGTCCCGGAAACCAGTAGAGATTGCGCAGGCCGGCCGCGGCGAAGAATGCCGCATGATGGCGGTCGTAGAGAAACACGATGCGGTCGAACGGCTCCGCGGTCGCATACCGCAGCATGTTGAGCAGCGGCGAATTCAGGTGGTGCGTGTCGGCGACGAGCAGGACGCGGGGGCATTTGAAGGCCGCCAGGTTGCGCGGCAGATTGCGCCAGCTGGCATCCACGAGACAGACGACGGCGTCGGGCTGTTGCCCGGGCGGCAGCCGTGCGGCCAGCGCGGACAAATCATATTCCCCGACCGGCGTGGCCAGCGACCGCACCTGTCCTTCCGGTGTAGTTTCATCCGCCCAATCCGGGCCGCAATTCACCTGCTCGTCACCCAAGCGGGGCGGAAGCATGTAGCGGGCGGCGCTGCCGGTGGCGAAAAGGACGCGCATGGGCAATTACTCCGACGACCGCGCAAAAAACGCCGCATACCGAGGGCCCAAGGGTAAACGCTGTTCGTAGACCATGGCGTCGTTTCGCAGGTATTGAGCCAGATCGAACACTCGCGGCGGAACTCGCTCATGGATAATGAATAATATTCATATATTTCAAAAAACGCCCCCCAAGGCGAATCCAGCCCGTCCCGCTGGAGGACGGTCGGCAAAAATTGCCGGCCGGTCATGGGGTTCTGATTCTGCGCCGGCCGGTGCTGCACGGCAAACTTGCGGCACACCAGACTGCAACCAAACGGCCGCTCAAGAATGACGCCAAACAACCGATAGTCTCAGTGGCCGGTTCTCCCAGCACCCACGCGCGGGAGGGCGCGGGCCACCCTTCCATCCAGATGATCGCTACCGCTTTGCCCGCCACCGCTCCCGCTGATGCATCCCGGGAACAGGATATCCGCCGCCGCATCGACCAGTGCCCCAAACTGGCCTCGCTGGAGTGCAACAACCGGGCCCTGCGCGACCTGGTCAACTCCGAGGCAAGCCTCACCTCGCAGATCGCCGAGATCATCCGGCGCGATCCCTCCTTGTCCGCCCGCCTGCTGCGCATGGTGAACTCGGTCTATTTCGGCCTGTCGGCCCGGGTGAACAACATCGAGGAGGCGGTGTTCTTTCTCGGGCTCCGCCAGATCCGCGAGCTCTCGATGGCCACGCCCGTCATCGAGGACATCGAGCGGCTGCAGAGTGCCATGACCGCGCCGCTGCCCTGGAAGGACCTCTGGGCGCACAGCCTCGGCACCGCCATCCTCACCCGCGAGATCCTCCGGGCCACGCCGATGGCCGTCGATGATGACACCGACTACCTCGTCGGCCTGCTGCACAACGTCGGCAAGGTCGTGATGGCCTATGCCTTTCCCGAGGAATTGCAGGTGGTGATCAAGACTCCCGCGGCCTCCACGGCGGAGATCTGCGCCCACGAGCGGCGCCTGATCGGCTGGGATCACGCCCAGATCGGCGGCTACTATCTCGAGCGGCACAGCGTCTCGGACGAGATCATCCTCGCCGTGCGCCATCACGCCGCGCCCGACCAGGCGCCGCGCCACCGCATGTTTGCGGCCGCCGTGCAGGTGGCCGACCACCTGGTGCGGCACGCCGGCATCAACGGCAGCTTCGAGCCGGTCGGCCCCGTCGCCGCCGACTCCTGGCTGGAACTCGAGGGTTGGCGCATCCTTTACGGTGCCGACGGCCCCGAGGCCTCGCTCGCCCGCGCCTCGATCGCCAATGCCCTCCGGCGCCTGCCGGCCATGCTCAGCGGTCTCCAATAAGATTTTGCCGCCTCCCCCGGACCGCCCCGCGGCTGCCCGGGCGGGTAGAACGTTTCGGGCTCAAGTCGCACGCCGCCGGGACGATGAGGAGCCGTATGTCCATCGACCGCTGTGCACTCAAAGCCGGGGCCGCCGCATTTCCGTCACCCGAGGTTTTACTCGGGGCCTGGGCGGGCAGCGCCGCGCTCGTCCATTGCCGCGACGGACAGGGCCGGATCCTGGCGGCGAACCCCGCCTTTGCCCGCAAGTTCGGCCGTCCTGCCGCGGACTGGATCGACCAGCCGGTGGGTGAATTTCTGCACCCCGAAGACGCGCCGGCCCAGGCCGGCGTGGACGCCGAACTGAGCCGGCCGCCCCACCGGGCCGTGCGCGATAGCCGCTGGCTCACCCCGCAGGGCTGGCGCTGGATCTCTTGGGAGGAGCATCTGTTGCCCGGCGAGCCCACCGTCATCCGCGCCGTCGGCCACGACATCACGCGCCAGCGCATGGCCGAGGAACAATATTACAAGCTGTCGCGCGCGGTCGAGCAGTCGCCCATCGCCATGGTGATCACCGACGCCGACGGCGCCGTGCAATACGTCAACGCCAAGTTCATCGAGGTCACGGGCTACACCCTGGAGATGATCATCGAGAACAACATCCAGGTGCTGCGGGAGATCCATGCCGACGAGGCGTCCTACACGAAGTTCTGGGAGACGATCCGCGCCGGCAGCGAATGGCGCGGCGAGCACGTCCACCACCGCCCCGACGGGAAGAAGGTGTTCGAATCCGTGCAGATCACCCGCCTGCTCAATTCCGCCGGCGAGATCACGAACCTGCTCTGCCTGCGCGAGGACATCACCGGCCGGCGTGAGCTCGAGGACCAGCTGCGCCAGGCGCAGAAGATGGAGAGCATCGGCACCCTCGCCGGGGGCATCGCCCACGATTTCAACAACATGCTGGCCGTGATCAACGGTTACGCGGAGTTCGCGCAGATGAATCCCGGCAACAACGAGGTGCTGCAGAAATGCGTCCGTGAGATCAAGGGCGCCTCCCAGCGCGCCACCGGCCTCGTGCGCCAGATCCTCACGTTCAGCCGCAAGGCCGAGGTGCGGTTCACGGCCGTGGACCTCAACCTCCTCACCCGCGACCTCGTGGCGCTGCTGGGCGAGACGTTTCCGCGCAACCTGCGGTTCAACTTCAAGCCCGCCGGCGACCTGCCGCCGCTGCTCGCCGACCAGAACCAGCTGCAGCAGATCGTCCTCAACCTCTGCGTGAACGCCCGCGACGCGATGCCCGGCGGCGGCACGCTCACCCTGACCACGGCACGCATCGACGGCGCGGCCGTGCCGCCCAACCTGCGGTCCGGTCGCAGCTACGCCTGCCTCACCGTCAGCGACACCGGCACCGGCATGACGCCGGAGGTGCGCACCCGCATCTTCGAGCCGTTCTACACCACGAAGCCGGTCAATCAGGGCACGGGCCTCGGCCTCGCCGTCGTCTATGGCATCGTGGCGAGCCACGAGGGGACCATCCAGGTCGACAGCCAGCCGGCGATCGGCAGCACCTTCCGGGTTTATCTGCCGTTGGCGGACACGGCCGCCCCCGTCCCGGCCTTCGTGCGAAGCGGGGCCTTCCCCGCTGGCACCGAATCCATCCTCGTGACGGACGACGAGCCGGCCCTGCGCCAGCTCCTCGGGGACGCCCTGGCACGCGCAGGTTACCAGATCAGCTGCGCCTCCGACGGCCTGGAGGCGATCGAGCGCATCGCATCGTCCGAGCGGCGCTATGATGCCGTGCTCCTGGACCTCAACATGCCCGGGGCCAATGGGGTCGAGGTTTACAAAGTCATCAAGGCGACACGGCCCGGGTTGAAGGTGCTCGTCGTCACCGGCCATCTCACCCTTCATTCGCGGGCGGAGTTTGAACAGCTTGGCCTGAAGGATTTTGTGATGAAGCCCTACACGCTGGAAGAACTCGGCCGCCGTCTGCGCGAGGTGTTGGACGCCCCGAAAGCGTGATCGACCGCCGGTCTTGTCCCGAATTGGTGCAATTGCCCTTCAGTTGCGGCGCAGGAAGCCGATTTACGGGGCAGGCGAATCAGACCGATCCAACCATGGACCGTAGCATCATACATGAATTCACGCGTTCAACAGCCGCGAGCGGCACGCGCGCGCCAGAGAGGCACTATCCTGGTGCTCTGTTTGTCGCCGGCCGCTGTTCTATTCGCTCCGGACTTCACCGCGGAAACCCGCGGGGTCTTTCTTTCCCGCCCGTATCTGGCGGCGATCAATCCACCGGACCTGCGGTTCAGCGAGGCCCTGCCTCCGCCCGATCTGAGCGTGCGTCCGCCCGCCG
>JAQSDJ010000209.1 GCA_029945855.1 Lacunisphaera sp.
GAGACTTCCTAAAAGAAGTGACGGTGTCGGCAGGTAGGGCGAATCCTCCGGATGAGCCGTGCGCCCGAACGGCTCGTCAGGGACGACTCGCCCTACCCCTTGAGCCCCGTTGTCACTTCTCCAGGTTATCCTCAATAGAAGGATATTTCCGGGACACACCCTACCACCAGCCTTCCACGAAGCCCTGCGCGTATTTGATGGCGAAGACGCCGAGGTTCTTGGCGGCGTGCGCGGCGATGCACGGCAGCAACGAGCGCGCCCGGTTTGCCGGCAGGAACCGCACCGCGTAAAACCACAGCGATCCGGCGAAGATCATCGCCGTGCTGAACCAGCCCTTGGCGTCCGCGTGGAGTTCCAGCCCGCCGTCCTGCCAGGTCCAGAGGAAGGGATGCAGCAGCGCGAACACGAGGGAGGCCCCGACGATGCCGGCGAGCAGCGCCGCCCGCCCGCGGTTTTCGACCACGAGGTAGCCGCGGAAAATCAATTCCTCGATGAAGGCGGCGGCCAGGGTGTAGAGGGCGAAGAGTCCCGTCATGCGGCTTTGCTGCGCCGTGAGGCCGAGGGCGTGTTCCCCGCCGGTCTCGACCGCCAGGAGGAGCAGGGCGCCGGTCACGGCGAGGGCGATGACGCCGGCGCTGACCGGCGCCGCACCGGGAAAGGCCTGGGGATTGGGCGCCCCCCGTCGGGCGGCCGCCAGGTCGTGCCACCACAGTTTCAACATGTAGGCGGCGGCGGCGATCATGCCCGCGAGCAGCAGTGGCTGGTCCTGTCCCATGGCCATGACGAAAGGTCATGGCGCCCGGTCATGGCAAGGCTCCGTGCAGTATTTGTTAGCCATTTCGGCCAACCCGCCTAATTTCCGCCCGATGGCCGGACCTACGCCAACTCCCGTTGCATCCTCGTCGCCGCGCGACCTCGCCGCGCTGTTCCAGCGGGTCAGCCCGCACCTGGCAGCGCTCGACCGCTTCATGCGCGGCCAGGTGGAGCTCTTCGAACCGGAGATCAGCGGGATGGCCGCCTATTGCCTCGACACGACGGGCAAGCGCCTGCGGCCCACGCTGGTCTTTTTCAGCGGCTGGCAGGGTGAGGGCGTGGTGTCCGACGACCTGGTGCGCGCGGCCGGGGTGGTCGAGATGGTGCACCTCGCCACCCTGGTGCACGACGACATCATGGATCGCGCCGAGATCCGGCGCAACCGCCGCACCGCGTCGCGCGAGTTCGGGCCCGACGCCGCCGTGCTGCTGGGCGACGCCCTGTTCTCGCAGGCCCTGAACGTCGCCGCCCAGTTTCCCACCACCGAGCTATGCCGGCTGGTCTCCGAATCCACGCGCCGGGTCTGCTCGGGCGAGATCATGCAGACGCTGCGCCGGCGCGACATCAACATCACGCTCGCCGAATACCGCCGCATGATCGACCTGAAGACGGCCGAGCTTTTCCGCGTCTCCTGCTTCATCGGGGCGAGATTGTCCGGCGCCGGCGCCGGGTTTGCCCAGGCGGCCGACCGCTTCGGCCATCACCTCGGCATCGCCTACCAGATCTACGACGACCTGGTGGATTTTGTCGGCGAGGAGCAGCGCATCGGCAAGACGCTCGGCACCGACCTGGCCACCGGCAAACTCACGCTGCCGCTGATGCTCCTGCTGGAGCGGGTGCCGGATGCGGAACGCAATACCATCATCGCCGCCCTGCGGGGCGGCCAGCCCCTGGGCCTGGCCGCCAGCCAGCAACGCATGCAGGAGATGGGCATCGCGGCCGAGGTGGTGCGCGCCATCGATGACGAACTGGCCGCCGCCACGCATGTCCTGGCCCCCCACCACGGGCAACCCGCGGTCCCGCTCCTGCTCCAACTGGGCGCCATGCTGCATGCGCAGGTGTCCGCCCTCCAGGTGACACGCTAATTTGCGTTTGCTTGGCTCCACCCCCATTCTAGCCTGTCGATCCCCGAGATGAATCTGTCCAAGGTTTTTACCAAGGCCATCGTCACCTCTCCTGAGCGCCAGCAGGAGGCCGATGCGGATTTCACCATCGTGCGGAAGGTGCAGGCCGGGGATGTCGCCGCGTTTGACCAGCTCATCCTCAAATACCGGGAACGGGTGTTTGGCATCGTTTACAACCTGACCTCCAACCGGGAGGACACTTCGGACCTGACCCAGGACACCTTCATCAAGGCCTTCCAGTCCATCAATCGTTTCCAAGGACATTGCTCTTTCTTTACCTGGCTCTACAAGATCGCGGTCAACACCAGCCTTAGCCACCTCCGCAAGAACCGCTTGCGCAGCTTTTTCAGCCTGGAGAAGATTCAGGAAGACGGGACCAACGCCCAATTGCTTGAACAGCTTACAGATAAGAACGGCGCCGACCGGGATACCTATCTGCATGAACTTCAGCAAAAATTGAACGAAGCGATGCAAAAATTGTCTATCCCACACCGCACTGTGATTACACTTTTTGAGATCGATGGGCTCAGCCATTCCGAAATAGCCGAAGTCATGGGCTGCTCCGAAGGCACGGTCCGCTCCCGCCTCCACTACGCCAAGCAATTCCTGCAGGGCGAACTGGGCAAATATCTCCGCTCCTGATTCATCGCATGTCCGACTCCCCCCAGCGTTCCAAAGTCACCCTCGAGGATCTCCTGCGCCTGAAGCGCGCGGAGCGGCCCGACGCCGAGTTCTGGAACAAGTTCGAGCGCGAACTGCGCCAGAAGCAGCTCACCGCCCTGTTGGAGAAACGTCCGTGGTGGCAGGAGCTGCCGCGCCTGCTGACCCGCCGCTCCTATGTGCCGCTCGGGGCCACGGCGATTCTCGCGTTCACCCTGGTCTCGATCAAGTATTACGCCCCCACCCAGCTCGCGCAGGGGGAATCCCGCCAGGGTGATTCAACCGCGATCACCGGCGAGATGGCCGCGGTGACCTCCGAGGTTTCCCCGGCGACGGCCGTCAGTTCGCCCTTGCTGAATCGCAATGATCAGGCGGTCCAGCGCCTCGACGATCGCACGGCCCTGGCGGCCATGCAGGTCGTGATGCCCGCGTCCGATCAGGACCTCGAGGTGCAGATGCCCCAGATGGTCGCACCCAAGGAAATCGAGACGCCCTCCGCGCGCTCGATCGCCGCCAATCTTGCCCGCCTCGAGCAGTCCGAGCCCGAACTTTTCCACTCGGTGGTGGGCAACCGGCTCAGCTCGCCGGCCCGTGTGCAAACCGCCTCCCTGCAGGTCGACGACCTGGCCTCCCTGCCGACCAACGCCTCGCGGCGCAGCCGGCTCCTCGCCCAATACTCCGACCGTCAGCTCGGACCCGAACCGACCGCGCCCGCGATCGTGCGCGAACGTCTGGCCCGCCGCCTCGGCGATCCCGACATCTACGACCGGATCAGCCGCCTGGGCGTGCGCGGCGACGCCGTGTCGCTCAAGTTCTGAGCTGCGGCCCCGCGCCGTCCCCCTCCGCCCGCCGTCCCCGGCGGGCGTTTTTGTTTGGCGGTGATGGAACCACGACTAGGTCGCGTGGTTTCAAGCAATACCCTGTGGCGCGAACGCCCTTGTCCGCGAGCGGAAGGCTGAAAGCGTTCGCCGCCTTACTTCTCCGTCACGCAGATGCCGCAGATGTTGACGAAGAAATCCGTGCCCTTGTCGTCCACGAGGATGAACGCGGGGAAATCCTTCACCTCGATCTTCCACACCGCCTCCATGCCGAGCTCGGGATAGTCGATCACCTCCACCTTGGTGATGTTGTCCTGCGCGAGGATGGCCGCCGGTCCGCCGATGCTGCCGAGATAAAAGCCGCCGTGCTTCTTGCACGCGTCGGTCACGGCCTTGCTGCGGTTGCCCTTGGCCAGCATGACCAGCGAGCCGCCGTGCGACTGGAAAAGCTCCACGTAGCTGTCCATGCGGCCGGCCGTGGTCGGGCCGAATGAACCCGAGGCGAAGCCGGTCGGGGTCTTCGCGGGGCCCGCGTAATAGATCGGGTGGTTCTTCGCGTAGTCGGGCAGGCCCTGCCCGGCGTCGATGCGTTCCTTCAGCTTGGCGTGCGCGATGTCGCGCGCCACGACCAGGGTGCCGGTCAGCGACACCCGGGTCGTCACCGGGTGCTTCGACAGCTCGGCGCAGATGTCCTTCATCGGCCGGTTCAGGTCGATGCGGACGAAGTTGTCGTCCTTGAACGCGCGCAGCTCCGGGGGGATGAAGCGGCCGGGATTCGTCTCCATCTTCTCGAGGAAGATGCCGTCCGGGGTGATCTTCGCCTTGATGTTGCGGTCGGCGCTGCAGGACACGCCCATGCCGACCGGGCAGCTGGCGCCGTGGCGCGGCAGGCGGATGACCCGCACGTCGAGGGCGAAATACTTGCCGCCGAACTGCGCGCCGACGCCGCTCATCTGCGCCAGCTGGAGCACCTTCGCTTCCAGCTCGGTGTCGCGAAACGCGCGGCCGTGCTCGTTGCCGGTCGTGGGCAGCGCGTCGAGATACTTCGTGGTGGCGAGCTTCAGGGTCTTCATGCAGGCCTCGGCGCTGGTGCCGCCGATGACGAAGACGAGGTGGTAGGGCGGGCAGGCCGAGGTCCCGAGCAGCTGCATCTTGTCGGTGAAGAATTTCTCCAGGCTCTTCGGGTTGAGCAGGGCCTTGGTCTCCTGGAAGAGGAACAGCTTGTTGGCCGAGCCGCCGCCCTTGGCGACGAAGAGGAACTCATACTTGGCGCCCTCGGTGGCGAAGAGGTCGATCTGCGCGGGGAGGTTGGTGCCGGTGTTCGTCTCCTTGAACATGTCGAGCGGCGCCACCTGCGAGTAGCGCAGGTTTTCCTTGGTGTAGCATTCGTAGACGCCGCGCGACAGCTGCTCGGCGTCGTTGCCGCCCGTCCAGACCTCCTGGCCCTTCTTGCCGATGATGGCGCAGGTGCCCGTGTCCTGGCACATGGGCAGGATGCCGCGCGCCGCGATCTCCGCGTTCTTGAGCAGCGTGAGCGCGACATAGCGGTCGTTGGCCGACGCCTCCGGGTCCTGGAGGATGGCGGCGACCTGCTCGAGATGCTTCGTGCGCAGGAAGAAATTCGTGTCGTGGTAGGCCTCCCGTGTGACATAGGCCAGCGCCTCCGGCGCGACCTTCAGGATCTCCCGGCCCTCGAAGGTGGCGGTCGTGACGCCCTCCTTGCTGAGCAGGCGATACTCGGTGTCATCGGCGCCGAGGGGAAGGGGATCCTGGTAAACGAAGGGAGGCGTAGGCATGCCGGCACCGTAGCCCAAACCTTCCGCATGACAAGCAGCCGTGCCGGGCGGCCGCGGCTATAAGCCGCCGTCGGGCGGCCATAAACTGCCGGCATCAGAGGATCTTCAGCTTGGGCAGGTCCTGCACGTCGATGTAGCCGACGGGCTTGCCCTTCGCGTCCACCGCCATGAGGTCGGAGATCTTGAATTGCTGGAAAATCTTCAGGGCCTCCACGGCGAGGGCCCCGGCCGGCACCGTCTTGCCCCCGCGGGTCATGAAGGCGCGCACGGGCTTGGCCAGGAAACCGGCGCCGCCGCTCAGCGCGCTGCGCCGGAAATCGCCGTCGGTGAAGATGCCGCTCAGTTTTCCCTTCGCGTCCACCAGGCCCACGGCCCCGGCCTTGGCCCGGGTCATGGCGAAGATCGCCTCCTGCACCGTCGTCTTCGCCTCCTTCAGCACCGGGCAGGCCTCGCCGGTCCGCATGATGTCCTTCACGCGCAGCAGGAGCGTCATGCCGAGCGTGCCGGCGGGGTGGTATTTGGCGAAATCCTCCCGGGTCAGCCCGCGGCTCTCGAGCAGCACCATGGCGAGGGCGTCGCCGAGGGCCAGCGCGGCGGTCGTGCTGGCCGTGGGGGCGAGCTCGAGCGGGCAGGCCTCGCGCGGCGCGCGGTAGATGAGCCGGTAATCCGCGCCGCGGGCCAGCTCGCTGTCGGGCGAGCCGGTGAGCGCCACGGTTTTCAGTCCGAATTTCTCGAAGAGGGGCAGCAGCTGCAGCATCTCGGCGCTGGCGCCGCTGTTGCTGAGCAACAGGGCCAGGTCGCCGGCCGTGCACAGGCCGAGGTCGCCGTGCAGGGCCTGCGTGGGGTCGAGGAAGCACGAGGGCACGCCGGTGCTGTTGAAGGTGCCGGCGAGTTTTTGCGCGATGTGGGCGTTCTTGCCGACGCCCGAGATGATGAGCTTGTGGCCGGCGCTGACCGCCGCCTCCACCGCGCGCACCGCGGCCACGAAGCCGGCATCCAGCACTTTGGCGGTGGCGGCCAGCGCCTCGCCCTCGATGGCGAGACAACGGCGGGCTTGGGCGAGGAGGGTGGCGTTATCCAGTGGCATCAAAAACTTGTGTTGGCTTGGGGCTCGGGCAAACGTAGCCCCGGCTCCTGTCCGTTCAATTCATTTCCTGCCGTGTCCCGCTCCACCGTCACCTTCCGCCTGTGGCCGCTCCTCTTCCTGGGCGGATTGCTGCTGGCGTGGGCGGGCTGCACCGACAGCGAGCGGGTGTCGTCCGCCGCGGAGGTGGACGAGCCGGCCTACCGGGAGGGCCAGGCCCTGCTCAAGACCGGCCGCCGGCAGGAGGCGCTCAACGCCTTTCTCAAGGTCATCGACCGGCGCGGTGACGAGGCGCCCGAATCCCACCTCGAGGTCGGTCTGCTCTACCTGCAGCACATCAACGACCCGCTCTCCGCCATCTACCATTTCAAGAAATACCTCGCGCTGCGGCCCAACAGCCCGCAGGCCCCGCTGGTCAAGCAGCGCATCGACGCCGCCATGCGCGACTTCGCCCGCACGCTGCCGGCCCAGTCGCTCGAGAACCAGCCCCAGCGGGTCGACCTCGTCGCCGCGCTCGACCGGCTCAAGCAGGAGAACGAGATGCTCAAGCAGGAGCTCGCCGACCTGAAGGGCGGCCGTGCCGCGGCCCCGACGACCCTGCCCGGCGAGGAAGCACCGGCGCCGCTGGCCGCCAGCGGCTTCAATTTTGCCACCGATTCAATTCCCACCGTGCGCACCCGGCCCGCCCCGGTCACTCCGTCGCGGCCGGCGCCGGCCCGACCCACGCCCGCCGTCACGCCGCCACCCGCTGCTCCCACGCCCGCCACCACGCCCGCGGCCGCCGGCCGCCGGCACGTCATCCGGCCGGGCGACACGCTCTACAAGCTGGCCCAGCAATATTACGGCAATCGCGCCAAGTGGCGCGACATCTACGCGGCCAATCGCGACGTGATGAAGAGCGATACCGACCTCAAGGTCGGCATGAACCTGAAGATCCCCTGAGGCGGGATCAGCGATCCCGCCCTACACCGCCAGCGCCTGTTCCAGGTCCGCGATCAGGTCGCCGGCGTCCTCGATGCCCGTCGAGAGCCGCAGCATGTCCGCGGGGGCGGGACTGCCGGTGCCCTCGATGCTGGCGCGGTGCTCGATGAGGCTCTCCACGCTGCCGAGGGACGTGGCGCGTTGCCACAGTTGCACGCGGGCCGCGGTCGCGATGGCCGCGGTCTCGCCGCCCTTGATCCGGAGCGACAGCATGCCGCCGAAGCCGCCGCGCATCTGCCGCGCGGCGACGGCGTGCCCGGCGGCCGTGGGCAGCCCCGGGTAGAGCACCGCTTCGATGCGCGGATGCCCGGTGAAATGTTCCGCGATCCGCTGCGCGCCGCGGCAGGCTGCCGGCACGCGCACGAAAAGCGTTCGCATCCCGCGCAACAGCAGCCACGCGTCGAGCGAGCCGGGCACGCCGCCGAGCTGGGCGCGAACTTTCTTGATGCGCTGCCAGACCTCGTCGTCCCGGGCGGTGACGAGCGCACCGGCGACGACATCGGAGTGGCCGTTGAGGTATTTCGTGGCGGAGTGCATCACGAGGTCCGCCCCGAGCGCGAGGGGTTGCGTCAGCACCGGGGAGGCGGTCGTGGAGTCCACCGCGAGGCGGGCGCCGGCCTGGTGGGCGATCTCGGCGGCGGCGGCGATGTCGGTGATGACCCAGGTGGGATTGGCCGGGGTCTCGATCCAGACGAGCTTGGTCCGGCCCGGTTGCATCGCGTGGCGGATGGCCGCGAGGTCCGCCATGTCCACGAGTTCGACCTTCAGGCCCCACTGGCTCGCGAAACCCAGCAGCCAGTTGCGCAGCGCCCAATACATCACCTTCGGTGCGACGACATGGTCGCCGGGTGCAAGCGCTTGGAAAACCGCGGTCGCCGCGGCCATGCCGGAGCTGAAGAGGGCCGCTTGGGCCCCGAGTTCAAGGTGGGCGAGCAGGGCCTCGGCCTGGTCGAAGGCCGGGTTGTCGGCGCGGGCATAGATGCGGCCCGAGCGGTATTGGTTGTCCTCGTCGCGCAGGTAGGTCGTCGCGGTGTGGATCACCGGGGCGATGGCGCGGGTTTTCTCGTCCACCCAGCCGAGGGCCTGGGCCGCGGCGCTGGCGGGCTTGACGTGCTTGGGATCCATGGCGGCCAGCAAAGGGCAAATCCCGCGGGCTGCAAAGGCCGAATCCGCTTCCGGCGGGGCCCGAACGCCGGAAATGAATCCGGCGCCGTTTGCCCGGCGCCGGATTACCAACCTATGACTGACACAAAAACTACACCGTCTTGGAGAATTTCCTCGGGCCGCGGGACAGGTATTCGTCGAACCGCATCGCGATGATGCGACGGAAGAGTTCGCCCATCGGCGTGATCTCGAAGCCCTCGGCGTCGGTCTTGATCAACCCGTCGGCTGCGAGGTCGGTCAGGGTGGCGATCTCGGTCGCGTAGGCTTCCCCCACGTCGAAACCGAGGCGCCGGGAAAGCGTGGTGAAATCGACCCGGCTGCGGCACATGATGTCCATCACCACGGCGCGGCGGTTCTTGTCCTCGGAGCTGAGCAAGAAGCCGCGCTCGAGCGGCAGCTCGCCGGCGGTTAGCGCCTTCTGGTAGGCCTCGAGATCCTTGTGGTTCTGGCGGAACGAACCGTCGGTCTGGGAGATCGAGGACATGCCGAAGCCGTAGAGGGAGGCGCCGGCGCGGGTCGTGTAGCCCTGGAAGTTGCGGTAGAGCGTGCCCTCGGCGTGGGCGACGGCGAGCTCGTCGTCGGGCCGGGCGAAGTGGTCCATGCCGATGTGCACGTAGCCGGCGGCGGTGAGGGCCGTGGTCGCCAGCGTGAGCATGGCGAGCTTGGCCTCGGTGCTCGGCAGTTGCGCGCGGTCGTCGAAGATCTTCTGCGCGGGCTTGAGCCACGGGACGTGCGCGTAGCTGAAGACGGCGAGGCGGTCGGGGTTGAGCGCGATGATCTCCTCGAGGGTCTTGGCGAAGGACTCGGGCGTCTGCAGCGGCAGGCCGTAGATGAGGTCGACGCTGACGGATTGGTAGCCGGCCTCGCGCAGCCACGTGATGGCCTGGGCGGTCTGGGCCAGGGGCTGCCAGCGGTGGATGGCGATCTGGACCTCGGGGTTGGTGTCCTGCACGCCGAGCGAGGCGCGGTTGCAGCCGAGCCGGCGATAGGCCTCGACGTGCTCCTTGGTCAGGCGGCGCGGGTCGATCTCGACGGAGATCTCGGCGTCGGGGGAGAACTTGAACACCGAGTGGATGGCCTGGCCGAGGCGGTCGATCTCCGCGGGCGGGAGGAAGGTCGGCGTGCCGCCGCCGAAGTGCAGCTGGGTGACGGGCCGCGCGGTGTTGACCAGCGGGGCCGTGAGGGCGAGCTCCTGGCAGAGCAGGTCGACATATTCCCCGGCCGAGGAGCGGCGCCGCGTGATCACGGTGTTGCAGCCGCAATACCAGCAGAGCGACTCGCAGAACGGCAGGTGGAAGTAGAGCGACAGCGCGCGGGCCGGGTCGCGGTTGTCCGCGGCGATCTCGTCCAGGAGCGCGGTGCGGTCAACGTCGGCCGAGAACTGCGGCGCCGTCGGATAGGACGTATAGCGCGGCCCCGGAATGTTGTATTTCCGGATCAGTTCGAGGGCGGACTCGATGGTTGTGGGTTGGACGGTGTAGCGTGGGGACACCATAGTGCGGAGAAGATAACCGAGAAGGCCCGGGCCGGCTGCGCAGATCTTGCGCAAGAAGCGGCAAGCTTTGAGTTAAAAATCGGGTTCAGGCCAAGAAATGCCCAGTCACTCCAGACAAGGTTATTGTTGTCCAATGGGTTGTGACTTATCCGGTGAAAAACTTCGAGATCTTCTGGAGGGTCGCCACCAGGCGGTCGATCTCGGCCTCGGTGTTGTAGAGATAAAAACTGGCGCGGGAGGTCGAGCTGAGGCCGAGCTTTTTCATCAGCGGTTGGTTGCAATGGTGGCCGCCGCGGAGGGCGACGCCTTCCTGGTCGGCCATCGTGACGACGTCATGCGCGTGCACGCCGGGGAGATCGAAGCTGACGACGCCGCTGCGGTGGTGGGCCGGGCCGAGAATGCGGATGCCGGGCACCTCGTCCAGCAGCCGGGCATAGGCCAGGGCGGCGAGCTTTTCATCGTGTTGCGCGATGGCTTCGCGGCCGAGGTCGTCGAGATAGTCCATGGCGCGGGCGAGCGCGATGACATCGGCGATGTTGGGCGTGCCGGCCTCGAACTTGGCCGGGGCGGGGGCCCACTTGCTTTCAAAATACTCGACGCTGGAAATCATGCTGCCGCCGCCGCGGTAGGGCGGCATGGCGTCGAGCAGGGTTTTCCGGCCGTAGAGCAGGCCGACGCCGGTCGGGCCGCACATCTTGTGGCCGGAGACGGCGAGAAAATCGCAACCCATCGCCCGGACATCGAGCGGCAGGTGGCCGGCGCTTTGGGCGGCATCGACGACCGTGAGCGCGCCGACTTTCTTCGCGGCGGCACAGAGCTCGGCGGCGGGGTTGATGACGCCGAGGGTGTTGGAAACGTGCGTGAACGCGAAGATCTTCACCTCGGGCGTGAGCACGGTGGGCAGCTGGGCGAGGTCGAGCAGGCCGGTGTCGCCGGCGACGACGGGCAGATAGCGGAGCTTGGCGCCGGTGCGGCGGGCGAGCAGCTGCCAGGGCACCAGGTTGCTGTGGTGCTCCATTTCCGTGAGGAGAATGACGTCGCCGGGCTTCAGGTTTTCGTCGCCCCAGGCGTTGGCGACGAGGTTGATGCTGTCGGTGGTGCCGGCGGTGAAGACGATCTCGCCCGGCTCGGCGGCATTGAGGAACTTCGCGGCCCGCTCGCGGGCGGCCTCGTAGGCGAAGGTCGCGCGCATCGAGAGCGTGTGGATGCCGCGGTGGACGTTGGCGTTGTCCTTCCGGTAATAGTTCGCGAGCGCGTCGATCACACACGACGGCTTCTGCGACGTGGCGGCGTTGTCGAGGTAGACGAGCGGGTGGCCATTGACCTGCTGGTCAAGGATCGGGAAGTCGGCGCGGACGTTTTTCCAGGCGGCGTTCATGAATTATATTCGCTGTAGGTCGGGCTTTACGCCCGGCATGTCGGGCGTGAAGCCCGACCTATAAATTGGGTTAGTCGCTGGGTTTCTCCGTCGTGGCCGGAGTGGCCTCGCCCTTGGCGGCGTTGAGGGCGGCGTGCCAGCCGAGCGTCGCGCATTTGATGCGGGCGGGGAACTGGTGGACGCCGGCCAGCGCGGCGAGGTCGGACATGTCGTCCTCGGCGACCTGGCCGGTGGTGACGAGCTGGTGGATGCCGGCGTAGATGGCCTCGGCCTCGGCGATGGTCTTGCCCTTGAGGTTGATCGTCATGAGCGAGGTGCTGGCCTTGGAGATGGCGCAGCCGCTGCCCTGGAAGCTGATGTCGGCGATGCGGTCGCCCTCGAGCCGGACGTAGACCGTCATCTGGTCGCCGCACATCGGGTTGTTGCCGGAGCCGACGCGGTTGGCCGTGGGCAGGACCGAGTAGTTCCGCGGGCGGCGGTTGTGGTCGAGGATGACGGACTGGTAGAGGTCGGTGAGGTCTTGCATCGGCCGGTGAGGGAAGGGCAGAGGCTACTTCAACGCCCCGGTTTGGCAAACAGAGTTTCGGGCATAAGGCCGGGCGCAATTAAGGTGGAACCGGTCCTCCGTGACCGGTTTTCTCCGCGCACATCCCCACAACCGGTCCGGAGGACCGGTGCCGCCTTATGCTGGCGGCAGCGGCGGGGTGGTCATCCCGGTGGGCGGCGGCACGACCTGCAGGATGCGCGCGATGAGCTGGCGGACGCGCACGACGCCGACGATGCGCCGGCTCTCCTTGTCGGCGACTACGGGGAGCATCTTGAAGTTGAGTTCGCGGAACGCGGAAGCGGCGACCAGCGTCGAGTCGGTGGCGGCGAGCACGCTCGGGTCTTTCACCATGAAGTCGGCGAGCGGAGTCTCGGGCTTGGTGCCGTTGCTCTGCGCGTGGAGCAAACCGGTGAGGGTGATCAGGCCCTCGAGGCGGTCGCCTGCGCCGGCCACCAGGAAGAAGTCCGACGGATGGCGCGCGAACTGGTGGGTCACCGCGAAAAGGTTGTCCGTCGGCTGCAGCAGCGGGGTGGGGGCCGGCTCGATGAAATCGGCAAGGGGGAAAGAACGCAGCGCGGCGAGCACGGCCGGGCGTTCCTGCCAGGCGGCGGGCGAGCGGCGGGTGATGGCGGCGGTGAGGGCGTTGCGCAGGGGCGCGAGCGACTTGGAAATGGTCGTGAAGACGTGCCGCCCCATGATGACGACCTCCAGCGGGGTGCGGGCGCGGGCGGAGGCGGTGCGCGGCCGGTTGTTGAGCAGGGCGGCTTCCCCGAAGAAATTGCCCGCGCCGAGCGTGGCGATGACCTCGCCCTCCGGTTGCTCGGGCGAGGCGCGCACGATGTCGACCTCGCCTTTCTCGATGACGTAGAAGCCCGACGGCGGCTCGCCCTGCCGGATGATGTAGTCGCCCGGTTCGTAATGCGCGTGCGAGACGCGGTCGGTGACGTCGGTCTTGATGCAGCTGAGGTCGCGGGGGAACACGAGCAGCCACGCCCAGTCGAAGCCGACCTGGATGCGGCGCGACCACGACGGGAGCTTGAAGAGGTAGACGCCGCGCCAGGTGAACCAGGCGAGGAAGCCGGAGAGCCGGAAGCCGAGCATCTCGGCGACGGCGCTGTGGCCGCCGATGGAGCAGAGCTGGCCGAGCACCTTGAAGGAAAACGGGCGGGTCGGTTCGCCGCCGAGGACGCGGACGATGTTGTCGGCGCACTGCCGGCCCTGGCGCTCGGCGAACTGGCCGGTGGGCGGGGAGGGCTGGCCGTCGTGCGCGTTGAGGAGGTTCGCGCAGTCGCCGACGGCCCAGGCGTTGGGGCTGCCGCGCAACCGCATGTCGGGTTCGGTGAGCAGCCGGCCCTTTTCCTTCGGGGTGTCGAGCCGGGCGACGACCGGGGCGGTGGTGCTGCCGATGGTGCACACGATGGTGCCGCCGCGCACGAAGTCGTCCTTCAGCCCCACGCCCTCGCCGGTGGCGAGCATGACGCGGGCGTTGAGCTTCATCGTGACGCCGGCCTTTTCCATCTTCTTCCGGGCAAACTCGCGGAGCTGCGGGCTGATCTCGGGCAGCAGTTGGTCGCGCGAGTGGATGAGGGTGACGCCGACGTCCTCGTCGCGGATGTTGGCGTAGAAGCGCAGGCTGGAGCGGACGAGGTCGTTGATCTCGCCGGCGGTCTCGACGCCGCTGTAGCCGCCCCCGACGACGACGAAGGAGAGATACCAGCGGCGTTTGGCGGGGTCGTCGCAGACCTCGGCCTTTTCCATCTGCTGCAGGATGTGGGTGCGCAGGACGGCGGCATCGCCGACGGTTTTTAAGGGGAACGCATGGTCGGCCATGCCCGGCACGACGTTCAGGTTGGAAACATTGCCACAGGCGACCACCACGTGGTCATAGTCGAGGTGGCGCGCCTGGCCGTCATGCCCCTCGAATTCGAGGCGGGAGCCGGCCAGGTCGATGTTGCGGACCTCTTCCGTGCGGCATTGGACCCCCGGCAGGAGCTGGCGGAGAGGCACAATGACGTCATCCAGACTCAGGGACGACCCCACGGCATCGGCCAGCAACGGGCTGAACACGAGATGGTTCTCCTTGTTGAAGAGAATCAATTCCGCATCGCCCCCCCGCAGGCGGGCGGACAGGGTCTGGGCACACTTCACCCCGCCGAAGCCTCCGCCGATGATGACAATGCGTTTCTTGGGCATGGGTCGGGACGGGCGGGAGTTTGCGCGGCGGAAGGGGGAAGGCAATGCGGGTTTGCTCGGCGAAGGAATTTCCATTGACCGGGGGCGGGGGAGCACCCTTTATTCGCCCTCCTTTGCTTACCCGGAGAGGTGACAGAGTGGTCGAATGTGCATGATTGGAAATCATGTGTAGCCGCAAGGTTACCGAGGGTTCGAATCCCTCCCTCTCCGCCACTTTCAATTGTTAGCGAACCAAGCGGCCGGTCATTCAAATCGGCGCAAGTCGCTGGAATTGAAAGGGCACGCGAGTAAGTGGGTTTCAGCGGAACTGGCTGAGGTTCGGTTTTCCGGGGAAAAACGAGCGCGAAA
>JAQSDJ010000210.1:0-3786 GCA_029945855.1 Lacunisphaera sp.
TGGAGCCTTCCGACTGGACCGCGCGCTGGATCGCCGCGGACCCGGAGATCATTCGCCGTGACCCGGCGGCGATCGCGCCCACGCTGACCGAGCCCGGCACGCCCGGCTGCTTCCGGCGCGAGTTCGACGTCACCGGTCCCGTCCGCCGCGCCACGGTCTACGCCAGTGCCCGCGGCCTGTTCGAGCTCCAGCTCGGTGGCCGGCGGGTGGGGGAGGACCTCTTCGCTCCCGAGTGGACCGACTACGACAAGCGCATCCATTACCGCACCTACGACGTCACCGCGCTCGTCGCGCCCGGCCGCAACACGCTCGACGCAACGCTGGGCGACGGCTGGTGGAGCGGCTACGTCGGCTGGCAGGAACAGCGCGGCCGCTACGGTTCGCTCGAGAATTCGCTGCTCGTGCAGCTCGAGGTCGAGTTCGCCGACGGCCGGCGGCTGGTCGTGGGCACCGACACCGCCTGGCAGTGCGCCACGGGCCCGGTCCTCAGTTCCGACTTCATGATGGGCGAGGTCTATGACGCCCGCCGCGAACCGCACGACTGGCTCCCCGCCCGCGAGGTCGCCGCACCCGCGACCCCGCTCGTGGCCCAGCACTCCGAGCCGGTGCGCATCACGGAAACGCTCGCGCCGGTCAACCGCACCGAGATCCGTCCGGGCGTCCATATTTACGATATGGGCCAGAACATGAGCGGCTGGGTGCGCCTGCGCATCGAGGCACCGGCCGGCACGCGTGTCCAGCTCCGCCACGGCGAACGGCTCACCCCCGACGGCACGCTCTACACCGCCAACCTGCGCCGCGCCAAGGCGACCGACGTCTACGTCTGCCGCGGCGGGGGCGTGGAGACCTTCGAGCCGCACTTCACCTTCCACGGTTTTCAATACGTCGAGCTTACCGCCCAATCAGCCGACGGAACATGTCACCTATTAAGTGACATGTTCTGCCCGGATCTTGCGACCGTCACCGGCTGCGTCATCCACTCCGCCACGCCGCCGGCCGGCCGCTTCGAGTGCTCGCACGCCGGCGTGAACCGCCTCTGGTTGAACGGGCTGTGGTCACAGAAGGACAATTTCCTGTCCATCCCCACCGACTGCCCGCAACGCGACGAGCGTCTCGGCTGGATGGGCGACGCGCAGGTCTTCTTCCGCACCGCCACCTGCAACATGGACGTCGCCGCCTTTTTTACGAAGTGGATGATCGACGTCGAGGATGCGCAGACTGCGGAGGGCGTTTTTCCGGATGTCGCCCCGCGCCTGCGGGAGGATATCAACTTCATCGGTCTGGGCAACCTCGCTGGCGGCGCCGCCTGGGCCGATGCCGGGATCATCATCCCCTACACGTTCTGGCGCGTCTACGGTGACCTGCGTCTGGTCGAGCGCCACTGGGACGCGATGGTCCGGTGGCTCGACTGGATCGAGCGCCACAATCCCGACGGGCTCCGGCTCAACCGGCTGGCGAACAATTACGGCGACTGGCTTTGCATTCCGAGCGACACCAGCTTCGGCACGCATTCGCCGATGAAAAACCTGCTCGCGACCGCCTACTGGGCGGACGACGCGGCGAAGATGGCGCGCCTGGCCCGCGCCCTCGGCCGCGAGCCCGAGGTCCGGCGTTTTTCAGCGATGTTCGAGCGCATCCGCGCCGCCTTCCAGCAGGCCTGGCTGAAGCCGGACGGCGAGCTCACTGTCGCCACCCAGACGGCCTACCTGCTCGCGCTCGCCTTCGACCTGCTGCCCCCGGCCGACCGCGGCCGCGCCGCCGAGCGCCTCGTGGCCGACATCCGCTCGCTCGACTGGCACCTCAGCACCGGGTTCGTCGGCATCGGCCACCTGAATCCCCAACTCACGCTCGCCGGCCATACCGACGTCGCCTACCGGCTCCTGCTGCAGGAAAGCTACCCGTCGTGGCTCTTCCCCGTGCTCCAGGGCGCCACGACGATCTGGGAGCGCTGGGACAGCTGGACCATCGCCGGCGGGTTCCACAAGGACGGGATGAATTCCTTCAACCACTACTCGCTCGGCTCCGTCGGCGAATGGCTGTTCCGCCATGTGGCCGGCATCGAGCTCGATCCCGACGAGCCCGGCTACCAGCGATTCGTCCTGCAGCCGTTCATCGGCGCGGGCCTCGATTTCGCGCGGGCCTCCTACCGGACGATGCACGGCGAGATCCGCAGCCACTGGGTGCGCGACGGCGAGCGGCTGACCTGGACCGTCACGGTGCCGGCCAACACGACGGCGCAGGTCTTCATACCCAGCGAGCCCGGCACGGAGGTGGGCAGCGACGGCCTCGTCGTCACGGGCCGCGAAGGCCGTTTCGCGCGCTGCACCGCGCCCGCGGGCACCTACACCTTTACGAGCATCTTCCGGATCTGAATCTTATGGAACGCGTCACCGCCACCTACCTGGTCGAAACCCCGCTGCCGGTGGCCCAGGCCGCGGCGTCCCTCGCCGGCGAACAATCCTCCGGCACCTTCGTCGCCGTCCCCGGCGAGACCGCCGAGCTGAAGCAGCGTTATGCGGCCCGCGTGGAAAAGATCATGGAGCTTGAGTCCGTGACCACGCCCGCCATGCCGACGGGCCGCCCACCGGCGGCGAGCTACCACCGCGCCGAGGTCGTGGTGTCGTGGTCGGTGGAAAACTTCGGCGTCAACCTGCCGACGCTTGTCTCCACCCTGCAGGGCAACCTCTACGAGCTCGCCCAGTTCTCCGGCCTCAAGCTCATGGACTTCACCGTGCCACCGTCGTTCGCCGCGCACTACCGCGGACCGGCCTTCGGCATCGCCGGCAGCCGCCGGCTGACGGGCGTGACCGGCCGGCCGCTCATCGGCACCATCATCAAGCCGAGCATCGGGCTTTCACCCGCCCAGACCGCCGCGATGGTGAAGGAGCTCATCGAGGCGGGCATCGATTTCCTGAAGGACGACGAGCTGATGGCCGACCCGCCGCATTCGCCGTTCGACGCCCGCGTCGATGCCATCATGGCCGTGATCAATGTGCACGCCGACCGCACCGGGAAGAAGGCGATGTATGCCTTCAACCTCAGTGACGAGCTCGACCCCATGCTGCGCCACTACGACAAGGTCGTGGCCGCCGGGGGCACCGCCGGGATGATCAGCCTCAACAGCGTCGGCCTGGGCGCGACGAAGAAGGTCTGCGACCGCGGCGCGCTCGCCATCCACGGCCACCGCAACGGCTGGGGCATGCTCAACCGCCACCCGCTGCTGGGGATCGAGTTTCCCGCCTACCAGAAGCTCTGGCGCCTCGCCGGCGTCGACCAGCTCCACGTCAACGGCATCGCCAACAAGTTCTGGGAATCCGACGACTCCGTCGTGCGCTCGATCGCCTCCTGCCTCGCCGCCGAGCCGCTGGGCACGCCGGTGCTGCCGGTCGTGTCCTCCGGCCAGTGGGGTGGCCAGGCGCCGGAGACGTGGCGCCGCACGCAGACGACCGACCTGCTTTACATGGCCGGCGGCGGCATCCAGGCACATCCCGACGGCCCGGCCGCCGGCGTGCGCTCGCTGCAGCTCTGGTGGCAGGCCGCGGCCGAGGGCTGCTCCTATGAGGCCGCGCTCGCCAAGTATCCCGCCCTCGCGAAATCCGCCCTGAAATTCGGCGGCTCCCTATAGTCCCTATACGTCCTTTAGAGCCTATACACCCGTTCCCCATGCTGCAGCTCGCCTACTACGCCGACGATTTCACCGGCTCGACCGACGCCCTGGAGTCGCTGGCCGGTGCCGGCCTGCGCACGCGGCTTTTCCTCGAGCCGCCGAGTGCCGCGCAATGTGCC
>JAQSDJ010000210.1:3796-14369 GCA_029945855.1 Lacunisphaera sp.
GACGCTATCGGCGTCGCCGGGCTGACCCGCTCGCTCGCCCCCGCGGAAATGGAAACGGTTTTGCGGCCGGCCTTTGCCGCCCTGCGCACCCTCGGCCCGCGGCACGTGCACTACAAGGTCTGCTCCACCTTCGATTCCTCGCCTGCGGTGGGCAGCATTGGCCGGGCGATTGACGTCGGCGCGGAGAGCTTCGGCAACCGCCCCGTGCCGCTGCTGGTCGCGGCGCCGGCGCTCGGGCGCTATTGCGCGTTCGGCCAGCTTTACGCGCGCTACGGCATCGGCAGCGCCGGCGCGATCTACCGGCTCGACCGGCATCCGGCCATCAGCCGCCACCCGGTCACGCCCATGACCGAGGCCGATCTGCGCGTGCATCTCGGGCAGCAAACCGCGAAGCGCATCGGCCTGCTCGACGTGCTCGACCTGGAGCGCCCGCCCGCCGGGTCCGTCGCCGCGCTGGCGGCGCTCATCGCCGCGGGGCAGGAGGTGATCCTCTTCGACGGGCTCAACGATTCGCACCTGCTCCGCGCCGGGGCCCTGATCGACGGGCTGGCCGGCGGCACGCCACTTTTCTCGGTTGGTTCCTCGGGCATCGAGGCGGCCCTCACCGCGCATTGGGCCGAATCAGGTAGGGCGAGTCCTCCGGACGAGCCGTCTTCAACCACGGCTCAGCGGGGACGCTTCGCCCTTCCGGGTCCAGCCGCCCCGCTGCTCGGCGTCTCGGGCAGCTGCTCGCCGGTCACGGCCGGACAGATCGACTGGGCGCTCGCCCACGGTTTCACCGGCATCAGGTTCGAAGGGGAGGGCAGCACCGCCACGGCGGTTGCCACCCTGCAGTCAGGCCGGCATGTCGTCGTCTACACCAGCCGCGGCGAGGCCGGCGCCCCGGTGGCCGCTACCGTGCTCGGCTCGCAGCTCGGCCGGCTGGCGCGCACGGCGGTCGCGCAGGCCGGGGTCACGCGCCTCGTCGTCGCCGGCGGCGACACATCCAGCTACGCCGGCCGCGCGCTGGGCATCGAGTCGCTGGAAATGCTCGCGCCCCTCGCGCCG
The DNA here is from genome assembly GCA_029945855.1 of Lacunisphaera sp. GTDB lineage: Bacteria > Verrucomicrobiota > Verrucomicrobiia > Opitutales > Opitutaceae > Lacunisphaera. Next base: position 4,844 of record JAQSDJ010000210.1, read on the forward strand.
GGCGCGCCGCTGTGCCGCGCGTTCGCGCCGGGTTCGCCGGCCGACGGGATGGAGATCAACTTCAAGGGCGGGCAGGTGGGTGCGCCGGACTACTTCGGCGCCGTCGCCCGCGGCAGAATCTAATCACTCATGGCAACCAAGACACTCGCCCTCATCCACACCTCCGCGACGCTCGTCCCGGTCTTCGCCCAGCTCTGCAAGGAGAAGCTGCCGCAAGTGGACACCTTTAACATCGTGGATGACAGCCTTGTCCGCCAGATCGGGGCCCAGGGCGGCATCACCCCCGCCATCGCCGCCCGGGTGGCCGGTTACATCGGCTCGGCGGCCTCCGGCGGCGCCGACTACATTCTTGTCACCTGCTCCTCGATCGGGCCTGCGGTCGAGGCCGCGGCCCCCGCGATCCGGGTCCCGGTGCTGCGCGTCGACCAGCCCATGGCCGACCAGGCCGTGCGGACCGGCCGGCGCATCGGCGTCATCGCCACGCTGGCGACCACGCTTGATCCGACCGCCGATCTCGTGCGCCGCCGCGCCGCGCTGGCGGGCCGGCCGCTCGTGCTGACTGCGCGGCTTTGCGCGGGCGCCTTCGAGGCGCTGATGGCCGGCGACGCCGCGCAGCATGACGCGCTGGTGGGCGCCGCGTTGCGCGAGCTCGCGACGCAGGTTGATGTGATTCTGCTGGCGCAGGCCTCGATGGCCCGCGTGGTCGACACGCTCGCCGCGGCCGACCGGCGGGTGCCGATTCTCGCCAGTCCGGGCCTCGCGGTGGATTACCTCGCCACCGTGCTCTGAGGCGCCCGCCCCGACTCCATACCCCATGATCCCGTTCCGAAAATTCTGCCTCGGGTTGTCCGCCGTTGCCCTGCTCCTGCTGGTTGCCGGCCTGGTGACCGGCTCGCCGTCGCTCTGGCAGCCGGCCGCCGTCACGGGCGTGGTCGCCCTCGCCCTCGGCCTGGGCGCCGTGCCTTCGCTCCAGGGCTACCAATACACCGGCTGGATCTTGGCGGCGGTCGTCTGCGCGATGATTTACCCGGGCGCCTTCCTCAGGTGGGGCGACATCGACCTGCGCCACAAGTGGGTCGTGCTCGTCGTCGTCCAGACCGTGATGTTCGGCATGGGCACGCAGATGAGCCTGAAGGATTTCGCCGGGGTCATGAAGATGCCCTGGGGGGTCCTCGTCGCCGTCGGCTGCCAGTTTCTCATCATGCCCCTCGTCGGCTGGGCGCTGACGAAGTTCTTTGCCATGCCGGATGAGATCGCCGCCGGCGTCATCTTGATCGGCTCCTGCTCGAGCGGCCTGGCCTCGAACGTCATGTGTTATCTGGCCAAGGCCAACCTGGCGCTCTCGATCACGGCGACGTCGATTACGACCCTGATCGCCCCGGTCATGACCCCGTTGTGGATGAAGGTCCTGGCGGGCCGGCTCGTCGAGGTGCACTTCCTCGGCATGATGTCGGAGATCATCAAGATCGTGATCGTGCCCATCGGCGCCGCGATGATCCACGACTACCTCAAGACCGCCACGCCCGCCGCCACCCGCCGCCTGGTGGTCGCGCAGGCGGTGTGCGGCACGGCCGCCATCCTGCTCCTGCTGCAGCGCGAGGCCGCGTGGGTCGCGGCCCTCGCCCCCGGCACGGCGCTCGCGCTCGAACTGGGCGGCTTCGCCCTCGGCGCCGTGGCCTTCGGCGTGATGTATCACCAGCTGACCCGGCTGTTCCCCCGCCTCGACGGCACGATGCCCTTCCTGTCGATGGCCGGCATCGTGTATTTCACCACGATCACGACGGCCGCGGGCCGCAACAACCTGCTGCTCGTCGGCGGCGTGCTGATCGCCGTCGCGATGCTGCACAACACGGCCGGTTATTTCTTCGGTTACTGGCTGGCGCGCTTGGCGCGGCTCGACAAGGCCTCCTGCCGCACCGTCGCCATCGAGGTCGGCCTGCAGAACGGCGGCATGGCCTCCGGTCTCGCCGGGGCCATGGGCAAGCTCGCGACGGTCGGCCTGGCCGCCGCCGTGTTCAGCCCGTGGATGAATATTTCCGGCTCCATCCTCGCCAACTTCTGGAAAAAACGTCCGCCCCGGTGACCGGTCAATCCGCCCCGCCCATGTCCACTCCCTGGAAACTTCTGGCCCCGTCCTTGCTCGCCGCCGTGCTGGCCGCCGCCTCCGCGCGCGCGGCCGAACCGCTGCCCGCCACCCGCACGCTCGCCCCCGGTCCCTTTGCGCCGACCTGGGAATCCCTCGTGGCGAACTACCAATGCCCCGACTGGTTCCGCGACGCCAAGCTCGGCATCTGGGCCCACTGGTCGGCCCAGTGCGTGCCCGAGGAGGGCGACTGGTATGCGCGCAACCTTTACATGCAAGGCCACCGCCAGGCCGAAGCCCACCGTGCGAAATACGGTCATCCCTCCGAATTCGGGTTCATGGAGATCTACAACCTGTGGCAGGCCGACCGCTGGGAGCCGGAGCAGCTCATGCAGCTCTACGTCGCGGCCGGCGCCAAATACTTCGTGGCGATGGCCAACCACGAGGACAACTTCGACGCCTACGACTCGCGCTACTTCGACTGGAATTCCGTCCGTGTCGGCCCGCGGCGCGACATCATCGGCACCTGGGCGAAGGTCGCCCGCGCCCACGGCCTCCGCTTCGGCGTCTCGAACCACTCCTCGCACGCCTGGCATTGGTTCCAGACCGCCTACGGCTATGATGCCGAGGGACCGAAGGCGGGAGTGCGCTACGATGCCCACCGCCTGACCAAGGCCGACGGCCAGGGGAAATGGTGGGAGGGACTCGACCCGCAGGATCTCTATACCGGGCCCCGCGCCGGCATGGTCCTGCCCGACGGCTTCACCTCGACCAAGGCCGCGCACGAATGGCAGGACGCGCACAACCTGCCCTGGACCGAGGCACCGCCGCCGGATGACCCGGTGTTTGTGGACCGCTGGTTCTTCCGCCTGCAGGACCTCGTTGACCAATACCAGCCGGACTTCCTCTATCTCGACAACACCGAGCTCCCGCTCGGCCAGGCCGGCCTCGACATCGCCGCGCATTTCTACAACGCGAACATCGCCCGTCACGGTGGCAAGCTCGAGGCCGTGCTCACCGCCAAGGGCCTGCGCGAGGAGCGCCGCCCCGCGGTCGTGCAGGATTACGAGCGCAGCGTCGGCAACGGCGGCATCCAGCCGCGCCCCTTCGAGACCGGCACCTGCATCGGCCAGTGGCACTACAAGAAAGACATCACCTACAAGTCCGTCGGCCAGGTCGTCCGCATGCTGGTGGATATCGTCAGCAAAAACGGCACGCTCCTTCTCAGCATCCCGCAGCGCGGGGATGGCACCATCGACGACCGCGAGGTCGCGTTCCTCGCCGGTCTCGGGCAGTGGACCAAGGTCAACGGCGAGGGCATCTACGGCAGCCGGCCGTGGCGCACCTTTGGCGAGGGCCCGACCCAGGTCCCGCGCGGTCGCGCCGGCGACGGCGTGATACCCTACACGTCCGCGGACCTCCGTTTCACCACCAAGGACGGCAAGGTCTACCTCTTCGTCCTCGCCGAGCCGGCCGGGACCCTCGTTGTGAAATCCCTCGGCCTCGAGGCCGCCCCCGGCCAGCGCGTGTCGTCGATCTCCCTCGTCGGTTCGGACGAACCCGTCCGCTGGGCCCAGGTCGCGGCGGACCTGCGCATCGAGAAGCCCGCGCACCTGCCTTCGGCCGACGTCTACTCCTACCGCATCGTGCTCGAATGAACCTGACGCGCATCATTTCCGTTCGCAGCCATCCTGTGCCACGCGAAGGATCCAGTTGGATTCGTGCGTGCTGCTGGATTCTTCGTCTGGCTCGGAATGACAATCAGCGGGCCTAGCCCCGCCTCCCCCATACCCCTCATGAAAACCATTACGCCCCGCGTCCTGCTCGCCCCGCTCGCCCTTCTCGTCGCCACGGCGCTGCCGGCGGCGGAGGCAATCCCGCTGCAGCCTTTCGTCATCGACCACCACGCGCGACAGGATTCGCCGGCGGATGTGTCGTTCCTCCTGGGCAAGGCCCCGGCCGGCCAGGACGGCTTCGTCACGATCAAGGACGGACACCTCGTCAAGGCCGACGGCTCCCGCTTCCGTATCTGGGGCGTCAACCTCACCGGCTGGGCGCGCGGCTCGACCAACCTGCCGCCCAAGGACCAGGCGGAATTATGGGCGAAGGCGCTCGCGCGCATCGGGGTCAACTGTGTGCGCTTCCACTTCCTCGACCTGCCGACCCGCGACCCGCAGGAGGCCGCCGACGAGCAGAAGCGCCGCGCGTCCGAGGCCGCCGGCCAGCGCTTCAAGGTCCGCCCGGCCGGCCTCGTCGACCACCGCTTCGACGACACCCAGCACCTCGACGCCGAGGCGCTCGACCGGCTCGACTGGTTCGTCTACCAGCTCAAGCAGCACGGCATCTACTCGAACCTCAACCTCAACGTCGGCCTCCGCTACAAGGCCGGCGACCAGGTGCCGGACGCGGACCTCATCACGCTGTCGAAGGGCTTTACCTACATCGGCGAGCGCATGCTCGAGCTGCAGAAGCTCTACGCGAAGCTGCTGCTCACGCACCACAATCCCTACACGCAGACCGATTACCGCCACGAGCCCGCCGTCGCCACGGTCGAGATCGTGAACGAGAACTCGATCCTCGAGTTCTGGATGCGCAACTGGCTGCGCGGCGAGCTCACCCCGGGTTCCGAGCGGATCCAGCTCGATTTCACGCCATTCTATGCGACGCAGCTCGACGGCATGTATCAGGCCTGGCTGACGAAGCACCGCACGCCGGAGCAGGTTGCCCGGATCCGCGAACTCGCCGGCGTCAAGCCCGGCGCGCCCGTCCCGCGCCTGCGCCGTGGCGACTTCAGCACCGCGCCGAAGGAGCAGTTCCACGCCGAGGCCGAGTTCCTGACCGACATCGAGAAGGATTTCTTCACCGGCATGGGCGACTACCTGAAGAAGGAGCTCGGCGTGAAGTCCCTCGTGATCGGCAACGCCGACCACACCTACTGGATCCCGAACCAGCCGATGATGCGGGCCAACCGCCTGCTCGATTTCGTCGACGGCCATGTCTACTGGCAGCACCCGGCCATCTGGGGGAAGCGCAACACGCCCATGGTCGACGAGCCGCTGCGTTCCACCATCGTGAAGCTCGCCCGCACGCCCTTTGTCGGCCGGCCCTTCACCGTCAGCGAGGTCAACCACCCGAACCCCAACGAATACACGGCCGAGATGATCCCGCTCCTCGCGGCCTACGCCGCCTTCCAGGACTGGGACGGCATCTACTTCTACACCTTCGAGCCGAAGGTCGGGCCGGAATACCAGCATTACGTGGCCGACGAGTTCGACATCACGCTCGACCCCGTGAAGATCCCGCAGATGAGCGTCGGTGCGCTGCTGTTCTCCCGGGCCGACGTGGCGCCGGCGAAGCAGACCGTCGCGCGCAGCTATTCCGCCGAGCAGGTCAACGAGGCCATGCGCCTGCCCGAGTCCGAGCGGCCGTATTTCACCCCGGGTTTCCCGCGCTCGCTGCCGCTGCGGCACGGCTCGCGCATCAGCTCCGTCGAGGGCGCCCCCACCGGGAAATTTGAGCCGGAGCCGCCTCTGCCCTACGTTTCCGACACCGGCGAGCTCGCCTGGCACAACGAGCCCGGCAAGCGCGGCCTCGTCACCATCGACACGCCCCGTTCACAGGCCCTCGTCGGCTTCATCCGGACCAATTCTGAGAAGACGACCAAGCACCTCTCCGCCGAGATCAAGAACGACTTCGCCGCCATCACGCTCTCCTCGCTCACGGACGAGCCGATCCGGCGCTCCGACCGCCTGCTCCTCACCGCCACGTCGCGCTGGGAGAACAGCGGCGCCGTCTGGAACGAGCGTCGCTCCCTCCAGACCAACCTGGGCCACGAGCCCACGCTCATCGAGCCCGTCACCGGCTGGCTCGTCCTGCGCGAGCTCGACGGCGCCGTGGCGCTCAAGCTCACGCCGCTCGACGGCGCCGCGAAGCCCATCGGCGAGCCCATCCTTGGCCGCCGCCTCGAGGACGGCTGGGAGATCCCGCTCGGGACCCCCGCCACCGCGCACTACCTCATCGAGATCGTCCGGTGAACACCATGCCTCCTCCGGTTCGCTTTGGGCGTCCTAGGTGGAGCGCGACCTCCGGGCGCGCTGGTGGAGCTGCGAACGCGCCCGGCGGTCGCGTGCCAGAAGGTGGAACCCGTCCTCCGGACGGGTTGTTGGGCTCTCGCCAAGGCAAACCGGTCACGGAGGACCGGTTCCACCCACATCAACTGCATGAGCGCGGCGCAGGATGACAGGGTCAAGACTCCTACCTTATCATGAAAATCTCCCGCTTTGTCGGAACTCTGGCCCTTGTCTTCGCGGCGCTCCCGGCCTTCGCCGCGCTCGCGGCTGATCCGCTGTCCGCCGGCTTCGCGCAACCGCCGCCGGACGCCCGGCCGCGCACCTTCTGGCACTGGATGAACGGCAATGTCACGCGCGACGGCATCACGCGCGACCTCGAGGCGATGCAGCGCGTGGGCGTCGGCGGCGTCATGATCTTCGACGGCAGCACCTACCTGCCGGCCGGTCCCGCCGGCTACCTCAACCCGCACTGGCGCTCCCTGATGACGCACGCGATCCAGGAGGGCGACCGCCTCGGCCTCGACATCGGCATGCACAACGCCCCCGGCTGGTCGAGCAGCGGCGGCCCGTGGGTCCAGCCCGCGCAGGCGATGCAGCAGCTGGTCTGCACCGAGACGACGGTGACCGGCGGCCGGACCGTCGACCTCGCGCTGCCCCCGCCGCAGACCAACCTCGGCTTTTACCGTGACGCCCTGGTGATCGCCTTCCCGGCCTTGCCGGCGGAGACGACGCGCTATGAGGACGCCATCGCCCGGATCACGCTTGGTGGCCGCGCCGTGCCGGTGGCGGCATTGAGCGACGGCCGGCTCGACACGAGCGTCCGGCTGACGCCGCAGGAACCCCTCCTCATCGAGTTCAAGGCCGACACGGATTTGCACGCGCTCACCGCGCAGCCGGCAGGGAAGGGCGGCTTTCCCGCGCTGCAGGTCGAGGCCTCGGCCGACGGCCGGTCGTTCACGAGGCTCACCGGCGTCGCCGGTCCCGGCCGCCACGGCATCCTCGCGCCGGCGGTGCGCAACTTCGCCGCCACCCGCGCGCGTTTCGTGCGCGTGACCAGCGCGGGCGCCAACGAACTGGCCGAGCTGGTCCTGCACCGCACTCCGCGCATCAGCGACTGGGTGGCGAAGGCCAATTTCGACTACCGGGTCAGCGGCCAGCTAAATCTGCCCGAGGTAGGGCGAACCGTCCCTGGTGAGCCGTCTTCCGCGTCCGGCTCGGCGGGGACGCCTCGCCCTACCATTTCGGCCATCGATCCCCGCACCGTCGTCGACCTCACCGCGCGCGTGCAGGCCGGCCGGCTCGTCTGGGACGCGCCGCTCGGGGCCTGGACCATTTTACGCCTGGGCCACACGCCGACCGGCAAGGAAAATGTCGCGGCCTCGGCCGCCGGCCGCGGCCTCGAGATCGACAAGTTCGCCGCCGCCGCGACCGACTTCCATTTCGACCACGTGATCAGGCAGGTGGTCGCCGCGGCCGCCGCCGCGGGGACGAAGGGCCCGGCGACGCTCATCATCGACAGCTACGAGGCCGGGATGCAGAACTGGACCGCGGACTTTCCCGCGGAATTCCGGCGGCGCGCGGGTTACGAGCTTTGGCCGTATGCGCCCGCGCTCTTCGGCCGGATCGTCGGCGATGCCGGCGTCGCCGAGCGCTTCCTCTTCGACTTCCGCCGCGTGCAGGCCGACCTCATGGCGGAGAATTATTACGACCGGATGCAGCAGCGGGCGCACGGTCAGGGCATGAAATTCTACGTCGAGGGCTACGGCTCCGGCAATTTCGACGAGCTGCGCGTGGCCGGGTTGCCCGACGTGCCGACGACGGAATTCTGGACGCGCACACCCTGGACGCCGAACCGCAGCGTCAAGATGGTGACCTCCGCCGGGCACGTCTATGGCAAGCCGGTCGTGGCCGCCGAGTCCTTCACCGGCGAGGCGCAGACCTCCCGCTGGCTGGAGTATCCCTATGCGCTGAAAGCCCTCGGCGACGAGATGTTCGCGCACGGCCTGAACCAGCTGGTGTTTCACACCTACGCGCACCAGCCGCATCCCGACGCCGCCCCCGGGCTCACGCTCGGGCCCTACGGCTTCGCCTTCGCCCGCACCAACACCTGGTTCGCCCAGGCCGGCGCGTGGATCGATTACCTGGAGAAAACCCAGTTTCTGCTGCAACAGGGCACCTACGCGGCCGACGTCCTGTATTTCACCGGCGAGCGCTCGCCGGACCCGTCGTCGATGGCGCTGCCGGTCCTGCCCGCGGGCTACAACTACGATCTCGTGAACACCGACGTGCTCCTCCGCCGCGTGAGCGTGCGGGACGGCGACTACGTCCTGCCCGAGGGCGGGCGCTACCGCCTGCTCGTGCTGCCGCCGGAGTTGAAGGCCATGCGACCCGAGCTCATGCGCAAGCTTGCGGAGTTTGTCGCGGCCGGCGGCGCGATCCTCGGCCCCCAGCCCGTCTTCTCGCCCACGCTCGAGGGCTACCCGGCCAGCGAGGCGGAGATGCGGCGCCTCGCCGCTGCGTTGTGGGCGCCCGGCCGCACCGGCCCGGGCCGCGTCATCGCCACCGGCTCCATCGGCGATGCCCTCGGCGCGCTCGGCGTGGCGCCGGATTTCACCTTTGCCGCCGCCGACGCGGACGTGGCGCTGTCCTGGGCGCATCGCCGGCTGCCCGAGGGCGACCTCTACTTCCTCGGCAACCGCCAGCGTCGACCCCGTGAACTCCTCGCCTCGTTCCGCGGCATGGCCGGACGGCAACCGGAGATCTGGCGCCCCGAAAGCGGCGTGCAGCTGACGGCGCCGTTTTTCCGCGTCGAGCAGGACCGGCTCCTCATGCCGCTGCAGTTTGACCCGGCGGAGTCCGTGTTCGTGCTCTTCCGCCGGCCTGCCGCCACTGCTGCCGCCGCGCTCGAGCGCGACGGCCGGCCGGTCATCAACACCGCGACGCCCGCGCCCGCCCGCACCGGCCCGGCGCCGGCCGGCTCGTTCACCATGGCGCTGTGGGTCAAGCCCGACACCGACCTGCGCGTCATGCCCCGGGAGTCCGTCACGGGCCGCATCGACGAAGTCGGCAAATTCTACGCCATCCCAGCCGACCCGGGCGACCGGCGCTTCGGCACCGGCCACGTTACCGCCGGCCTCGCGGTGGGCCGCAATGGCCTCTTCGTGGTCGAGCGCGCCTGGGATACCTGTCCGGCCGTGCTCGTGGCCGACACCAAGGTTTCCGGCTGGACGCACGTCGCCGTGGTCTACCGGGAGGGCCGCCCGCGGCTCTATGTCAACGGCGCCTTCGTCCGCGAGGGTCTCGTCTCCGGCCGGACCGTGCACTCGGGCGTCGGCTCGCCGCCGCCGCCGGTGGACTACCTGCTCAACTTCCC
>JAQSDJ010000211.1 GCA_029945855.1 Lacunisphaera sp.
GGAACGCGGCCTCCGGACGCGTTTCGAGCGCGTCCGGAGGCCGCGCTCCACCCCACACATTTAATGACGCCAAGGATATTGTTCGGATCATCCCTCTCCCTGCTCTGCAGCCTCGCCGCTTGGGCTCCGTTGATCGCCGCCGCTGATTCGCCGTCACCCGCCGCGCCAGCCTTGGGCAGTGCCGAAGGCATCCGGCAGGACCTCCGCAGCTTCGCCACGCTCGGCACCGTCCTTCATGTGGGCGCCCATCCCGACGACGAGAACACCCAGCTCATCACCTATCTCTCGCTCGGCCGCGGCTACCGCGCCGCCTATCTCTCGCTGACGCGCGGCGACGGCGGCCAGAACGAGCTCGGCCGCGACTTCGACGAAAAACTCGGCGTCGCCCGCACCCAGGAGCTGCTCGCCGCGCGCCGCTTCGACCACGGCCGCCAGTTCTTCACCCGCGCCATCGACTTCGGTTATTCGAAAACCCCCGAGGAGACGCTGCGCTTCTGGGACAGCGGCCAGGTGCTCGGCGATGTCGTGCGCGTCATCCGGCAGTTCCGGCCCGATGTCATCGTCACGCGCTTCCCCGTCCCGCCGGGCAGCGGCGGCCACGGGCACCACACCGCCTCGGCCATCCTGGCCGTCGAAGCCTTCAAGCTCGCCGGTGATCCCCAGGCCTACCCCGAACAGCTCGCGCAGGGCCTCACCGTCTGGCAGCCGAAACGCGTCGTCTGGAACGGCTGGGGCAGCCGCGGCCCGGGCGGTCCGTCCCTCCTGACCGGCCCGAGCATCCCACTGGACATCGCCGGCACCGACCCGGTGACGGGCGAATCGTTCGGCACCATCGCCAACAAAAGTCGCGGCATGCACAAGACCCAAGGCCTCGGCCAGTTCTCCGGCCGCACCGCCGACGGCCCGAGCGTGCAGACGTTCATCGCATTGGCGGGTGAACCCGCCACGACCGACCTGATGGACGGCGTCGACCTCACCTGGGCCCGCTATCCCGGCGGCGCCGGGATCGGCCGGCTGGCGGCGGAGGCGCTCGCGCAATTCAAGACCGACGATCCCGTGGCCAGCGTGCCCGCGCTGTTCGCCCTCCGGCGCCAGCTCGCCGCTTTGCCGGCTGACCCGCTCATCGCGGACAAACGCGCGCAGCTCGAACGCATCATCCAGGCCTGCCTTGGCCTCACCGTGGAAACCCGGATCGCGCACGCCGAGATCGTGCCCGGCGAACCGTTCGCCCTCACCGTCGATTATCGTGTCGCGGCCAAAAACGCGGACGTAAGCCACGCTGAATCCCGCAGCCCCGTGCTCAAGCTGGTCCCGACCAAGCCGGGCCAGCTCACCGGCGTGCTGCCGCTCGATTTTTCCCTCTCCCAGCCCTATTGGCTGCAGGCCGATGGCGCCGCGGGTATTTCCCGGGTGGACGATCCGCGGTTGATCGGCCAGCCGGAAAATCCGCCCGCCCTGCCGATCGAACATATCTTCCGGGTCGGGGCCGAGCAGGTCGTCGTCGCGGACGAACCGGTCCAATTGATCGCCGGCGCCGCCGGGACGCCGGCCCGCCGGCCCGTGACGGTGATCCCGCCGGTCTCGCTCGCCTTCAGCTCCGAGATCTTTCTCGTGGCGCCGGGCACAAGCCGATCGGTGACGGTGGAGGTCGCCGCCGCCCGGGCCAACGCCCACGGCACCGTCGGCCTCGAGGTGCCCGACGGCTGGACGGTCGCTCCTGCTACCCAGAACTTCCGCCTGACCGCGGTCGGGGAGAGGACCACCCTCACTTTCACCCTCACGTCTCCTTTGCCGGGCGACCGGCCCGGACAAACACCGGCCGGCCAGCAGGCCGGAACGGTGCTCCCCTCCGCCGGCCGGGTCACCGCCGTGGCCACGGTGGACGGCCGCCGTTATTCCAACCAGCGCCAGGAAATCAATTACGCCCACCTCCCGTTCCAGCTCCTCCAGCCGCCCGCCCGCGCCCGCGTCGCGAGCTTCGCGCTGGCCACCCGCGGCCGGAATGTCGGCTACCTGCCCGGGGCCGGCGACGCCGTGGCCGAGTGTCTCGAGCAGATGGGATATGATGTTCGCCGGCTGACCGGCGCCGACCTGACGCCCGAAAAACTCGCCGGGCTCGACGCCGTCGTCATCGGCGTGCGCGCCTTCAACGAGCGCGCCGACCTGAAGGATGCCTTCCCCGGCCTGCTCGCCTGGGTCGAGGCCGGCGGCACGGTCGTCGCGCAATACAACCGGCCCAACGGCCTGCTCGCGCCCGTGCTGGGACCCTACGCGCTCTCCATCGAGGGCCCCGCGCCGCGGCTGCGCGTCACCGACGAGACCGCCCCGGTCACCTTTCTCGCGCCCGATCACCCGGCGCTCAACACCCCGAACCAGATCACCGCGGCCGATTTCGAGGGCTGGGTCCAGGAGCGCGGCGCGTATTTCCCGGGCAAGTGGGACGAGGCGCGCTACACCGCCATCCTCGCCATGAACGATCCGGGCGAGGCGCCGCTCACCAGCAGCATCCTGATCGCCAAACACGGCCGGGGCCAATACGTCTACACCGGCATCGGCTTCTTCCGCCAGCTCCCCGCCGGCGTGCCCGGCGCGTATCGGCTCTTCGCCAACCTGGTCTCGCTCGGAAAATGAAGGATTTACCATGCAAACGCCTGATTGAGTGGCTGCGGCTTCCAGCCGCAGGGCATCACCGGCTGGAAGCCGGTGCCACTGCCGAACCCACCCTTAGCCGGAATGATGCAGTTGCCGGGGGTGGAACCCGTCCTCCGGACGGGTTGTTGGACACACGCCAAGGCAAACCGGTCCGGAGGACCGGTTCCACCTACATCAACTGCATGTTGCCGGCTTAGCCACTAACACCTGGCTTGATGAACCCGCCGCCTGAAACCCCTGACAACGATTCTTCCACCGGCCTGCCCTGGCCGCGCACTTGGCGCGGCGTCTATCTTTTCGTCTTCGGCTGTTTCGTTTTGGTCGTCATCGCGCTGACGCTGTTCGCGCGCTACTTCGCATGAACGTCCTCGACTGGATTGTTCTCCTCGGGACCATGGTCGGCATCGCCGCCTACGGGGCGTGGCACACCCGCCACACCGACCACCTCGACACCTACCTCAAGGGCAACAAGACCACCGGCTGGTTCACCATCGGCCTGTCCGTCCTGGCCACGCAGGCCAGCGCCATCACCTTCCTCTCCATCCCCGGCCAGGGCTTTGAGAGCGGCGTCGGCTTCGTGCAGAATTATTTCGGCCTGCCGCTCGCGCTGATCATCGTCTGCGCGGTCTTCCTGCCCATCTACCGCAAGCTCGGCGTCTACACGTCCTACGAGTTTTTGGGGAAACGCTTCGACGGCAAGACCCGCCTGCTCGGCGCCGGTTTGTTTCTCGTCCAGCGCGGCCTCGCCGCGGGTGTCACGATCTACGCCCCCGCCATCATCCTCTGCACCGTCCTCGGCTGGCGGCTCGACCTCACGATCATCGGCACCGGTCTGCTCGTCATCGTCTACACGGTCACCGGCGGCAGCGCGGCCGTGAGCCTGACCCAGAAATGGCAGGTGGGCGTCATCTTCGCCGGCATGGTCACGGCCTTCGTCGTGCTGGTCTCGAAGTTCCCCGCCGACCTCGGCCTCGGCGGCGCCGCCCACCTGGCTGGCGCCCTGGGCAAGCTCGAGGCCGTCGACTGGTCGCTCGACCCCGCCAAACGCTACACGGTCTGGAGCGGCGTGTTCGGCGGCCTCTTCCTCTCCCTCTCCTACTTTGGCACCGACCAGTCGCAGGTGCAGCGCTACATCGGCGGCGCCTCCCTGCGCGAGAGCCGCCTCGGCCTGGTCTTCAACGCCCTCGTGAAGATCCCGATGCAGTTCTTCATCCTCCTCCTCGGCGCGCTGGTCTTCGTCTTCTATCAGTTCCAGCCCGCCCCCGTCTTCCACAACCGCGTCGAATGGCAGCGCCACGCCCAGGGTGCGCACGGCGAGACCTTCCGCGCGCTCGAGGAAAAACACGCGGGGCTCCATCAGGCGAAACAGGCACGCATCGCCGAGTGGCAGGCCGCCCGCGCCGGCGGCGATCCCGCCGCCGTGGCCGCGGCCCGCACCGCGCTCGTCGTCGCCGACGCCGCGACCAACGCCGTCCGCGCCGAGGCCAAGCGCGCCCTGCTGGCCGCCGACCCGCACGCCCCGGTCAAGGACTCCGACTATGTCTTCATCAGCTTCATCGTCGCCCAGCTGCCCCACGGCGTCGTTGGATTGCTCGTCGCCGTGATGATCGCCGCCGCCCTCGGCTCCAAGGCGGGCGAGCTCAACGCCCTCGGCACCACCTCGACCATCGACTTCTGGCGCCACTTCCGCCCGCTCGCCGCCCACGACGAACGGCGCAACGTCCGCGTCGCGAAATGGTTCACCGCCTTCTGGGGCGTCTTCGCCATCGGCTTCGCGCTCTTCGCCGGCTTCGCCGAAAACCTCATCGAGGCCATCAACATCCTTGGCTCCATCTTCTATGGCGTCGTGCTCGGGCTTTTCCTCGTGGCGTTCTTCCTCAAGAAAGTCGGCGGCACCGCGGTGTTCTGGGGCGCGGTCGCGGCGCAGACCCTTATCTTCGCCCTGTTTTTCCTGCGGCAACGCTACCCCGTCCTCGATTTCTCCTACCTCTGGTATAACCTCATCGGCTGCGCCGCCTGCATGCTCTTCAGCCTGATCCTCCAGGCCTTGCTGCCCGCGAATCACGCGAATTCACGCCAATGAACCAGCCTTTGCCCTGTCTTCCATTCGTGTCGATTCGCGTGATTGGCGGGCAAACTGCCTTTCTCTCCTGATGCCCGCCCCCGTCATCTGTTTCGGCCAGCAACCCTGCGGATTTTTTCCGCGGCGGTTCCTCTACGCCAAGTTCGTCACCGCCCGGAAACTCCAGGCGGAGATCGGCGGCGAGATTGTTTTCTTCCTCCACGACAGCGACCACGACTGCCGCGAGACGCAGACGACCCTCCGGCACCGCCAGACCGACGCGCCGGTGACGATGAATTTCACCTCCGCGAACAAGATCCAGCGCAAGTGGTCGCCCCTCTTCCTCAAGCGCATCCCGACCGACTGGCCGGCCCACACTGCCCGCCAGCTGCCCAACTATGTCGATCCCCGCTGGGTCGAGGTCTTCAAGCAGACCACCGCGGACAACGTCGCCGGTTTCTGCCTGGATATGTATCGCGCCATGGGCCTGCTGGACGGCATCCGCGTCGTCCGCTCGGGCGACCCGGCCGTCCGCCGTGCGGCCTGTGACATCACGGATTTCTTCGTCGACGTGCCGTATCAGGGCGAGATCGTCCGCGCCCGGATGATGGACGGTGACCTGAAGCTTCACGAGGGCGGCACCAGTTACGTGACTTTGCCTAAGACCGATTTCGAAAAAGAACAGCTCAGCCCGACCCGCGACAGCCGACTGCGCTGGATGCAATCGGTCATCCACTGCACCCATTACATCGCCGGCGCCGGGGAGCAGGCATACTTGAACAAAGCCGACGCCCCTGAAATAGTCTTCGTCAACCGCGACCCCATCGACCGCTCCGATGAAGCCTTTACCGACCTCCCCACCTGATGAACCCGGAGTATTTACAGGAGGAAACAGAGAGAACAGAGGGGCTGCCTGCTTTTATCTCTGTTCCCTCCGTTCCCTCCTGTGAAGACTTTATTCTTGAGTGAATTTACTCCCGACCTACCCCGGATATTTGTAACGTAATACGTTACAAATATCCTGCCGCCACTTCCCCCATGTCCTCGCCCAAAGACCTTTCGCCCCTTCTCGCCTTCGGCGCCCACCCTGACGACCTCGAGTTCAGCGCGGGTGGAATCATCGCACAGGAGGTCCGCGCGGGCCGGCACGTGCACCTCGTCGTCTGCTCCCGCGGCGAGGCGGGCACCAACGGCACGCCCAAACAGCGCACCGCCGAGGCGAAACGCGCCGCCAAGGTGCTCGGCGCCACGATCGAGTTCCTCGCGCTCGACGGCGACGCCCATCTCGAGCTGAAATCCGCCCACGCCTTCAAGCTCGCCGCGATCATCCGCAAGGTGAAGCCGGGCATCGTCCTCGCTCCCTCGCTCGGACAGAATCAGCACCCCGACCACTGGCGCCTCGGCACCCTCGTGCGCGACGCCATCCGGCTCGCCCGCTACGGCGGTCTGAAGGAGCTCAAGAAGCAGCGACCGCATGCCGTCGGCCAATTGTTCTTCTACGCCCTCAGCCCCGGGGCCGAGCCGGTTGGCTCCACCCCGATGCTCATCGATATCTCCGAGCCGGAGATTGTCGGCCTCTGGCAGGCCGCGATGGAAGCCCATGCCACCCAGATGAAGACGCGCAACTACGTCCAGCTCCAGCTGGCCCGCGCCCGCGTCCACGGCCTGAACGCCGGCCTGCAATACGCCCAGCCGCTCTGGCCCAACGACCCGCCGGTCTTCGACTCGCTCGCGTCCCTGGCCCGCGCCGCCCGGAGCTTTTGAAAAAGGCCTGGCCACAAAAAGCACAAGAGGCACAAAACAATGCACCCGATGGAATCCGTCTCCGTTTTTGCGCTTTTTGTGCTTTTTGTGGCTGCCCTCTGAATCATGTCCGAACGCCCGCTCAAGATCGGCATCACCTGCTACCCCTCGGTGGGCGGCAGCGGCATCCTTGCCTCCGAGCTCGGCGAGGAGCTGGCACAGCGCGGTCATGAGATCCATTTCATCAGCTACGAGCGGCCGTTCCGGATGCCAACGGGCCCGCGCGTGTTCTTCCACCCGGTGGTGGTCAACAGCTACGATCTTTTCAAATATCCCGACTACACGCTGCCGCTCTCGGTAAAAATGGCCGAGGTGAGCCGCGACCACGGCCTCGACGTCCTGCACGTCCACTACGCCGTGCCGCACGCCACGGCTGCCATCCTCGCTCGCTCCATGCTGCCGCTGGGGAAAAAACCCGCGGTCGTCACGACGCTGCACGGCACCGACACCACGCTGCTCGGCAAGGACCCCGGCTACGGTCCGGCCATCAGCCACGCCCTGGCCGCCTCCGACGCCATCACCACCGTCTCGGAATTCATGCGCCGCGAGACCGTGCGCCTGCTCGGCGTCCAGCGCCCGATCGAGGTGATCCATAATTTCTTCGAGCCCCACGCGCCCGGCCGCTCGCGCACTGCGGTGCGCCGCGAGCTCGGCCTCCAATCCGGCGAGAAGATGCTGCTGCATCTGTCCAATCTCCGCGCACTCAAGCGCATCGACCTGTTGCTCGAAACGGTCGCCGGCCTGCGCACGCGGAACTCTTTCAAGCTCGTCATCCTCGCCGGCAGTTCCTTCAAGCCTTACCGGGCCCAAGTGCGCCGGCTGGGCCTGACGGACCGCATTGTCGTGCGCGAGCGTGTCAGCAGCATCGAGGACTACCTGCAGGCCGCGGATCTCGGCCTGTTCACCTCCGAGTCGGAAAGCTTCTGCCTGAGCATCCTCGAGCTGATGCGCTTCGGCCGTCCCAGCGCGGCGTTCGCGGTGGGCGGGATCCCCGAGGTCGTGACGAGCGGCAAATCCGGCCTGCTCGTGCCCTTCGGCGACACCGCCGCGCTCACGCAGGCCGTCGAGACCTTGCTCAAAAAGCCCAGCCTGCGCACCAAGCTCGGCCGCGCCGCCCAGCAGCGGGCACAAAAACATTTCTCCGCCGCCGCCATCGTCCCGCGCTACGAGGCGCTCTACCGGCGGGTGTGCGCCAGGTAGATTGTAGGGTCGCCGCTGGCCGGCGGACCGTGCCGCGCCCGAACACAGGCCCGGCGACAAGCGCCGGCCCTACATTCGAACAAGGAGTGAGGGAGTCTCACTTTACCGCCGCGAGCTCGGCGGCGAACAGCTCGCGGGCCTTCGTCTTGGCGTCGGCCAGCGGGATCTCACTCTTGTCGAGCTTCGCCAAAAAGCTCTTCTGGGCGAGGTAGTCCTTGTTCACGATGCCGGCCTTGCTCTGGAGCATGCGCCAGGCTTTGCGGCGCTCGACGGCGAACAGCACCATCTGGCGCGTGACGGCGTAGCACTGCATCTTCCCGTGCTCCTCGGCCTTGATGTAGCTGCCGAAGTTTTTCACGAAGCTCCGGTGCGCGGGGTCGAACACCCGGCGGTGGATGACGTCGTCCTGCGTGATGAAGAGCAGCTGGTCGTCCAACAGCGTGAGCTTGGCGGCCTCCTCCTCCTTGATGGCCTTCACGTGCTTGCGGAAGCGGTTTTCCGTGATCGCCCAGTGGGCGACGCCGAAGCTGTATTCCTCGCCGGTCGTGGAATACTTCGTGCGCCACCAGTCGCGGTCGACCGAGGGATTGCCCTTGAGGTCGAAGGCCTCCTGCGACGTCTCGCCCTTGCGCGGATTGAAGACGAACTCCGGCATGCCGCGCGCGTCACGCACCATCTTCGCCTGGTCGGCGCTCATGTTGTCGCCTACGCCGTGCTCGGGCTGGCAGGTGGTGTAGGCCTGGAAGAAGGCCGTGCCGCGATACTCCAAACCCTCGAGCATGGCCTTGTAGAGCTTCACCGAGTTGGCCATCGAAACCTGCGCGACGAACGGCGAGCCGTGGCCGCTGGTGAGGATCTCGGAAACATTCTTCTTTTCCGTCAGCTTGCCCTGCGAGGCGACGCCGAACTGGTTCATGTCGTAGCCGCCGAGCATCGTGGAGGAGTCGGAGTTCTGCCCGCCGGTGTTGGAATACACCTGCGTGTCGAGCATAAGCATCTTCACGTTCGGGCGGTTCTGGAGGACGACCTTGGAAACATTCTGGAAGCCGATGTCGCCGAGCGCGCCGTCGCCGCCGATGACCCAGACCTTGGGCAGCTCGCGCACCTCCTGCTCGGTCATGAGCGCGTCGTCGAGGTGCGTGAGGGTGAAATAGTCGGCCTCAGAAATAACTGAAGGACTGAAGGACTGAACGGCTGAATCACCATTCGGAGACTGGCTCCGACTTTCCTTCAGTCCTTCCGCATTCAGCCCTTCAGCCTTTGCACCCAGCAGCATGCCGGCCAGGCGCTCGGGCACGACGGAACGCTGGGCGTGGTTGACGATGACCGACTCGGCCATGAGCCACGAGATCGTCGCGCCGTCCTGGAAGAGCGAGTTCATCCACGGATAGGGATGCGGGTTGGCGGGGGAGGTGGAACCGTAGACCGTGTTGCAGCCGGTGCTGGCGCCCATCATCATCACGGACATGCCGTTCGCGCGGCGGCCCTCGACCGGCTGGAGTTCCTTGTGGTTGAAGGCGTCCTGCTCGAGGACGGCGGCAAGCCCGCCGATGAGTGACGCGTCGGTGAGGGCACCGTGCTTCGCCTCGTAACCGGCGATGCGCTTCGCGGTGTCGGCATCGTTCTCCCCGCCGAGGTTCATGATGACGTGCGCGTAGGTTTTCCGGAAAAGCTCATATTCCTTCGCGTCGCGCGCCTTGAGCGCGGCGAGTTTCGCGGGACCTTCGGCCGTCAGCCGGGCGGCCGTGGCGCGGAGGCGGTCGGCCTTGCGGTGGTAGAGCGGCCGCATGTAGGCCTCGGTGACGGACGCCACCGAGCGGAGGATGCTCTTCTCGCCGCAGCCGGCGCAGGCGCCGTCGCCGGAGACGAGTGCCTCGTAATTGCGGCGCACCATGAGGTGGTTGCGCAGCGCGGCCTCGCGGGAGGACGCGGCGTCGCTGTCGTTATAGAGGCCGAGGTATTTCTGCGGGGTGTCGGGCAGCAGGCGGGAAAACACCTGCGCAGTCGTCAGCTCCGCGTTCAGCTCCTCGGTCTCGCGCGTCATGCGCAGGGCGTCGTGGTCGCCGCAGACCTGCACGCACTCGCCGCAGCCCTTGCAGAGGTCGGAGACAAAGATGGAGAACAGGCCGCCGGCGCCGGGTGTCTTGGCCTCGAGCGAGCGGAAAATCGCCGGCACGTTGCCGTAGGCGATCGGGAGCTTCGCGATGATGCCGGTGAACTCGGCCTTGGTTTTATCAGAAATGGTGGTGAGCGCGTTGACCTCGTCGCGAATGATGTCCTGGAACGGCACCTTGGTCTTGGCCTTCACGGACTCGTTCATCCTGGCGCGGGCGCGGGCCTCGAGGCCGGTGAGTTCGGCGCCTAACTTCAGGCGCTCGTCGCGGTTCGTGACGTAGTTGTTCACGGCGGTCTTGAGCACGGTCGACACATCCTGCGCCATGTTGGGCAACGCGGTGTCGGGGCAGGCGGTGATGCACTCCATGCATTGGGTGCAATTCTCCGCGATGTAGACGGGCGTCTCGCGGCGGGCGACGTATTTGGACTGCGTGGCGCCGGTGCCCGCGAGCATCACGCCCACCGAGGCGAGTGCGCCGGCCGGCTGATGGTAGCCGAGCCCCGCGCGGAACTCGGAGTCAAACTTGGCCAGCGTCTGGAACGGCGCGCGCAGCGGCTGGGCCGCGGGCGCGGGGATGGGCGCGCACCCGGCCGCGCCGCAGCCGGCGGTCGGGATGATCTGGTGGTCGCCGATGGGGGCGAGCAGCGGATTGCGCATCGAGGACCGGTCGGGGTCGTCGTTGGCGCCGAGCTTGATCTCGGCGACGCGGGAGAAGCCCTCGGTCATCACGGTCATGTTCGAGGCGACCACGGCCTCGCCGAAGCGGCCGAACTTCTTCTCGTATTGTTTCTGGACGACCTTGTGGAACTGCTCCTCGGAGATGCCGAAGGTCTTCAGGAACGGCGACACCCGGAAGAACGCGCCGAGGAAGGAATTGCCCTGCATGCGCAGCTGCAGCTCCGTCTGGTTCGTGGCCTTCCGCGCGATCTCGAAGCCGGGCAAAATGAAGATGCGAATGTTGTTCTCGCGGACGAACTGCCGGTATTTCTCGGGCACGCGCTGCCAGGCGACCTCGGGCGACTCGCCGGACTCCCAGACGAGGCTGCCGCCCTTCTTCAGGCCCTCGAGCGGGTTGGTGTGCGTGAAGGCCTTCGGGTCGCAGCAGAGCACGACGTCCACGTGGTTCAGCTCGCAGTTCACCTTGATCTGCGACGGCGCGACGGTGAGATAGTAGTTGGTCGGCGCGCCCTTCTTCTCCGAACCATATTTCGGGTTCGCCATGATGAAGAGCTTGTCCTCAAGGAAACCGTCCGTGTCGTAGGTAGGGGTCTGCTCGGAGATGAACTTGCCGAAGTCGCCGATGATGGAGCCGAGGTTCTTGCCCGTGGTGATCATGCCCCACCCGCCGATGGAGTGGAAGCGCACCGCGATGGCGCCCTCGGGCAGGAGCGAAGGTGTGTCCTTGCTGATGACGGCGTAGGGGTGGTCGACGCCGAGGACGAAGTAGGTCTCGCCGTCGGCGGCGCTGCGGCCGTCCTTGCGCTGGGCCGCCCCGGTGGCGAACTCATACGCGCCGAGCGTGTGCTCGGGCCGGAAATCGCGCGAACCGATGCCGTAGGCGCCGCGGAACAGGCGCGGCGTTTCGGCCGGGGTGAGCGCGGGGAGTGCGCCGATCCCGACGCGGGCAATCTCGTTGGCCTTGCCCAGCGCGACACGGATGTCGCGCGCGAGGGGGTTGTCGCCGGAGAGGCCCTCGTCGGTGCGCTCGAGGATGATGACGTTCTTCTTGCCGCGGAGGGCGTCGATGACGGCGGCCTCGGGGAACGGGCGGATGACGTTGACGTGGATCGAGCCGACCTTGGCGTTGCGCTGCTCGCGCAGGTAGTCGCAGGCGGCCTCGATGTTGTCGGCCGCGCAGCCGCGGGAGACGAACACCCGGTCGGCGTCCGCCGTCGTGGATTCGGTGAGAAAGCCGTAGTGCCGGCCGGTGAGCCGGCCGAACTCGGCGTAGCAATCCGCCAGGAAGCCGAGGATGGGCTCGTTGAAATTGTTCCGGCGCGCGACGACGCCGTTCATGTGGTGCTCCTGGTTCTGCACCGGCCCGAGCAAAATCGGGTGCTTCAGGTCCATCATGATGGGCACGCGGCGGCGCCGCGGGCCGAACAGCTCGCGCTGGGCGGGCGTCGGGCAATCGATCTGCTCGTCGGGCGCGCCGAGGAACTCGCGGAGCATCTCCGCCTCCGGCGCGAGATACATGCGCTCGGAATGCGTGGTGAGCATGCCGTCCTGGATGTTCATGCCCGGGTTGAGTGACAGCTCGTTGGCCTTGCGGAGGATGACGGCCTGATCGGCGGCCTGTTGGGCGTCCTTCGACATCAGCATGGTCCAGCCGGTGTCGAGCGCGCCGTTGAAGTCGTCGTGGCCGCAATGGACGTTGAGGGCGTGCTTGGTCAGCGCGCGGGCGCCGACCTCGAGGACCATGGTCGAGAGCTTGCCCGGCGCGTGGTAATACTGCTCCATCGCGTAGGCGAGGCCCTGGCCCGAGGTGAAATTGACGGTGCGGCGGCCCTGCACGGCGTAGGCGGTGGCGCCACCCTGCGCGGCGTGCTCGCCCTCGGTCTCGACGGCAACCTTCTGCGCGCCCCAGACGTTGAGCTCACCCGAGGCGAAGGACTGCTGGTAGATCTCGCCGCCCTCGGTGGACGGGGTGATCGGATAAAACACGCCGCCTTCGGTGATGCGCGTCTCGACGTATTGCGTGACGAGCTGGTTGCCGTTGCAGGTCACGCGGATGCCGGGATATTTCGGCTTCTGATGGGCAGGCGCAGGCGCAGGCGGGGCGGGCGGACGCGACGGAACGGCAGCGGAAGGGCTCATGGCGGAGGGCGTGGAAGGTTGACTCACTCGCGACGGGGGTGGCCGTCGGGCAATGACCTGTGCGGGGTGGCTGGTCCGAGGTTGGAGACAGCGGCCGGGGGCACGCAAGGCCAGATGCCGGCTATGCCGCGGAGGCCGGCGGCGCGCGACCGGCGGCGGGCCGGCCCGCTAACGAGTCCGGGCCTCCCCCATTACAGGAGAGGCCCGGAGTTTCGGTTACAATCAACCGAGATTACTTCCTCATGAATTTCCGGCGGAAAGCCGCCAGGCCGGACAGGGCCAGCAGGAACCAGAGGCTCGGGGCGCCGCCGCCACCACCGCCCTGGGAAGGCGTGACCGGCGGGGTGACCGGCGGCGGGACGGTCGGGATCGGACTGACCGGATTGCCGGCGACCACGCGATAGCCGGCCATGGGCAGCGCAGCTTCACGGATCGTCCGGGCGTTGTCCGCGGCCTTCGGCTGGTCGGCCGCAACGCCGATGGCGCGCGTCTCGATGAATTCCTGGTTGGTGCCGCGGTTGCCGGCGTAGGTGATGCTCACGCTCGGATTGCTGAAGTAGGGCTGGATGAATTCCAGGCCCCAGTAGGTCATGATCGTGCCATAACCCACCTGGATCGTCGACGTCGCGCCCGCCGTGTTCGTGATGGTGAGCGGCTTGGTCCACGCGAGACCGTAGCTGAACTGGCCGTTGCTGTCGGCCACGGCGTCAAACACGCGGCCGTGATGGCAGCCGAAGTTATGGCCCAGTTGGTGGACATAAACAAACCACGGCACCTGCCAGTAGACGGTCGAGTTGTGGCCGGGGCGCTCCGCGCGACCCGAGGCACCGCCCGTCTGGAAGGCGTTGAAGATAAACATGGCCTGGTCAGCGATGAGCTCGTTGCTCTTCTGCAGGACGAAGGCGCCGAGGACGGACGCGCTATTGGCCATGGCGGTCAGGTCCGTCTGCGTGTTGCCCGTGCTGGTGTAGCCGGCGACCTTGACGGCCCCGGTGTAGCGCCAGCGGAGGTTGGTTACGCCGCTGTTCTGGAGGACGAGGTTGCCGTTCTCGATGACGGCGATGCCATAGGCCTCGACGGTCAGCTGGTCGGCGGCCGCGGCGGTGGACTCATCGTAGAAGAAGAGGACGCTGACGACGGTGCCCGGGGTCGTGGTGGTCGAGCTGCCCAGCAGGCTGGCCTGAACCTGTTCCTCGGTCGCGCACAGGCCGACGACGACCTTGGTGGTGGTGGTGACGACGTCGCCGCGGATGCGGACATCGTATTCCTTGAGGCCGTTGTCCATGAGGGTGACGATGAGGTCGGTGCGGTTGCCGGTGGCGACGGTCACGAGGCTCTCGCCGGGGATCACGCTGCGGCCGACGCCGACGGTGAAGACGCCTTCCTGATGGTAGACCACATCAAAGGTGGCATTCACGCCGGGCACGGGCTGGACCTTGATCTGCGCGGGCTGGTAGTCCGACCAGTTGGTGACCGGGGCCGGGAGCAGCGGCAGGACGGCCTGGATCGCAGGCGGAACCACTGGCACGACCGGCGGGGGAACGACCGCCGCCGCGGCGATCGTGAGGGTCAGGCTGGCGCCGGGGCTGGTGCCGGTGCCGTTGGTCGCGGTCAGTGTCACACTGGAAACCGCCGCCGTTGTCGGCGTGCCGGTGATGGCACCGGTCGTGGTGTTCACGGCCAAGCCGGCCGGGA
>JAQSDJ010000212.1:0-6087 GCA_029945855.1 Lacunisphaera sp.
CCTACACCACCCGCGACCACAGCACCTTGAGATAGCGGCTTTCGGGGCAGTTGGAGTAGACCGGATGGTCGATGCCGGGGCCGGTGCGATCGAAGATCTGCAGGCGGCGGTTGAGCACGGCGAAATCGAATGGTTCAGCTGGCGGCGAGTTCAACGGGGCGGATGCGCTCGCGAATCTCCGAGCCGTTGGCCCGTTCCGCCTCCTCAATGTCGTAGGAGTTCTGCAGGTTCAGCCAGAAATCAGGCGTCGTGCCAAAATACCGCGCCAGCCGCAGGGCCGTGTCGGCACTGACCCCCCGGTTTCCGGCCAGCAGGTCGGAAACCCGCGAGTGCGGCAGACCGGTGTCCTTGGTGAGCCGGTAGGCGGAAATGCCCATCGGCGTGAGGAATTCCTCGCGCAGCACTTCGCCGGGATGGATATTGGGCAGTTTGGTTTTCATGAAGGTGGGTTGGTTCGTGATCAGTGGTAGTCGACTATCGCCACTTCCGCCGGACCAGTCGGGATCCAGACAAAGCAGAGGCGCCATTGGTCGTTGATGCGGATGCTATGCTGGCCCTTCCGGTTACCCTTCAGGGCTTCCAGGCGGTTGGCCGGTGGAATGCGAAGTTCGTCCAGCTTCACCACGGCGTGAAGGATGCGGAGTTTACGGCGGGCGACAGCTTGAATCTGCGTAGGCAGCCGGCGCGAGTAATCGCCGTTGAATATCCGCTCCGTCTCGGCGCAGGCGAAGCTTTGGATCATGGCGGCAAGGTAATTCGCTCCATGCTTCCGTCAAGCGGATATATTTCCGTTATCCGGATATACGCCGCCGCCGTTATGAGCCTATCCGAATAACCCGATCTTGCGGTGGGTCTGCGTGCTTGCACGCGCCGCAGTCCTCTCGGAGCGCGACCAAGGTCGCTGGCCCACATGGATGGAAATCGAGGGGGCCGGATTGGCCCTACACCACCCGCGACCACAGCACCTTGAGATAGCGGCTTTCGGGGCAGTTGGAATACACCGGATGGTCGATGCCGGGGCCGGTGCGGTCGAAGATCTGCAGGCGGCGGTTCAGCCGGTGGGCGCCCTTGATGACGCATTCCTCGAACGTCTCGAGTGACACCAGGCCCGAGCAGGAGCAGGTGACGAACAATCCGCCAGGTTTCACGAGGCTGGCGGCAATCTGGTTCAGGTCAGAATATTTCCGCATGCCCTCGGAGGCGCCGGCGGGCTCGCGCGTCATCACGAATTTCGGCGGGTCGCACATGACGGCGTCGAATGTTTCCCCGTTCTTCTGCATCTGCCGCGCATAGGCGAAGGCGTCGGCATGCACCCACTTCAGCTTGTTCGGCGAAATCTGGTTAAGGTTGGCGTTGCGCCGGCCTTGCTTGATGACGTCCTCGTCGAGGTCCACCGCCGTCACCTCGGTCGCCCCGCCGAGCATGGCGTTGATGGAAAAGCCGCCGGTATAGCTGCACAGGTCGAGCACGCGCGCGCCTTTCACGAGCGAGCCGAAGCGTTTCCGATTGTCGCGCTGGTCGCAGAAGAAACCCGTCTTGTGCCCCTCGGCGAAATCCACCTCGTATTTCACGCCGCCCTCCTTGATGCGCACCTTGTCGGGTGCGGAGGCGGTGATCTCCTTCAT
Organism: Lacunisphaera sp.; assembly: GCA_029945855.1. Lineage (GTDB taxonomy): Bacteria > Verrucomicrobiota > Verrucomicrobiia > Opitutales > Opitutaceae > Lacunisphaera. Next base: position 1,626 of record JAQSDJ010000212.1, read on the forward strand.
CTGCGAAGGCTTGATGCCCTCGAGGCTGCCGAGGTCATGGTCGACGTGCACGCGGACGTGTTTCGTGCCGAGCAATTCATGCAGCAGCGGCAGCCACTTTGGCAGGCGTTGGAAGATGCCGAGCGAGTAGACATCGCAATATAGCGTGTCGGCGTAACGGTCGATCGTCAGGCCGCTGATGCCGTCGCCGTCGGAGTTGATGACGCGCCAGGCGTCGGTCGTCTCGTCGAGCTTGAACATGTCCTGGCGCAGCGCCACGGCACGGCGGATGGCCATTTCGAAATATTCCTCGCCGATCGGTTCACTCGAGTGGACGACGACGCGCAGCGGCATCTTGGCGCGCGGGTTGAAGAGCCCGGTGCCGACACGGTGGCCGAACTTGTCGTAAACGGAAACCAGGTCGCCGGGCCGGGCGTCGCGCGAGACGTCGCCGAGCATGCGCGGGAAGATGGCCGGTTGGAACGAGACGAACTTCAGCTGGGCCCACGGCTTGGACCACTGCTCGGGCGGCAGGGGTTCGCCCAATTCAGGCCGGCCGGGGTTGATCGGGGACTTTTCGTCGGTGTCGTCGGACATCAGCCCAATGTGAAGAGGATCGAGCGCCGTTGGCAACAAGGTAGGGCGAATCCTCCGGATGAGCCGTGCCACGAATGGCTCGTCGGGACGAATCGCCCTACCCTCCAGGGCAACAAAAAGGCCGGTCCCGCCTCACGCAGGACCGGCCCCCAGGTGACCAAAGCACTCTGGATTCAGGCCGGGCTTCGGCCGAAAATGAAATAAAGGATCGAACCGAGGAACGGCAGCAGGATGATGACGATGATCCAGACGATCTTGTTGGGGTTGCTGCCCTTGATGCAGTCGACGAGCGCCACGATCCAAAAGATGAACATAAGCAGTCCGAGGAGATAATTTAGGTTCATCGGCTTGGAATATACCGGTAACCGGCCAACAGCGCGATGGGGCGAATACCTACCTTGCCCGTGACACCCATGGAGGCGGGACTATCAGTCCCGCGCAGCATTGGCCACGCTGCCCGATGAAGCCGCGGGACTGATCGTCCCGCCTCCACCAAAGAAAAAGGCCGGTCCCGCAGGACCGGCCTTGAAACTTACGCCACGCGCTCGACGACGAGCGGGGGCGGGATCGGCCGCTTCGGCGCGAGGCGGTAGGCGTCCTTGAAGTAGTTGAGCGCCTGCTCGAGCTTCGCCTCATCGTTGTAGTGGATCATCATCAGCGGCTCGCCCTGCTTGACCTGCGTGCCGACCTTCTTGATCTCCGAGACGCCGACGGCGTAGTCGATCTTGTTGTGGTGCGCGGGGTCCTTGCCGGCGCCGAGGAGCGAGACGCCCTTGGCGATCATGGCGGCGTTGATGGTGTGCACGTAGCCGCGCTTCGGGGCGGGCAGCTTGCGGATGTGCTTCGCCGTCGGGAATTTCTCCGGGTGGTCGATGTAGGAGATGTCGCCGCCCTGAGCCTTGATCATGTCCTTGAACTTCTCGAGCGCGGAACCGTCGGTCAGGTGGCGCTGCACGGTCTGCTTGGCCGAGAGCGTGGAGCCGGCGACGCCGGCGAGGCGGACGATCTCCATGCCGAGCTTGAGCACGAGTTCCTTCATGTCCTCGGGGCCCTCGCCCTTGCGGAGCGCGATGGCCTCCTTGATCTCGAGCGCGGTGCCGACGGTGTCGCCGAGCGGCTGGTTCATGTCGGTGACGAGCGCGACGCAGCGGCGCTTCATGGAGCGGCCGACGCGGGTCATGGAACGGGCGAGCTGCTTGGCCTGCTCGAGGTCCTTGATGAAGGAACCGTTGCCCCACTTGACGTCGATGACGAGGCCCTCGGCGCCCTCGGCGAGCTTCTTGGAGAGCACGCTGCCGGTGATGAGCGGGAGGCTCGGGATCGTGCCGGTTTCGAGGCGGAGGTCGTAGAAAATCTTGTCGGCCGGCGCGAGCTCGGGGCTCTGGTCGGCGATGGCGCCGCCCACGCGGGCGAGCTGTTCGACGAAGTGCTGGATCGTCATGTGGCTCTTGAAGCCGGGGACGGCCGAGAGCTTGTCGAGGGTCGTGATGACATACTCCTGCTCGACGCCGCACATCATCGGGACGACGACGCCGCTGGCCATGGCGAGCGGGGCGAGGACGAGGGCGGTCTTGTCGCCGACGCCGCCGGTGGAATACTTGTCGATCTTCGGCTTGGAAATGTGGGACAGGTCGATGACTTCGCCGGAAAGCATCATCTCTTCCGTGAGGATCGCCGTCTCCTGGGCCGACATGTTGGCGAAGTAAATCGCCATCAGGAGCGCGGCCTGCTGGTGCTGCGGCATCTCTCCATCAAGGGTGGAGTCGATGATGTAGCGGATTTCCTCCTGCGTAAATTCCTGCCCGTCGCGTTTCTTCTCAATCAGGGAAGTAAACGACGGCTTGATGAACCGACGCGTTGGAATGGGACGTTTTCTCATGGAAGGCACTGTAAGGATCGTGGGGATGTCGCCTTGCGGCGCAAAGCTCGCAGAGGCAATGGGTTTTGCCAATTTTGTCGAGCCTAAAATCGGCGGTTCAGGCGGTGATATAACTGCAGAGTCCATGTTTTAAAATACACTATATGCCAGCGCGCCGCAATCCGCAAAAATCCTTCTTGCTCAAAGCCAAGCGCAATTCCTGAATCGCGCGATGTCCCTCCCTTTCAACGTCGCCAGCCACCTCGATACGGTCCTCCGGTCGGCCGCCGGCCAGCTTGGATTGCTGGAACGCGGCTTCCAACCCGAGGTGCGCGTCGCGGATCCGGCGAACGGTGATTTCCAGGCCAATGGCGCCCTCGCCTTCGCCAAACGTGAAAAACAGAACCCCCGCGCCTTGGCCCAGCAGATCGTGGATCAACTCGGTGCGCTGAAGGCACATTTTGACATAACCCTGGCCGGCCCGGGTTTCATCAACTTCCGCCTCCAGCCCCCCGCCCTGCTGGACTGGCTGCAAACCTACGATTCCGAGACCCACCTGCAGTCCGGCGCCGCCAGCGCCCGCCAGAACCAGACCTGGATCGTCGACTACTCGTCGCCAAACACCGCCAAGCAGATGCACGTCGGCCACCTCCGCTCGGCCGTCATCGGCGAGGCCATCTGCCGCCTGCTGGCGTTCAGCGGCGCGAAGGTGATTCGCGACAACCACATCGGTGACTGGGGCACGCAGTTCGGCAAGCTCATCTGGGCCTACAAGCGCCACCTCAATCCCGCCACCCTCGCCGCCGAGCCGCTCGAGGAATTCGAGCGCCTCTACAAGCTCGGCAACAACGCCGCCGAGGCCGACCCCGCGGTGCTCACCGAGGCCCAGCAGGAACTCGTCAAGCTCCAGGGTGGCGACGCCGAGAACCGCGCCATCTGGCAAAAGATCAACGACGTCTCCCTCGCGGCCTTCCAGCTCATCTACGACCAGCTCGGCATCAGGTTCGACGCCACGCTCGGCGAAAGCTTCTACAACGACAAGGTCGAGCGCATCTACCGCGAGCTGACGGACTGCGGCCTCGCGGAGGAGAGCCAGGGCGCCCTCGTCGTGTTCCACCCGGAGCACCCGCGCTTCAAGACGCAGCCCTTCATCATCCGCAAGAAGGACGGCGCCGCCAACTACGCCTCCAGCGACCTCGCCACCGTCCTGCATCGCTTCGAGCATTTCAAGGTCGACGGCGCGGCCTACGTGATCGATTTCCGCCAGAGCGATCACATGGACCAGCTCTTCCTCACGGCGAAGAAATGGTTCGAGAAGACCGGCCGCAAGCTGCCGCAGCTCGAGCACGTGGACTTCGGCACCGTGCTCGGCGAAAACAACAAGCCGCTCAAGACGCGCGAGGGCGAAAACATCCGCCTCAAGGACCTGCTCAACGAGGCCCGCGAACGGGCGTTTGCCCTCGTCAGCTCGAAAAACCCCGACTTCCCGGAAGCCGAGCGCCGCGCCATCGCCGACCTCGTCGGCGTCGCCTCCGTGCAATACGCGGACCTCTCGCAGAACCGTTCCAGCGACTACGTCTTCGCCTGGGACAAGATGATCTCCCTCGAGGGCAACACCGCCGCCTACCTGCTCTACGCCGTCTCGCGTGTCCGCAGCATTTTCCGCAAGGCCGGCCTCGACCCGGCGCACCCGCCCGTCGCCGGCGCCACCGCGCCCGAGACCGCGCAGGAACTCGCGCTGGCCCGGAAGCTCGTGAAGTTTTCCGACGCCGTGCAGCTCGCCACCAACACGCTGCGCCCGCATTTCCTCGGCCTCTACCTCTACGAGCTCGCCAGCGAATTCAGCACCTTCTACGCCGCCGACAAGGTCATCGTGGACGACCCCGCCGTGAAGGCCCGCCGCCTGCTGCTCTGCCACCGCACCCTCACGGTGCTGGAGACCGGCCTGCACCTGCTCGGCCTGCGCACGGACCTCGAGCGGATGTAACTCGTGCGGTAGGGCGAATCCTCCGGATGAGCCGCGGCCCC
>JAQSDJ010000212.1:6097-6637 GCA_029945855.1 Lacunisphaera sp.
ACCGGCTCGGGGCCTTGAGCTTGTCGAAACGGCTCGTCGGGGACGACTCGCCCTACCCGAGGCAGACGGCCTGGGCGCGCCGCAGCCCGCAGGGCGAAGGCGCCTACTTCGCTCTTGCCGCGTCCCCGTCCCACGCCAACATGACCGCACCATGTCGAGTGGCTCACCTCAACCCGCCGGACCGGAATATTACATCCGCGGCATCAACGATACCGAGGCCCGCGGCCCGTTCTCCAAGGACCAGCTGGCCTCTCTTGCCGAGAGCAACGACCCCGCCAAGGGCGTGACGCCCGAGACCTATTACTACGACACCGCCACCGAGCAGTGGCTTACCATCGGCAGCAACGCCGAGCTGAAGGGCCTCATCTGGCCCGAGAAAAAGAAGATGGGGTTCAAGCAGAAGGAATTCAAGGTCATCAACGAGGAGAAACCCGACAGCGCGCCGGCCATCTCGGTGCAGGATTTCCTCGCGGCGGCCGAGGGCAAGACCGACGACACCAAGGGCAAGCAGGACAAGGGCGAGTCGATGATGGCCGCCTC
>JAQSDJ010000212.1:6647-14053 GCA_029945855.1 Lacunisphaera sp.
GTGGGGCACCCGCGCCGCGGCTGTCATCTGCCTGCTCAGCGCCATCGCCCTCATTCTGCCGGGCATCGACGTGCTCATGGCCATGGATTTCCCCAAGATGATGGACAAGCCCTTCATCTTCCTCGGCATCGCCGACGCGTTCCTCGGCATCCTCCTCCTGCTCGGCGTCATCAGCCTTTATCCGCTGATCCGCTTCCGCGCCGCCTTCGGGCTCGGTTTCCTCGGCTTTCTTTTCATGACGCAGGGCCAGCTCACGCCGATGATCGCCGTCGCCGCCGGTGCGGTCGGCCTGTATTTTTCCACGATCTTCCTCAGCTACATCCCGCTGGCCGTGGCCGCGCTGCTCGGTCTGGGCGGCATGGCGATGCTGGCCACCATGTCGTATTCCTGAGCGCAGGCCTTCTGCCGGTTCCCGTCCATGCCGCTGTCCCCGCTCTCGTCCCGCCTGCGGCGGCTCTGGACGCATGACATCTGGGCGGCCGGCCTGGTCCGCGACCGCTCGCTGAAGTATCGCGTGTTTGGCCTGCTGCGCGTGGTCTCGATCACCCTCTCGGGCCTGCACGAGATCCATGTGGCCATCCGCGCCGCCGCGCTGAGCTACAGTTCGCTGCTCGCCCTCGGCCCGATCGTCGCCATCGCCGTCCTGATCTCCGGCTTTGCCCTCGGCAACCGCGACCCGGCGATCCTCGCCCAGGGCCTCAACCGCGTCATCAGCTTCATCGCCCCGCAGGTCGCACAATACGACCGGGCGGATGCCGCCGAGCGCGCCCACGAGGCCCAGGCGGCTTTGCCCGGGAATGCGGCGGAGCACGCAGTTCCCGGGACAAACACCGGGCCCGCAGCAGCGGGCAACGGTGCGGTGGCCACCCCCGAGATGGTGCAGCTGCTCAACAATTTCATCAGCAGTTCCCGCTCCGGCACCGCCGGCCTCATCGGCATCCTCACGCTCTTTGTCATCGTCATCGGCCTCTTCACCACCGTCGAGAACACCTTCAACGACATCTGGGGTGTCCGCCGCGGCCGCACCTGGCTCGCCCGCATCGTCTATTACTGGAGCCTCATCACGCTCGGGGCGCTGCTGTTCTTCACCTCACTCACCCTGCTCTCCGCCGGGGCGTTCCTGAACGTCTTCTTCGAGAAGATCCCGCTCGGCGCGCAGTTGAAGGAGCTCTTCGTCTGGATGCTGCCCTCGGGCTCCGTCCTCCTGCTCGTCCTCCTGCTCACGCTGTTCTACCGCCTCGTGCCCCACACCCGCGTCCGCTGGCGCGCCGCGCTGCTCGGCGCGGTCATCGTCACCGCCCTGCTCTTCCTCAACAACTACGTCGCGTTCCTCTACTTCAAGCGCGTCGTCCTCTCGAAGAGCCTCTACGGCTCCGTCAGCATCATCCCGGTCCTGATGATCGGCCTCTACATCTTCTGGTTCTTCGTCCTCGTCGGCGGCCAGATCACCTACGCCGTCCAGAACGTCCGCTACCGCAGCAGCCAGATCGCCTGGCACAGCCTCAACCACGCGACGCGCGAGAGCATGTCGCTGGTCGTGCTCCTCCTCATCGCCCGCCGCTTCAAGGTCGCCGCCCCCGCCTATGCCGTCAGCGAACTCGCCGCCCTCATCCGCGTGCCCTCGCAGATTCTCAACGAGAGCCTCAACCGGCTCTGTGACATCAAGCTCATCAGCGAGCTGCCCCCCACGGCGGACGCCGACCCCAACGACCTCCGCTACCAGCCCGCGCGCCCCCTGGCCCAGATCACGCTCGAGGAGTTCCGCCGCGAATTCGAGAATTACGGCGAGGCCCCGACGGCCGGCCTGCTCGACCATGTCGACCCGGTCCTGGCATTTTACCACGAACGCCTCGGCCAGACCGTCCCCGCCGCGCTCGCCGGCCGGAACCTCGACCAGCTGATCGACGAACTGGCCCCGAGCAACACCTACGCCCCCTTCCCGGCCAATCCGGGCCGCTGAACCACCCGTTGGAGGCCGGCCGCTTCGCAGATTGACAGCGGCACCCCTGTTTCTAGCGTCAACCGCTTCCCTCCATGATCTCCTGGATTCAACGCTACTTCCACAAGCACTTCAAATTCGTCTTCATCCTGATCCTGGTCGCCATGGGCATACCCATGGTGGTCATCTACAGCACCTCGGGCAGCGGGATCGGACAGACGACAGGCGCCAAGCGCCTGGATCGCCCCTTCTTCAACGTGAACCTCGGCAACGAGGCGCTCTCGCGCCAGGTGTTTACCGACGGCAGCCTGAGCGCCCAGCTCAAGGCCGGCTACGCGGCCCTGCAGGGCGCGCAACTCCAGCAATATTCCCTGCAACGCGTCGCCGGTCTCGCGATCGCCGACGAGCTCCACCTCCCCGCGCCCACCGCCGACCAGATCACCAAATACGTGCCGACGCTCCGCCTCTTTCAGGACGAGTCCGGCCAGTTCGACCAGAAGCGTTATACCACCTTCGCCGACTCGCTCAAGACCGCGGGCGGCATCACCACGGCCGACGTCAACCGCGTGCTCCGTGACGACGTCCGCCTCGAGCAGCTCGGCAAGATCGTCGGCGGCCCCGGCTACGTCATGACCAACGACATCAAGCAGCAGCTGATCCGCGCGGATTCCAGCTGGACCGTGCAGGTCGCCTCGCTCGACTACGCCGCCTTCGACCCCGCCCTCACGGTCACCGACGAGATCCTGAAGAAATACCACGAGGAAAATGCGTTCCGCTACGACGTGCCGGCCCGGCCGCGCCTGAGCTACATCGAGTTCAAGGGTGCGGAATTCCTGCCGCCCGTCGCCCCGACCGAGGCCGAGCTCCGCGCCTTCTACACCGCCAACCTCGCCCGCTTCCCCGTGCCGGCGGACGCCGACAAGAAGGACGCCGCGCCCGCCTTGGCACCCGCGACCACCGACAATTTCCCGAAGGTCCGCGCGCAGGTCGAGGCCGCCATCAAGCAGGCTGCCAGCGCCCGCGGCGCCTCCAAGGCCGCCAACGACCTCACGGTCGCCCTTTTCGAGCGCAAGCTCGCCGCCAACTCGCCCGAACTCGCCGCCTTCCTCGCCGCCAACCGCCGCACCCCGGCCGCCATCGCGCCCTTCGCCCCCGATGCCCCGCCCGCGGACCTGCTCTGGCTCGGCAACTATGCCGACCAGATCGCCCGCCTCTCCCCGGAGCGCTACTACTCCGACCCGCTGCCGACCGCCGACAGCTTTGTCGTGCTGCTGTGGAACGACAGCCTGCCCGCCTACAAGCCCCTCTTCACCGAGGTGCGCGAGCGCGTGGCCGCCGACTACCGCGAGGGTGAGAAACGCAAGCGCTTCATCGAGCACGGCCAGGCCCTCCGCACCCAGCTGCAGGCCGCCGCCGCGGGCGGCGCCGAGAAGTTCGCCAGCGCCGCCGCGGCCGCGAAGCTCACCGTGAAGAGTTACGCCAACTTCACCTTGCGCCAGCCGCCGCAGGACCTGCCCTATTCCGCCCTTTCCGCGCTGCAGGGGCTCGAACCCGGCAAGGTTTCCGACATGATGTCCACGGGCGAACAGGGCGTGCTGGTCTACGTGCAGGAAAAGAAGCTGCCCGATCTCACGCCGAACAACCCGCGTTATGCCGAGCTCCAGAAGCAGCTGATGCTCTTCACCGCCGGCACCAACGAGAATTCCTACCTGGGCGGACTGGTGGAGCGGGAGCTCAAGAAAATCGAACCGCCGGCCCGCTGAACCGGCCGGCGCCGACCCGTGGGCCAGTGCGCTTGCTCACGCCCTTCCCCTGCGCGAGCTCGCCGCCCACGCCATCCATCCCGCCTATTTGCCGCCCGCCCATCATCACGCTGCCACCGCCTCCCGGCGGTGGCATTTTCTTTGCTGAAACCGGCGGCTTGCGGCCACCGTCACAAAAAGCTTAAACTTTTCCCTCATTTCGCGTGTCCTTGCCCTGTCTCCGCCCCCTTTTCCCATGACCATGACCCTCCGTCGTCTTTCCGCCACGTTCCTCGTGGTCTTGTTCTCCAGTTCCTGGGCCCAAGCTCAGGACAACACGCCCTCGCCCATCCCGTCGCGCCCTCTGCTCGCAGCCGATGCTCCCGTCGGTGAAGTCGCGCCGCCCCCGGCCCAGGACCTCCCCCTGGCGAACCAACCCGAGCTGACCCTCGAGCAATGCATCGCCCGCGCCCTGCAGAAGAACTTCGACCTCGAGATCGGCCGCTTCGGCCCCCAGATCGCCCAGGACAGCATCGAGGCCACCAAGGGCGGCTATGATCCGGTCTTCACCGTCAGCGGCTCGCACGGCAAAAGCACCTCCGACGCCGACAGCCCCACCTCCTCGACCTCCACCAACTCCGATCTGCGTGCCGGCGTCACCCAGCAGCTCTACACCGGCACCACCCTCAGCGCGAGCAGCCGGCTCGACCGTTCCAAGCTCAATCCCGCGACCCTCGCCGGCGCGCTGAACCCCGCCTATGACGCCGACGTGACCCTCTCGGTCCGCCAGGATCTGCTGAGCGGTTTCGGCACCGGGGTGAACAAGGCCTCGCTTGAACGCGCCCGCATCGGATTCGACATCGCCAACCTCGATTTCAAGGCCCAGGCCCTCAGCGTCATCCAGAACACCGAGAACGCCTACTACAGCCTGGTCTTCGCCCGCGAGCAGCTCATCGTGCGGAATTTTTCCCTCGCCCTCGCCAACAAGCTCTACGACGAGGCCAAGACCCGCCGCGATACCGGCGTGGCCACCGATCTCGACGTCCTGCAGGCGCAGGTCGGCGTCGCCAACGCCCGCCGCAACGTCCTGCTCGCCGGACAGTCCGTCAAGGACCGGCAGGACGCCCTCCTCGCCCTCATCGGCCAGTTCGAGCTCGAGAGCGCCATCGGCCCGGTGCGCTTCGCCGAGGTCACCGACGCCACCCCGGTCTTCGCCTCGTCCTACCAGCTGGCCCGGCAGAACCAGCCTGATTACCTGGCCTCCGTCGCAGTCATCGAGCAGCTCAAGCTGGACCTGAAGGTCGCCAAGGACGCCACCAAGCCCGACCTCAGCGTCGGCGCCGCCCTCGGCCTGAACGGCCGGAACGGCAGCGGCAGCGACGCCTTCGGCGACGCCCTCGACCGGCAGAATCACTCGTGGCAGGTGGATTTCTCCTTCACCTACCCGTGGGCCCAGCGATCCGACAAGGCGCGCTACCGCCAGAGCCTCTCCTCGCTCAGCCGGGAGCAAGTCCGCCTGCGCCAGCTCGAGCAGAGCATCGAGGTGCAGGTCCGCAGCGCGGTGCGTTCCGTCGAGACCAATCTCGAAAGCGTCAAGATCGCCACGCTCGCCTCCGAGCTCAGCCAGAAGCAATACGAGTTGGAAAAGGCCCGCTTCGATGCCGGTCTGTCCACCAGCCGCCGCGTGCTCGAGGCCCAGGACGACCTCGAGGCCAACCGCGTGAACGAGCTGTCGGCCAAGGTCACGCTGCATACCGCCGTCGCCGCCCTGCACCGCATCGAGGGCAGTTCGCTGCAGCGGTATGGTGTCTCGCTGCCCTAAGCAGCGGAGCTCGGGGCGGCCGCGGCCATAGAATGCCCTTGTCCCGCAGGCCCGTCGGGCCTTAGATTCGGCCAGCAGCCGACTGATGACCTCGCCCACCCCCACATTCCTCGGACCGGCCGGGCGATTTCGCTCGTGTGCCGGGTTTACCCTGTTGGAGCTGGCCATCGTCGTGGTCATCGTCGGGCTGATCACCTCCATCGCGATCCCCTCCTATCAGCGCATCCAGCGCAATTCCCGCTACGGCGTCCTCATGAATGATTTCCGGGTCTTCGCCAGCGCCTTCCAGCAATACAATGCCGTGAACGCGAAGTGGCCGGCCTATTCCTCCACAAAGAATGCGTTTCCCACGGGGATGAATGAGTATCTCCGCCGCACCAACTGGACCCAGCGCACGGTCTTCGGCGGCAACTACAACTGGGACTACAACATCACCCATAACGGCCGCAAGGTGACGGCCGCCGTGGCCGTGTATAAGGCGACCAAGTATCCGCTCACCATGACGGCCGCGGAGATGCTGGCCTTCGACCGGAAATTCGACGACGGCAATCTCACCACTGGCAATTTCCAGAAGGGCTTCCAGAACTGCCTGCTCTACATCGTGCAAAACTGAGGCACCCATGCCGCTCAAGGTCTCCACCCTCAATCTCAGCCCCGACCTCCGCTCGATCGCGGCGGAGCACGGGGTGATCGAGCGCGGAGAAATGGATGCCGCCGCCCTGTCCGCGCTGCTGGAGACATTCACGGCCAGCGACGCGGTGCAAAATCACGAACACGACCCCCAGGTCATCGTCCGGACCCCGGCCGCCAAGTTCCTCATCCGCACCAGCGGGAGACAGCTGCATCTCTACAATGCCCGCGACGTCTCGCAACCCGCCGCCGTGCTCACCCTGCCCACTCTGCTGGAGGTGATCTCGGGCCCGGGTGCGACCGCGGAACCGGCGCCGGAAGAGCCCGAATTGTTCAGGCCGGCTCCGGGCCGCGGGATAAACCGCGGTGCGCTCACCGCCCTCCTGTTTCTGCTCGGCGTGGGGCTCAATGCCTGGGGCATCTATCAATTCCTCGATCGCGCCGAAGAGACGCCGCCCACGCCTTACACGGCCATCACCGACGAGGCGCAGGTCGGTTTGCTCCGGCAGCAGCTTGCCGGCAGTTATGCCACGGGCGCAGAGCCCGGCGACCGCGTCATCGTCCTCACCCCGGACGGCGAGGTGAAATTCCAGCTGCTCGTGGCCGCCGCCGGCAACGCCCCGGCCAGCGCGGAACAATCATCGGACACCTGCCTCATCGGCCGGCGCCGCGATGGCCTGCATTGCCTTGTGACCACGACCTCCGGCCAGGTCGACCTCCGGGCCGATGGCTCGCTCTCCTATTACGGCGACACCTACCGGCGGATCACCGCCCCGGCCAAATAGGCCCTTTGGGCTAGGCCCTTCGGTATGTTTGGCATGGCCGCCCCGTGGCGCCCGAAGTTAGTCTGCGGGCCCACACCCCATGAACTTCCAGACCATCATCGAGCCGTTTCGCATCAAGACGGTCGAGCCCATCCGCTTCACCACGCGCGCCCAGCGTGAGGCCGCCCTCGCCACGGCGGATTTCAATCTCTTCCAGCTGCACGCGGAGGACGTCATCATCGACCTCCTCACCGATTCCGGCACCGGCGCGATGTCGTCCGCGCAATGGGCCGGCATGATGCAGGGCGACGAGTCCTACGCCGGCGCCCGTTCCTTCTTCCGCTTCGAATCCGCGGTCAAGGAGGTGACCGGCTTCACCAACATCATCCCGACCCACCAGGGCCGGGCTGCCGAGCGGATCCTGTTCACGAGCGCATGCAAACCCGGCGACGTCGTGCCCAACAACACGCACTTCGACACCACGCGCGCCAACCTCGAGGCCATCGGGG
>JAQSDJ010000213.1 GCA_029945855.1 Lacunisphaera sp.
ATCGTGCTGCTGGCTTTCCAGATGGCGCAAAAGCGCCGCAAGCTCGTCACCTCGGTCGACAAGGCCAACGTGCTCGAGTCCTCGCGCCTCTGGCGCAAGGTCGCCATCGAGGTCGGCAAACAGTTCCCCGACGTTAAACTCGAGCACCAGCTGGTCGATTCCTGCGCCATGCGCCTGATCACCCATGCGCCGTCGTTCGACGTCATCGTCACCGAGAACATGTTCGGCGACATCCTGACGGACGAGGCGGCGGTGCTGGCCGGTTCGCTCGGCGTGCTGCCCAGCGCCTCGCTGGGCGAGGGGAAGCTCGGTCTCTACGAACCGATCCACGGGTCGGCGCCGGACATCGCGGGCAAGGGCATTGCCAACCCGACGGGCACCATTCTTTCCGCCGCGCTGTTGCTGCGGCACTCCCTCGGTTTGGAGGCCGAGGCGCGAGCTATCGAGGCGGCCGTCAGCGCCGCTCTCGACGCGGGCTGCCACACCGCCGACCTCGGCGCCCAGCAGCCGCTGACGACCGCCCAGATGGGCGCCGCGATCCGCGAGCGCCTCGACCGTTAGGCCCCCAGTCATCCAACCTCCCAACCAATCCTTTTTCATGAACCATTCCTCCCAGCCGCCACTCGATACGACCCGCTTCATCGCGCGTCACGTGGCGGGCCTGCGCCGGTCCGGCATCCGCGACTTCTTTGAACTGGTCGCGAAGACCGACGGCGTCATCTCCCTCGGCATCGGCGAGCCCGATTTCGACACCCCGCAGCCCATCCGCGACGCCGTGAAGACGGCGATGGACACGGGCAAGACGCACTACACCTCGAACCTCGGCATTCCGGAACTCCGCAAGGAAATCTGCCGCTATGCCGAAGGGCATTTCAAGGTCAGCTACCGGCCCGACGACGAGGTGCTGGTGACCGTCGGCGTGTCCGAAGGTCTCGACCTGACACTGCGCTCGCTGCTCAACCCCGGCGACAAGGTGATGTATCACGAGCCGTGCTATGTCTCCTACGCCCCGTCGGTGGACCTGGTCCATGCGATCGGGGTGCCGGTGGGCACGCATGCCGCCGACGAATTCTCGCTGGACGCGCCGGCGCTGGCCGCCGCCTGGCAGCCTGGCTGCAAATTGCTGCTCCTGAACCTGCCGTGCAATCCGACCGGCGGCGTGTGTTCGCGCGAGCAGCTGGAGCGCATCGCGAAGTTCGCCATCGAGAAGGACATGATTGTCGTCAGCGACGAGATCTACTCGGAGCTGGTTTTCGAAGGCGTGCACACCAGCATCGCCAGCCTGCCCGGCATGCGGGAGCGGACGATCGTGCTCCACGGCTTCTCCAAGGCCTTCGCCATGACCGGCTTCCGGCTCGGTTATGCTTGCGGTCCGGCGCCGCTGATCGAGGCGATGATGAAGGTGCACCAATACTCCATGCTCTGCGCCCCCAGCATCAGCCAGGAAGGCGCGCTGGCCGCGCTGCGTCTCGGGGATGATGCCACCAAGTTCATGCGCGACCGCTACCGCGAGCGTCGCGACCTGTTTGTCCGCCGGATCAATGCCGCGGGCCTGCAGTGTCACCTGCCGCGCGGGTCGTTCTATGCCTTCCCTTCGGTCGTCTCGACCGGGCTGGACGAGGGCGAGTTCGCCCGCCGGCTGCTGACCGAGCACAAGGTCGCGGTCGTGCCCGGCACGGCATTCGGCGACGCCGGCAAGGGGCACGTGCGCGCCTGCTTCACGGCCAACGAAGAGAAGCTGACGGCCGCCTGCGACCGGATCGAGCGTCTGTTGAACTCGCTCAAGCCGGCCGGAGCGCGCTAGGAATCGCCTTTAGGCGCGCAGGAACGGCCTTGCCCGGCCCTGCGCGCCTCAAAAGGGCTGGGAGTAGCTGAGCGTGAACACTCCGCGGCCCAGGGCATCGGGATTGGCTGCCCGGCCGTCGGTGCCCTGTTTCAGGTAGTTGTTGGACCCGGCGGTATAGGCCCAGCCGACGGTCAGGCTCGATTTCGGGCCGAACTGGTAGGGCACGGCGACACCGAGGAGCCAGTAATCGCCCCAGTTCTTGATGGCCGGGGCGGTGTCGGGCGCGTAGTCGGTCAGCTTGAAGGTGCCGAGGGTGGCGGTGAAATCCAACTCGGTGCCGAGGGACGGAAGCGGAATCGCAAAGGCCGCCGTCAACTCGGCGGTCGGACCCTTGAGCATGAAGTCGTAGTAGATTTTCGGGGAAAGCTGCACGGGGCCGATCGTGCAGTTGAGTTCCAGGCTCGGCTCGAGGGTCAGGGGATAATAGCCGTCGGATTTCGCCGCCCCGGGATAGGTGTAAAGGTTGACACCGGGCACCAGGCTCAGGCCCCGGGGCAGTTCGAACGTGTAGGAAGCGTAGAAATCGACCTCGGCCTCGGAGCCGTCGGCGACATGGTCCTTGAGCGGTATGCTGCTCCAGATGCCGGCGGTGAGGGCGCCGCGGCCGTATTCCAGGGTGGGCTGCAGGGACGGGCCGCCGAGCCGGGCGCCCCGGAACATGTATTGCGAGGCGAAGGCCGGGGTGATCGTCCAGGAGCCGGTCTCGGCCCCGGCGCATAGCGGGATGAGACCTGGCAGGGTCATCAGAATCAGGGCGATCAGCTTCATCGGTGAAGCCCGGATACAAGCCGCCTGGAGCATAGATACAAAGAAAAACCCGCCCCCGCGCGAGCGGGGACGGGTTTTTCAAAATCAGGTCCGAACCGGATGGCTCAGAACGCGTAGGTGAAGCCCAGGGTGCCCCAGAAGTGGCTGCCTTCGACGCCGTCGATGTCATGATCGGCATACTGGACGCCGGCGGTGATGGTGGCCTTGTCCGTCAGCTTGTAGGGCACGGTGGCGCCAAAGCCGTAGTAGGTGTAGCCGCTGCCGACATCCGGTGAGACATGACCGATGGTGGCCAGCAGGTTGACCGCGGTCTTTTCGTCCAGCGTGATGCTGTAGCCGAGGGCTTCCTGGATCGTGAAGGCCTTCAGGGTGACGTCATAGTAGGCGTAGGTGCCGGAGGAGAAGATACCCAAGGTGCCGTTGACGCCGACATAACCCTCGAAGGTGGTCTTGTCCGCGCCACCGCTGGTATCGAGCCCCGGGTAGCTGTAGGCGGTGAGGCCCGCGTCCAAGGTCCAGCCTTCCGCCAGCTTGAAGCCGTAGCCGGCGTAGTAGTCGACCTCGAGTTCGTAGCCGCGATCGACCGGCGCGCTCATCCAGACCCCGGCATAAAAGTCCCCGGAGGTGACCTTGACGGAGGGCTGGAACGCACCCTTGGCAAATTCATAGCCACGGAACACGTATTTGGTGGTATACGGGAAGTCCACGGTGACGGAGTAGGAGGAGGCCGGCTCAGCGGCGGATAACGATGCGCTCGCGAGGAGCGCAGCCAGGAGGAGGGTCAGTTTCTTCATGATGTGGTTGGTTGGTGTTAGCGTGTTAGACGATCAAGTGAATCGGAAAAGCAATCAGCGGGCCAAGACACCGGCTTATGGCGGGAGGACATGAATATGACACATGGGGCTTCCGGGTAATGGTTAGACGGCGGCGTCACCATGTTCATCGGTGCGGATGCGCAGCACATCCTCGAGGGGCAGGACAAAGATCTTGCCGTCGCCGATCTTGCCGGTCTTGGCCCCCTTGGTGATGGCCTCGACGACCGGGCCGACCAACTCGGTGGGCACCGCCAGCTCGATTTTGACCTTGGGCAGAAAATCGACCGAATACTCGCTGCCGCGATAGATCTCCGTGTGGCCCTTCTGGCGGCCGAAGCCCTTGACCTCCGTCACGGTCATGCCCTCGATGCCGACCTGCGAAAGGGCTTCCTTCACTTCGTCCAGTTTGAAGGGTTTGATGATGGCGATGACAAGTTTCATGCGGGAGGGAGGAGTTGGCGCCCGGCGGGCGCCGCGGCTGACGGAAGGTTTAGCACGGTTCGTGCCAACCCCGGGGCCATGACCCGACCGGTCCGGTCCGGCGGCCGGGCCGGGGCAATAAAAAGCCGCACCCCGGGGAGGGTGCGGCGGGTAAGCGGCCGGCGGGTTTATTTCTTGGGCAGCGGCGGCGGGGGCGGGGTGGCGATCGAGCTTTCGTTCAGCTTCACCGCGACCATCTCCATCGTGCGCTGGATCTCGAGTTCGGCGTTGCGCCGGTTGATCTTGGCCAGCTCGACCTGCTTGGAGAGTTCGAGCGCCTCACGGTTGAGCTTTTCGCGCTCGTTGCGGGTCTGCGTGATCTGCTGCTCCAGGTCGGCGGCCTCCTTGGCGAACTTGGCGGATTGGACGGTGTAGTCGGAAGTCTCATCCTTGAGCTTCTTCATGACGTCGTCGTATTCGCGCTGCTTCTTCTCGGCCTTGGCGAGATCCTCGGCGGCGCGTTGTTCCTGGCGTTTCTGGGCATCGGCGTTGGCCTTGTCTTCGACCTCTTTCTTGCGCTTGGCCTCGGTCTCCTCGACCTGCGCCGCCTGCGCCGCCAGGGCCTTTTGCTTGGCGTCCATCTCCTGGAGCGCACCGCGGTAAAGGAAGCCGAAGACGGCGAGCAAAACGACGGGGACGATAATGTATGACTTGTTCATGTGGGTCGGAAGTGGGCAGGTTAGCGATTCTTGGCGGCGGCGGCCTCGGCGGCGGCGGCGGCGGCCTTGGCGGCCTCGGCGGCGGTGATCTTGTCGAGCAGGTTGTAGTAATACTTCACGTTGGCCTCGGCCTGCTTCACGAAGGTCTGGAGGAAGGCGAGCTCGTCCATGTGCTTCTTCTTTTCCTCGGAAACCTTGGTGGTGACGGCCTTCAGCTCCTCGAGATCCTTCTTCAGGCGGGCGACCTGGTCGCGCAGCTTGTTGCGCTCGTCGTAATACTTCTGGCGCATGTCCTCGGCCTCCTGACGGGCGGTCTTCTTCGCTTCATCGATGCGCTCCTTTTCCTCGCGCTCAAGCTTGCGCTTGGCTTGGGACTCGATGGCGGCCTTGATGGCGGCTTCGCGGTTGATGACGTCCTGCTTGGCCTTGTCCTTCTTGATTTGTTCAGCCTTCGCCGTGGCCTGTTCGGCCCTGGCTTGGTAGTCTTTCTCGAAGTTGAGATAAAAGCCGCCGAAGATGAGCAGCCCGAGAAGGGGGAATATGAAGTAGCTTTTGTTCATGGTCAGTGCGCGTGCGTTAAATGGGAAGGGGTTACATTTTGTTCTTCTTGGCTTCGCGGTCTTTGACGATGTCTTCGATGCCCTTGATCATGTTCTGGGCATCCTTGGCACCCTCGGGGAACTCGGCGGCCTTGCGGGCCGCTTCCAAGGCGATATCGAATTTCTTGAGCTCGTAGCTGATGTAGGCGAGGAAGAGATAGACGGCATGCGGCTTCTGCAGCTCGCCCTTGGCGACGGCGGCCTGGAGGTGGGGGAGGGCCTCGGCGGGCTTTTCCAGCGAGTGGTAAGCCTGGGCGATCATGAATTCCAGCTGACCCGACTTGGGGTAGGCTTTGGCGGCGCTTTTGAGGGTATCGATGCTCTTGTTCGGCCGCTCCAGCTGCTGGTAGGTCAGGGCGAGCAGCTCGTAATTCTTGACCTCGCGCTCGATGGTGCCGTTCTGCAGGCCGGCTTCGAGCAATTCGGCGGCCTTCTCATACTGCGACATGTTGAAGTAGATGCCGATGAGATTGAAATTGTCCTTGGGCGTGCTCATGAGCCCGTGGGCCTGGGCCCGCTCGATGCTCAGGATGGCGCGCAAATCGTTGCCCTGGCCGAGGTAGAGGGCGGCCAGCTGCTGCCAGTAGGTGGCCGAGTCGGGCTTCTGCTTGACCATCAGCTCGAGGAGTTCGACCGCCTCGTCGTTGCGGTTGAGCTGCTGCAGGCAGACCATCTTCAAGACATAGAACGTGTCCTTGGGATGGGTGGAGAGCTTCAGGCCGATCTCGATCTGCTCCAGGGCGCGTTTGAGCAGGCCCTGATCCGGTTTGTCGGCATCCTGCACGGCGCGGTTGTAGAGCAGCTGGGCATAGATCAGCTGGGCATCGGGATTGGACTTGGGGGTGATCTTGAGCCAGCGCCCCATGGTCTTGTCGGCCTTCTCGAACAAAATCGGGGCTTGGCCGGGAATCTTGGTCTGCACGGCTTCCTGCAGGTAGAGCTGGGCCAGGAAGAACAGCAGGTCGCGGGTGGCGCGCTCCTCGTAATAGGTCGGGGTCTTGGAATCGGAGAGATTCAGGCCTTTTTCGAGCGGATCGATGACCTTGGAGAAATCGCCCTTCTGCAGCAGGGTCTGCGTCTTGATCTGGTAAAGCAGGGCCGCGTCGTAGCTGTCGGCGCCGACCTTCGTCAGCTGGGTGTCCAGGATGGCGATGGCGGCGTCGTAGTTCTTGGCGTCCACCGCCAGCTTGTATTTGCCTAAAATATCGCTGGTGGCGTCCGTGGGGGAATAGTCCCGCACGGGCGGGGTCTGCGCCACGGCGGTGGCCGCGAAGAGCGCACAGGCGCCGAGGAGGGCGAGGAGGGGGCGGGGAAACTGGGGCCGGAAGTTAAGCATGGCAGGCGGCGCGATTATTTGGAGTCCTCGAGATTGAACTCGATGAGCTGGGAGGCGCGGACGTTGACGGGACGGCCGCCCTTGCGACCGGCCTTGAATTTCCATTTTTGCACGGCCTGCATGGCCGGAACTTCGAATTCACGGTGCGAGGAGCGCACGATCCGGGTGTCGACGACGTCGCCGCCGGAATTGATGATGAATTCGACGACGACCTCGCCGCTGATGCCGGCGCGGCTCATCTCATAGGGATACTGCGGGCCGGGCTGGACGCGGGCGACGGGACGCTGGTCGAGGTTGTTGATGTCGAACAGGTCCTTGATGCCCCGGCCGAAGTTGGCGCCCGGCTTGTTGACAGGAATGTTGATCGCGCCCTTGGAGGCGGTCATGCCCGGGGGCGGCGGCGGCTGCAGGGGCTGCGTGAAAGAATTAACGGGCACGACGGTCGGGATGTCGACCAAGCTCGGGGGCGCCATGACGTTTTCCACGGGTTCGTCGTTCAATTCCTCGACGGACTCCTCTTTTTCCTCGTCCATCGGGGGCATCTCAAACTGGACAACCTCATCCTTGGGCGGGGCGACGCGCTTCGGCGCGGCCGCTTTGCCGGCGAAGGGGTTGATGGCGAGAAGGTGGACCGTGATCGAAACCACCAGGCCGACGATAAGATCTTTGTTCATGGCGGGGCGTGGTTACTTGCCGGTGGGGCGGGTGCGGGTTTCGACCGAGAACTTCGTGATACCGGCCTTGCGGACCTCGTCGAGCACGGCGACGGTGGTGCCGAAGCGGGCCTTTTCATCGCCGGCGATCAGAATGCGGGGATCCTCGGTCTGCGTCTTGTAATAGGCGATACGGGAAGGCACCTCGTCCATGTCGATCAGCTCCCGGTTCCAGAAGATGGCGCCTTCGCCGGAGACCTGGATGGTGACGGATTCGCTCTTGGTATCCGGCCTCTCCGTCGAGGCCACGGGCAGGTCGACCGGCAGGGACTGGATGCGATTCAGCGAGAGGGTGAAGAGGACGAAGGTCGCAAGCAGGAAGAAGATGACGTCGATGAGAGGGATGATCTCAATGCGCGCCTTCTTGCGGGCCGGAACTTTGATTTTGGTGCCTTCCATGATGTGGGGGACTTGGGTATTACGCGCGAGGGACGGGTTTCTTAGGGGCGGGGCTCAGCGGACGTGGGTCTCGATGTAGACCTTGAGGAAGCCGGCCTTGCGCGCCTCGTCGAAGACGTAGATGGCCTGGGCGAAAAACGCGCGCTCGTCGCCGTTGATCAGGATGCGGCCGTCCGGAAACTCCCGGCGGTAGACCTGCAGGCGCTGGAGGAACTCATCCAGGGTGATGAGATCCTTGTCCCAGGCGAGAGCGCCCTCGTCGGTGACGCTGATCGTCACCGTGCCGTTGGGGTCGCGGGCCTCGCTGGATACGGCTGTCGGCAGCTGGACGCTGACGCCGTTTGATTTGTTGAGAGAAAGGGTGAACAGGACGAACGTCGCGAGCAGGAAGAAGATGACGTCAATGAGAGGGATGATCTCAATGCGCGCTCTTTTTTTGCCGCCGGGGCCTGTGCCACCACCACCGCCGTGCATAGGGGGAGAGTGTAGAAGTTAAAGTCTGGGGGAAAGCAGTCCGCGTTAGCGGGCGGCCTTGGTTCCCTCGGACTTGTTGATGATGATCTCGAGCGAGTTGGAAGCATCCTCGATCTCGTGACGGGCCTCTTCCTGGCGGGCATTGAGATAGTTGAAGGGCAGCAGGCCCATGATGGCGATGGCCAGACCGCACATG
This sequence comes from Lacunisphaera sp., assembly GCA_029945855.1. Classification (GTDB taxonomy): domain Bacteria; phylum Verrucomicrobiota; class Verrucomicrobiia; order Opitutales; family Opitutaceae; genus Lacunisphaera. The sequence goes on from JAQSDJ010000213.1 coordinate 8,286, forward strand.
GTGGCAATGAGCGCCTCGGCGACACCGCCGGTGATCTTGGCGGACGCGGACGCGATGTCGCCGCTGCCCGTGTTGAGCGAAGCGAAGGTGCCCATCATGCCGGTCACGGTGCCGAGGAGGCCGAGGAGCGGGGCGGCGGTGATGCAGGTGTCGAGGGTCGGGAGACCCTGGCCGAAGCGCTGCATCTCCTGATTGGCGGCGCGGGTGAAGGCGTTGCCCAGCGAGTGCTCCTTGTGGGTGAGGGCGTAGACCAGGATGCGGGCCACGTAGTCCTGGCTCTTCCGGCCCATCTCGACGGCGCCGTCGACGTCACCGGTCTCGACCTTCTCGAGCATCTTGTCGACGAGCTCGGGCGAACGGCGGCTGTTTTCCCGGATGATGAACAGCACGCGCTCGGTGGCGACGGTGATGAGGAGGAAGGAAACCATGAGGATCGGCCACATGATGAACCGACCGGCATGGAAGAGCTCCATGGCGGTCATGGGGCTGCCGTCCGAGTTGGTCAGGAGGATAGCCAAGGGCAGGGATACAGTGATCATAGTGCGGGTTTTTGGATGAAGTTAAACGTGATCAATTTTTCTTTGCGGGAAATCGGGTGGCGACTTATCGGCCGGAATCCCCGTCAAGTGACGCAAACTGTCCTGCGCCATTGACTGGCCGGAGGAACAGTTGGGGATGTTTCAGGGGTGACAAGTGACCAAAATATTTAACGAGAAGGTGATGTTGCTGAATTAGACTTTGTGCTGTCAATGCGGTTTCTTGCACGGGTGAAGAATTAATCCGGCCCCGGGTCCCCCAGTCTGTTTTCTAATTCAATTCTTTTTTCTTAATTGGCTGCCCGACTAGGAGTCGAACCTAGACAGAACGAGTCAGAGTCGTTCGTGCTACCATTACACCATCGGGCAGTGAGGATCGCGCTTCCGGCGCGATTTGATTTTTGCGTTTAACCGACAGAGGACTGGAGCCGGCGATGGGATTCGAACCCGCAACCGCCTGTTTACAAAACAGGTGCTCTACCGTTGAGCTACGCCGGCGTGGCGCGCTGCGCGCAAAACCTGATCACGATACTGGCAAACAACAGTAATTTGGTGGCTCCCCGGGGACTCGAACCCCGAACCAATTGATTAAGAGTCAACTGCTCTACCATTGAGCTAGGAAGCCGACAAAAACAGGAACGGCCAAACCTTATTATTGGCAGGGGCTTGTCAACGACATTTCGGAAATTCGGTGCGTCCGCGCTTTCCCCTCTGAAAATCCCGGGGAAAACATCCCGGCGCCGCGCGTCGCGCGCCCATTTTCCCGCGGGAGAACTTTCCCCTTGCCAACGCCCGGGCCGTCCTCTGTTTTGGCCCGCTCCACCCATGCAAAAGACCAAAAAATCCGTTGCCAAGCGCTTCAAGATTTCCGGAACCGGGAAGCTGATCCGCCGCACGCCCGGTTTCCGTCACCTGCTGGCCGCGAAGAGCACGAAGTCCAAACGCCGTGCCTCCCGCGACAAGCTGGTTGCTCCCGGTCACGCAAAGCCGCTCCTCCGCTGCCTGCCGACCGGTCTTCGCTAAACCGCGCATAACCACAACCCAGCCAGGCGGGTGAATCCTAACGAGACGACCCGCCGGCCCTAAACACCATATAACAACATGCCTCGTGTCACCAATGCCCCCGCTTCCAAGAAGCGGCACAAGAAAGTCCTGAAATACGCCAAGGGCTATTTCGGCAGCAAATCCAAGCTGTTCCGCTACGCCAAGGAAGCGGTCCAGCATGCCTGGCAATACGCCTACATCGACCGCAAGAAGAAGAAGGCCAACATGCGCGGCCTGTGGATCGTGCGCCTCAACGCGGCCTGCCGCGAGGGCGGCATCAGCTACAGCCGCTTCATCGAGGGCCTCAAGGCCGCCAACATCCAGCTCGACCGTCGCCAGCTCTCCGAGATCGCGATCGCCGACGCCGTGGCGTTCACCGGCCTGATCAAACAGGCCCAGGACGCGTTGAAGGCCAAAGCCGCCAAAGCCTAAGCCCTAGACGCGAGCCGCTGCAGGCTCGCCTTCCGGTCCAAAAGACCTTTTTTCTGAAGGACGGGTTCTCGCGAGCCCGTCCTTTTTATTTTCCCATGCAAGAAACGCTCAACACCCTCCTCGCCCGGGCCACGGCCGAGCTGCCCGCGCTGAAATCCCGCGCCGACTTCGAGGCCGCCAAGGCCCGCTATGTCGGCCCGAACGGGGAATTCACCGCCCTCATGAAGCAGATGGGCGCCGTGCCGAAGGAGCAGCGTCCCGCCCTCGGCAAGCTCATCAACGAGGCCAAGGGCCGCCTGCAGGTGCAGCTCGACGCCACGCTCGCGCGCCTCGCCGACGCCGAGATCGCCGCCCAGCTCGGGCCCGCCCTCGACCCGACCCTGCCGTCGCCCGACGCCGGCCCCGGCACGTATCACCCGCTGACCCTCGTGCGCGAGGAGATGTGCCGCATCCTCCGCAAGGCCGGCTTCACCGTCGTCGAGGGCCCCGAGGTTGAGACGGAATATTACTGCTTCGACGCGCTCAACACCCCGGCCGACCACCCCGCGCGCGACGCGCAGGACACGTTTTATTTTCCCGCGCCGGCGAGCTTCGGCAACGTCACCAAGAAGACCCCGGAGGAGAAATACCTGCTGCGCACCCACACCTCGTCCGTCCAGATCCGCACGATGCTCAAGGGCCCGCCGCCCATCCGCATCGTCTCGCCCGGCCGGGTCTACCGCCGCGACACCTCCGACGCGACGCACAGCGCCAACTTCCACCAGATCGAGTGCCTCTACGTCGACAAGAACGTCACCGTGCGCGACCTGAAGGCGCTGCTCGACTACATCTTTGCCTCGCTCCTCGGCAAGGACACGAAGACGCGCTTCCGCCCGCACTATTTCGGCTACACCGAGCCCAGCTTCGAGGTCGACCTCTCCGCCCAGCACCTGCCCAAGGTGAACAAGGAGTGGATCGAGATCGGCGGCTGCGGCATGGTGGACCCCTCGGTCTTCGAGGGCGTCGGCTACGATCCCAACGTCTGGAGCGGCTACGCCTTCGGCATGGGCCTCGAGCGCCTCGCGATGCTCATGTATGGCATCGATGACATCCGCTATTTCTACCAGAACGACCTCCGCTTCCTGAAGCAGTTCGCCTAAGCCCGCCGCGATGAAGATCTCTCTTAATTGGCTCAAGCAATACGTCCGCGTCTATTCCTCCACCGAGGAGCTCAAGCGCGCCATCACCTTCCTCGGCTTCGAGGTCGAGGGTGTGGTCAGCACCGCCCTGCCGCCGCTGACCAACGTCGTCGTCGGCGAGATCAAGACCCGCGACAAGCACCCCAACGCCGACAAGCTCTCCATCTGCACCGTCGACGTCGGCCCGGTCCACGGCGGCGTCCGCACCATCGTGTGCGGCGCGCCCAACTGTGACGCTGGTAATCGCGTGATTGTCGCGCTCCCGGGCGCCGTCCTGCCCGGCGACTTCAAGATCAAGCAGTCCAAGATCCGCGGCCAGCAGTCCGACGGTATGATGTGCTCGTCCGACGAGCTCGGCCTGGGTGGCACGCACGACGGCCTGATGATCCTGGATCCCGCTGCCGTCATCGGGCTGCCGATCAACGAGGCCCTGCCGGGCGGCGACACCATCTTCGACATCGAGGTCACGCCCAACCGCCCCGATGTGCTCAATCACGTCGGCTTCGCCCGCGAGATCGCGGCCTGGCTCAAGTATGACGTCCGCTTCCCGGAGATAAAATTCCGCGGCAAGGAGGCCGGTGCGGCCCGCCCCGATCTCCTCGTCGACATCCGCGTCGATGCCCCCGAGGACTGCCCGCTCTACATCGGCATCGCCGTGACCGGCGTGAAGGTCGGCCCGAGCCCGGCCTGGATGCAGGAGCGCCTCAAGGCGGTCGGCCTGCGCCCGATCAACAACCTCGTCGACGTGGGCAACTACGTCATGCTCGAGCTCGGCCAGCCGCTGCATGTCTTCGACGCGAAGAAGATCAACGGCCGCCAGATCATCGTCCGCCGCGCCACCGAGAACGAGAAGCTGGTCACCCTCGACGGCAAGGAGCGCACGCTCAACGGCCGCATGCTTGTGATCGCCGACGCCACGCGCCCGCTTGTCATCGCCGGCCTCATGGGCGGCGCCGACGCCGGGGTGGACGAGACCACGACCGACATCGTCCTCGAGTCCGCCTATTTCCGCCCGCAGTCCGTCCGCTGGACCTCCAAGCGGCTCGGGCTCGCCTCCGACTCCTCCTACCGCTTCGAGCGGGGCGTGGATCCCCACGGCACGTTCGAGGCGGCCTGCCGGGCCATCGATCTCATCTTGGAAACGGCTGGCGGCACCGTCGTCAGCCCCGTCTTCAAGGTCGGCGGCGACCGGCCATGGTCCCGCGAGATCAAGGTCACGCCCGATTACGTCCGCGCCAAGGTGGGCTTCCATATTCCCGACGAGGACATGCGCGACGCGCTGCAGGGCCTCAACCTCGCCATCGTCGCCGAGCACGAGACGCACGGCGTGCTGGAGTGGACCGTCCGCATCCCGAGCTACCGCACCGACCTCGACCGGCCGATCGACCTCGTCGAGGAAGTGCTGCGCCTCTACGGCACGGACCGCGTGCCGGCCGCCACCTGCACCGGCCCGGCGCTCATCGACGGCGACGACGACCCGATCGTTGTGTTCAACCGCCGGGTCGCGGACCACCTGGTCGGTCAGGATTTCCACGAGGTCGTCAACTACACGCTCCGCTCCCGTCAGGAGATCTCCACCTGGGTCTCGGAGGCGGCCGTCACGGAGGTGGCCCTGGCCAATCCGTTCGTGGACGACCAGTCGCACCTCCGGCCGACGCTCATCCCCGGCCTCCTCGACGCCCTCAAGCTGAACCAGTCGCGCGGGGTCGCCGTGTCTCGGCTGTTCGAGACCGGCCGGGTGTTCATGGAACTCAACGGCACCGTGCAGGAGTGCGTCGGGGTCGGTTTTGTCCTCTGTCACAATCCGAAGGAGCGCGCTTGGCTCGCGCGGCCCGCGCCGGATTTCTATGCCGTGAAGCACCAGCTGGAGGTGCTCGTCCGGCAGGCGGGCATCGACCTCGGCGGTGCCGGGCTGTTGCCGGTGCGGGGCTCGTTCTGGGGCTGGCAGGAGGGCCACTCGGCCGCCGCCGGCGAGCTCAAGACGGGCTGGACCGCCCGCTTCGGCCTGCTGAACCTCGCGATGGTCCGCGCCGCCGGCCTCGAAGGGCAGGTCTGGGCCGGCATGTTCGCCATCCTCCCGGCGAAACTGGCCGCGGCGGACGCCCACCCGCGTTTCCGGAACTTCAGCCTCTTCCCCGCGGCCCTGCGCGACATCGCGCTCGTCGTCGACGCCCCCCGTCATGCGGCGGAGGTGCAGGCGCAGCTGCTCTCGGTCGCGCGCGCGGCCACCGGCCCGGCCTTTGCGGTCGAGGCCGTGGCGCTGTTCGACCTCTACACGGGCCCGGGCCTGCCGGAGGGGAAGAAGAGCCTGGCGTTCTCGCTGTCGTTCCGCTCGACGGAACGCACGCTGACGGACGACGAGGTGAACGCCGCCTTCGCGAAGATCCAGCGGGACATCGCCGCCGACGGCACGCTCAGCGTGCGCGCCTGAGATCATGCTTTTGCTGTGGGTGGAACCGGTCCTCCGTGACCGGTTTGCCTCGGCGTGCGTCCAACAACCCGTCCTCCGTGTATAGACCGGAGACATGGGTTACACATGGACGGAGACATG
>JAQSDJ010000214.1 GCA_029945855.1 Lacunisphaera sp.
AATATCCGGGATAATCCTCTCGAAATCACACTCCTACTGCATGGATACGGCTTAGTCGGCGCGTTTCCCCCGCCCGCCCCGGCGGTGATCCGCGCCCCATACCCCAGCCATGTGTGTCGTCGTCGCTTCCTCCGCCCCGGTGATCGGGCCGTTCCTCGCCCTGACGGCCGGGGTGGTCTTTGTGGTCCTGGCCATCGCCCGCTGGAAGATGCACGCTTTCTTCGCGCTGATGCTGGCCGCCATGCTCGTCGGCCTCATCGTGGCCGTGGGCGGCTTCGGCCAGCTCACCCTGCTCAACGCGATCGAGCGCCCGGTGTTCGAGCTGGGGGCGGCCGCGGGCAAGATCGCCTTCGTCATCGCCATGGCCGCGGTCATCGGCGAGTGCCTCACGGTCAGCGGCGGGGCGGAGCGGATCGTCACCTGGCTGCTGCACCTGTTCAAGGAACAGCGCGCCGGCGCGGCGTTGCTGGCGGCCGGGTTCATTCTCGGCATCCCGGTGTTCTTCGACACGGTGTTCCTGCTGCTGCTGCCGCTGGCCCGCGCCCTCGCGGTGAAAACGGGGCGCGACTACACCTTTTACGTGATGGCGATGTGCGCCGGGGCGGTCATCACGCACACCACCGTGCCGCCGACGCCGGGGCCGTTGCTGGTGGTCGAGGCGCTCAAGCTCGACCTCGGCCTGGTCATCGTGGGCGGGTTTGTCTGCGGCTTGCTGCCGGCCTGGGGCGCCCTTGTGGTGGCGCGCTGGATCAACCGTCGCCAGCCGACGGTGCCGCCCATGATGCCGGGAGCCGAGGGTCCGCTGCCTTCCGGTCCCGCCCCCGCGCTGGGGCTGGCGCTCGCGCCGGTCGTGCTGCCCCTGGCGTTGATCGCATTTTCCTCCGCATGCGTGGCGTTCAAGCCCGTCTGGTTTGCGGGTGGGGTCGCCGAATGGGTGAATCTGGCGGGCAACAAGCATGTCGCGCTGCTGGCGGGCATGGCCGCGGGCCTGGTGCTGGCGCTGCGCCACCGGCGTCCCGACGGTCCGACCTTCGGCGCCCTGCTCGGGGCTCCGCTGGAAAGCGCGGGGGCGATCATTTTGATCACCTCGGCCGGGGGCGCCTTCGGAGCGATGCTGCGCGAGGCGGGGCTGGCGGGTGCGGTCACGACCCTCGCCGAGGGCCGCCAGCTCAATTATGTCCTGCTGGGCTGGCTGCTCGCCGCGGTCATCCGCGTGGCGCAGGGCTCGTCCACGGTGGCCATGATCACCGCCAGTGGCATGCTCATGGCCGTGGCCGGCGAGGAAGGCTGGGGCTGCCACCCGTTCTGGGTGTTCCTCGGCATCGGCTATGGCGGTCTTTTCTGCTCATGGATGAACGACAGCGGCTTCTGGCTGGTCAGCCGGATGTGCGGCTGGAGTGAGCGGGCGACCCTGCGCAGCTGGACCGTGCTGCTGACGGCCATCTCGATCTTTGGGCTCATCGAGGCGCTGGTGCTTTCGGCGATCTTTTGAGGGTGGCAGCCGGGTATTCCGGCTCGCCCGCGTGGCCCGGCCCGGTCAATGTGCTGGGATGAAACGGATGCTCCGCGTGTTGTGGTTGGCCGCCTTGCTACCGTGGGCGGCGCCGGCCCAGGAACCGAAGCCCGCCGTCGTGGCGGTCGAGCGGCTCGCGTGGCTGGCCGGGAGCTGGCGGCTGGAGCGCGCCGGGCGCGTCGTGGAGGAACAGTGGATGGCCCCGGCGGCGGGGGTCATGCTCGGCATGTCGCGCACCGTGGCGAAGGGCAAGGTGGTCGGATACGAGTTCATCCAGATCCGCGTGGGTCCGGGCGGGGACCTTTTCTATATCGCCCAGCCCTCGGGCCAGAAGGAGGCGGCGTTCCGGCACACGGCTCTCACCGATCACGAGGTGGTATTCGAAAACCCGGAGCATGATTTCCCGAAAAAAATCACCTACACCCGGAAAGCCGACGGCTCACTGCTCGCGGCGATCGAGGGACCCCGCGACGACGGCACGATCCGGCGCATCGAGTTTGCCTACCAGCGGGTGAAATAAAGGTTTTTCGCGGATGGCGCGGATAGGCGTGGATGAATTCAGTTGCCCGCGAATCGCGCGAATAAACGCGCATGGAACACTGCGGATGAATCTCTATGATATACCTGCTTCAGCAGTCACTGGATGGTGTCGGCAACCAAGCAGTGGAGATCGACGGGGCTTCCTCTGAATTTCGCGTCCATTCGCGTCATTCGCGGGAAAACTTCTGCCTGCATTCGGTCTACCGACTTGCCGCCGCGGGCACGTTCGCGGCGAAGTAGGCCTTGGCCTCGCTCACGAGGCGGTTCGGGTCCTCGGCGAAAGCCTTGCTGTCCGTCTCGATGGCCATGACGCCGCTCCAGCCGGATTTTTTGATCTCGGCGAAAAGGCCCGCGTAGTTCGAGTGGCCTTGGCCGATCTCGGTGTCGATTGCCACGATCTGCCCGTCGGCGGAGGTGGAGACGGTCTTGTCCTTGAGATGGATGTCGTAGACGCGGTCGCCGTAGTCGCGGAAGACCGCGGCGGCGTTGAAGCCGGCGGCCGTCACCCAGCCGATGTCCAGACACACGCCAATGCGGTGGTCGCGGGTGGCGAGGATTTTTTTGATGGTGGCCGGGTCGCCGTAGACCGTGCCCTTGCCGTGGTTGTGGATGGCGAGCTTGATGTCGTATTCCTTGACCAGTTCCTCGAGGTTGTCCCAGGCGGCGAGATCCTTCGGCTCGATCATGATGACCTTCATGCCCATCAGCTTGGCGAACTCGAACAGCTTGCGGTTGGCCTCCTTGTCGGGGCCGGCGCCGTTGACGCCGAAGGAATAGGCGGTGAGGCCGTGCTGCTCGAGGACGGCCTTCTTGCGCAGGCTTTCCGCCGGCGGCGCGAGGGGATCGAGATGGGCGCCGATGAGCTGGAGTTTCGTGAGGCCGTGCTTGGTGGCGAATGATACGACCTGATCGAAGGTCATGTTGCGACAGGTCCAGGTCTGGAGGCCGAGCTCGGGGCCGGACGGGGCGGCGGCCGACCGGACGGACAGCAGAGGGATGAGACAGACGAGGCTGAGGAGGAGGCGGAGACTCATGGCGGGGTAGGTTAAAAACAGAAGGCTAGGCTCTCGCGGCGTGCGTGCAAGGCGGGTTTTGACTGCGGAATTAGCGGAATCCGCGGAAGCAGGGTTTGCCGCGGATTTCACAGATGGTCACGGATGGTTCCGGCCTGATCTGTCGGGTGAAAGATTGACGGGATGATATCGGTCAGTTTCGGTCAGGGCCGATGAAGCCTGCCGGCAATACCTACGAGGCAATACAGAAGCGGCAGCTACTGCTGGAAGGTTTGGCGCGCGGCGAGAAAGCCATCGCGGAGGGGAGGGTGGTATTGCATGCACGGGCCAAACGACGATTGGCCCGATGGCTGAAGATTTGATGAGGAAGAGCCGTGACCGAAAGGTGGAATCGCCGAATCCACCACCTGGGCTTCTTATTCGACCGATTCAACACGAACGATGCGGACTTCCTTGGCGGCATGGTCGATCCACCAAGTCACCAATGTTTCGTCGATCAATTTGATCTCGTAGATACGGCCGGAAGCGCCGGCTTCACGATAATCACCCTTCTGGTGTGGCAGGCGAGTCAGGCTGTCGAATGCACGCAGCAATTGAGATCGCTGATTCGAAGGCAAGGAAGTGAAGGCACGGACTGCCTCCTCGCCCAAGGCATAGGCGTAGCCGGCCATCACACTCCGGCGGCCCGGAGTGATTTGTGCAGGCGCTGTAACTGCGCGCGCGTCACTTTTTCTCCCTTGGCCATGCGACCGGCCGCTGCATCCAGCGACCGCTTGTTGGATTCGCTCTCGGCCCGGGAGAGATGCTTCAGATACGCAGAGAGGGCGAGCCGCTCGGAACGGGGCCACGCTTTCACTTTGCGCTGGATCTGGAGCAAGGTCATGAATCCGAAGCTAGTCGGGAAGGAATAACTGGCAAGTCGGGTTTTGCTTTGGCCGGAAGGTTGGCAGCCTACTTTGCGGTGAGCACCGCGTAGGATTTCTTGCCCTTTCGCAGGAGGAGATATTTGCCGAACAACAGGTCGTTAGTGGTGACACTGCGGGTGTGGTCGGGGACGCGGACGTTGTTCAGGTTGATGCCGCCGGCTTCGAGGGCCTTGCGGGCGGCGCCCTTGGAGTTCTCAAGGCCGGAGTGGACGATCAAGTCGATGATCGGCGCGCCGGCGCCTTCGAGCTTCGCCTTCTCAAGATCCTTGGTGGGGACTTCGCCGGCGACGTCGTGGAAGATTTCCTCCGTGATGCCGTCGAGCGCGCCGCCGAAAAGGATCTCGCTGGCCTTCAGCGCGGCGGTGACGGCGCCTTCGCCGTGGACCAGCGTCGTCATCTCCTTGGCGAGGGCTTTCTGCGCGGCACGGGCGCCGGGGTTGGTTTTCAGCTCGGTCTCGAAGGCGGCGATGGCATCCTGGGGGAGGAAGGTGAGGGTCTTGAGGAGCTTGATGACGTCGGCGTCGTCGGCGTTCACGAAGAACTGGTAGAAGCGGTAGGGGCTGGTCTTCTTCGGGTCGAGCCAGACGGTGCCGGTGGCGGTCTTGCCGTATTTGGCGCCGTCGGCCTTGGTGAGCAGGGGGAAGACGAGGCCCCAGACGGTGGCGCCGAGTTTCTTGCGGGTGAGCTCGGTGCCGACGGTGATGTTGCCCCACTGGTCGGTGGCGCCGACCTGCAGCTCGCAGTGGAAGGTCTGGCGCAGGTGCTGGAAATCGTATCCCTGCAGCAGCATGTAGCTGAACTCGGTGAAGCTGATGCCGGTGCTGCGGTCCTCCATGCGCGAGCGGACGGAGTCCTTCGCGATCATGGAATTCACGGTGATGTGCTTGCCGACGTCGCGGAGGAACTCGAGGAAGGTGACCGGGCCGGTCCAGTCGTAGTTGTTGACGAGCCGGGCGGGATTCTGGGCGCCGGTGAAGTCGAGGAAGCGGGCGAGCTGCGGCTTGATGCAGTCGATGTTGTGCTGGACCTGCGCGGGGGTCTGTAGGTTGCGCTCGTCGGACTTGCCCGAGGGGTCGCCGACCATGCCGGTGGCGCCGCCGGCCAGGGCGATGGGCAGGTGGCCGTGCAGCTGGAAGCGACGGAGGGCGAGCAACGGCACAAGATTGCCGACATGGAGCGAGTCGGCGGTGGGATCAAAGCCACAATAAAGCGTGAGCGGGCCTTCGGCGAGGCGCTTGGCCAGAGCTTCACGGTCGGTGCAGTCGGCGTAGAGGCCGCGCCATTCGAGTTCTGCGAGGATGTCGGACATGGTATTAATTTATAGGCCCTATAGGTCCTATATGCCCTATAGGACCCATCGGCTAGCAGGGAGGCAAGGGGAAGTTTTGCCCGCCGGCGCCAGCAAATCTAATGGCCGGCAACGTCAATTTAGCAGCCGCCGTCATACCTGCCTGAAATGGGTTGCCGCGCGAACGCGGGAGGTTCTAGTTATTGGGTCCCACGCGACGGTTCGCCGTCACCAATCATCCACCCGTCAACTCCTTCCTGCCATGCCCATCGCCGTCGGTTCCAAAGCCCCTGATTTCACCCTCAAGACCAAGACCGCCGACGGACTCAAGGACGTCAAGCTGAGCGACAATTTCGGCAAGAAGCAGACCGTGCTGCTGTTCTTCCCGCTGGCCTACACCGGCGTGTGCACCCAGGAGATGTGCGACATCTCCAACGGCCTGGGCGGCTACTCCGGCCTCGGCGCCGAGGTCTACGCCGTCAGCGTGGACAGCCCGTTCTCCCAGGAAGCCTGGGCCAAGGCCAACAAGATCACGGTCACGCTGCTTTCCGACCTGAACAAGACGGTCACCAAGGCCTATGATGTGCTGTTCCCGAATCTCGCCGGGGTCGGCGACACATCCGCCCGCGCGGCATTCGTCATCGGCCAGGATGGCGTCGTCAAATACGCCGAGCAGACCGCGACGCCGAAGGACCTGCCCGATTTCGAGAAGGTCAAAGCCGCGCTCGGAAAAGGCTGAATGACGGAAGGGCTGAAAGGCTGACGCGAAGGCGCGATCACTCGTTCCCTCGGCGAATGAGCCTTTCAGACCCTGAGTTTCCGGTTCAGCCCTTCAGTTTTTCGCTCTTTCAGTCTTTTCCCTCATGTCCCTCCCGAATCCCTTCAACACCCTGCAGTCCTTCGCGGACGGCAAGCAGTTCTACTCGCTCCCTGAGCTGGCCAAGCAGTTTCCGGGGGTCGCCCGCCTGCCGGTGAGCATCCGCCTCGTGCTCGAGGCCGTGCTGCGCAATTGCGACGGCAAGCGCGTGCTCGAGTCGAACATCCGCGAACTTGCCAGCTGGAAACCCACCGAGGCCCGCACGGCCGAGATTCCCTTCGTGGTCGCGCGCATCGTGCTGCAGGACTTCACCGGCGTGCCGCTGCTGGTCGATCTCGCGGCCATGCGCTCGGCGGTCGCCAAGCTCGGCAAGAACCCGAAGATCATCGAGCCGCTCGTGCCCGTTGACCTCGTGGTGGACCATTCGGTGCAGGTGGATTTCGCCGGCAACGCCGAGGCGCTGGCCAAGAACCTCGACCTCGAGTTCTCCCGCAACCGCGAGCGCTACCAGTTCCTGAAGTGGGGCATGCAGGCGTTCGACACCTTCAAGGTCGTCCCGCCGGGCATCGGCATCGTCCACCAGGTGAATCTCGAATACCTCGCCAAGGGTGTGCTCAGCCAGGGCGCCGTCTGGTATCCGGACACCCTCGTCGGCACCGACTCGCACACGACCATGATCAACGGCATCGGCATCGTGGGGTGGGGCGTCGGCGGCATCGAGGCCGAGGCCGGCATGCTCGGCCAGCCCGTGTATTTCCTCACGCCCGACGTCGTCGGCGTGCACCTGACCGGCGCGCTCAAGGAAGGCGTCACCGCCACCGACCTCGCGCTCACCGTCACGCAACTCATGCGCAAGGCGAAGGTCGTCGGCAAGTTCGTCGAGTTCTTCGGCCCCGGCGCCGCGGCGCTGCCGGTCGTCGACCGCGCGACGATCGCCAACATGGCGCCGGAATACGGCGCGACCATGGGTTTCTTCCCGATCGACGCCGAGTGCTCGAACTATCTCCGCGCCACCGGGCGCGACGAGAAGCACATCGCCACCTACGAGGCCTACTACAAGGCGCAGGGCCTGTGGGGCATCCCGGAGAAGGGCGCGGTCGATTATTCGCAGGTGGTCGAGCTCGACCTTGCCACCGTCGTCCCGAGCGTCGCCGGCCCGAAGCGTCCGCAGGACCGCATCGAGCTGGGCAGCCTGCGCCGCGAATTCTTCTCGGCGTTCCAGCGCCCCGTCGCGGAGAACGGCTTCGGCAAGGCCCGCGCCGATTTCGCCAGGTCCGTGAAGCTCGAGACCACCGCGAAGAAGAAGGCCAAGCTGGGCAACGGCTCGGTCGTCATCGCCGCCATCACGAGCTGCACCAACACCTCCAACCCGAGCGTCATGCTCGCCGCCGGCCTCCTCGCGAAGAAGGCCGTGGAGAAGGGCCTCAAGGTCAACCCGGCCGTCAAGGCCTCGCTGGCCCCCGGCTCGCGCGTCGTGACCGACTACCTCAAGAAGACCGGCCTGCAGCCCTACCTGAACAAGCTGCGCTTCAACACCGTCGGCTACGGCTGCACGACCTGCATCGGCAACTCCGGCCCGCTCGATGCCGCCATCGAGGACACCATCGTGAAGAACGACCTCATCACGGCTTCGGTGCTCTCGGGCAACCGCAACTTCGAGGCCCGCGTCCACCAGAACGTGAAGTCCAACTTCCTGATGTCGCCCCCGCTGGTCGTCGCCTTCGCGCTCGCCGGCCGGGTGGACATCGACCTCAGCTGCGAGCCTATCGGCAACGACAAAACGGGCGCGCCAGTCTACCTGGCCGACATCTGGCCGAGCCTGACGGAGATCCGCGACGCCATGCAGTCCGCGCTCAAGCCCGAGGTCTTCCGCAAGCTCTACCGGAACTTCGCCGCGCAGAACCCGAAGTGGAACGAGATCCCGTCCTCCGTCGGCAACGTCTACGCGTTCGAGGCGAACTCCACCTACATCCAGGAGCCACCGTTCTTCACGAACTTCGGCCTCACGCCCGGCAGCATCCAGCCGATCACCGGTGCCCGCGCGCTCGGCATCTTCGGCGACTCCGTCACCACCGACCACATCTCGCCGGCCGGCGCCATCAAGAAGAGCTCGCCGGCCGGGAAGTTCCTCACCGACAACGGCGTGGCCTTCGAGGACTTCAACTCCTACGGCTCCCGCCGCGGCAACGACCGCATCATGACCCGCGGCACCTTCGCCAACGTCCGCATCAAGAACCTGATGCTCGGCGGCAAGGAGGGCGGCAACACCCTCGGGCCCGACGGCGCCGAGACCTCGATCTACGACGCGTCGATGGCCTGGCAGGCCCAGGGCGTGCCGCTGATCGTCATCGCCGGCCAGGAATACGGCACCGGCTCGTCGCGCGACTGGGCCGCCAAGGGGACCAACCTGCTCGGCGTGAAGGTCGTCGTGGCGCAGAGCTTTGAGCGCATCCACCGTTCCAACCTCGTCGGCATGGGCGTGCTGCCCCTGCAGTTCAAGGACGGCACGACGGCGCAGACGCTCCAGCTCGACGGCACCGAGACCTACGACGTCGTCGGCCTGACCGCTGCCATCAAGCCGCAGCAGGACCTCACGCTCAAGATCACCCGGAAGGACGGGACGGTCGAGAACGTGGAGGTGCGCTGCCGCATCGATACGCCCATCGAGATCGATTATTACCAGCACGGCGGCATTTTGCCCTACGTGCTGCGGCAGATCGTCGCGCAAAACTGAAACATGCTGGAGGTGCGGCGACCCCGCCGCACGCCCGCGGGCGAGGTCGCCCGCGCTCCAACTTCAACCTCCCCCATGCCCGAGCCCGCCAAACCGACCTTCCTCGTCGACGCCTACGCCGACCCGGTGCTGGTGCGCATCGAGGGGCGGGCATCGTTTGCCAACAGCGGCAGTCTGAAGGATTTCTTCACGACGATGATGAAGCAGGGCAAGCAGCGCTTCGTGGTCGATTTCCAACGGTGCACCAGCATGGACAGCACCTTCCTCGGCGTGCTCGCCGGGGCCGCCCTCGAGCTGCGCCGGCTGGCGCCCCCGGGGACGCTGACCCTGGTGCGGGTGGGCGAGCGGAACCTCGAGCTGATCCGCAACCTCGGCCTGCACCGGCTGGCGACGGTCGACGCGGGCGATTTTGAGATGAGCTTCAGCGGCGGCGCGCAGCCGCTGGACAACCAGGCCCGGACGGAGATCGAGAGCGCCCGGCTGGTGCTGGAGGCGCACGAGAACCTCGTCGCGACCGACGCCGCCAACGCCGCGAAATTCCAGGACGTGCTGGCCTTCCTGCGCAACCGGGTGGAGCAGAGGTGAAGAACGTTCCTGTAGGGCGGGGTCGCTGACCCCGCCACGATGAAGGCGGGATCAGCAATACCGCCCTACACCCAGAGATGATTTCTTCTCGGCATTTCCCCCTGAATTCCTGATTTTCCCCCCATGATGCAGTTCCTGCTCGGTGGTATCCTCGGGGCGGCGCTGGTTTACGCGCTCTACTGGCGCGCCCAGCGGGAGGCGGCGCGCATCGAGGAGGAGAAGCAGGCCCTGATGGAGGAACGGCAGATCGTCCTCGACTACATGCACACCATGGTGGACGCCGTCGGCGAGCGGCTGCCCCGCGAGGAACTGTTCCAGCGGATCGTGCACGCCGCCATCCTGAGCACCGGCGCGCTGAGCGCGTGCATTTTCGAGAAGGGCGGGGACAGCATGCTGCGCGGCGTGGCGGTCGAGGGCCTGTTCCCCCCGCACCGGCCCATCGCCGACACGCAGCGGATGAAGCTCGGGTCGCGGGCCCGTTTCATCGAGCAGGTGTTGAAGTCGGAATCGTTCCCCGTCGGCGAGGGCGTGGTTGGCCGGGTGGCCGCCACCGGTCGCGGCGAGCTGGTCGTGCGCGCCGCCGACGATCCGCGCATCGTCAAGCACGAGGACGCCGCCCTGATGGTGCGCTCGGTGATCGCCGCGCCGATCATGGTGCGCCAGCGGCTCATCGGCGTGCTCTGCGTCTGCAACGCCTCCGACGGCCAGCCCTTCACCGAGACGGATTACTCCCTGGTCGAGGCCCTGGCCGAGCAGGCCGGCCTCGCCGTGCACAACGCCGACTTCCTGAACCTGCAGGTCGACAAGCAGCGGCTCGACCTCGACCTGGCGCTCGCCAGCGACGTCCAGCAGATGCTGCTGCCGCAGGCGATGCCGACCGTGCCCGGGCTCGACATCGACGCCCGCTACCTCGCGGCGCAGAAGGTCAGCGGCGACCTCTACGACGTCTTCAAACTCGGCCCCGACCGGGTGGGAGTGGCCGTGGCCGACGTATCCGGCAAGGGCATCTCGGCCTCGCTGCTGATGGCCATCTGCCGGACGACGCTGCGGCAGATCGCCCCGGCGCACGATTCGCCCGCGCGGGTGCTCGCCGAGGTCAACCGCTCGCTGGCCGGCGACATGCGGGCCGGCATGTATATCACGATGACCTACGCGGTGGTGGATGCGGGCCGGAACCAGGTGACCATCGCGCGCGCCGGCCACGAGTTGTCGTTGCTCGCGCGGCGGGATCCGGCAACCGGCCGGTTTGTGAGCGAATTCATCGGCTCCGAGGGCATGCCGGTGGGGCTGGTCGACACGGAGTTTTTCGAGTCGGCCATCGCGGACCGCACGCTGTCCTTCGAGGCCGGCGCGACGCTGGTGCTCTACACGGACGGCCTGACCGAGGCGCCGAACCCCGAGGAAAAGGAATTTGGCAGTGCGCGGCTGGCGGATGCCCTGCGCGACGGGCACCAAGGGACGGCCCGGCAGATCAATGACGCGATTTTGCTGGCGGTGGAGGAATTCTCCGGCGCATCCGGACTGCGGGACGACTACACGCTGCTGACGGTCAAGCGGACGTGACCGCCCAAGGGGCGGCAAAGGCCAAATGCCAATGGCCAAACGCCAAACAGGCACAGGAGTATCGAGCAGAGTGGAAGTTTGTTTGAGATTTGGCGTTTGGAGTTTGGCGTTTAAGCCGCACAAATCCCGTTTGCCTTCACGTGCTCACTATCTATCCATAGCCGCGATGCCCGTCACCCCCCAGCCCGCACCTCAGACCCTGCCCGATGCCGCCGGCCACTTCGGCCCCTATGGCGGCGTTTACGTGCCCGAGACCCTCATGACGGCGCTGGCCGAACTCACCGCCGCCTATGAAGTTGCGCGCGCGGACCCGGTGTTCCAGCAGGAACTGCGGCACCATCTCAAGGAATTCGCCGGCCGGCCGACGGAGCTGTATTTCGCGGAGCGGCTGACGGAGCATTGCGGCGGGGCGAAGATCTATTTCAAACGCGAGGATCTGCTCCACACCGGGGCGCACAAGATCAACAACGCCCTCGGCCAGGCCCTGCTCGCCCGGCGCATGGGCAAGAAGCGCATCATCGCGGAAACCGGCGCGGGCCAGCACGGTGTCGCGACCGCCGCGGTCTGCGCGAAGTTCGGCCTCGACTGCACCGTCTACATGGGCTCCGTCGACATGGAGCGCCAGGCGCTGAATGTCTTCCGGATGCGCCTGATGGGGGCGAAGGTCACGGCGGTGGAGGCCGGCCAGAAAACGCTCAAGGACGCCGTCAACGAGGCGATGCGCGACTGGGTGACCAATGTCCGCGACACCCACTACATCCTCGGCTCGGCGCTCGGGGCGCATCCGTATCCGATGATGGTGCGGGATTTTCACCGCGTCATCGGCCAGGAACTGCGCGAGCAGATCATGGCCCGCGAGGGGCGGTTGCCCGACGAGATGATCGCCTGCGTCGGCGGCGGCAGCAACGCCATCGGCTGCTTCTTCGATTTCCTCGACGACCAAGCAGTGAAACTCACCGGCGTCGAGGCCGGCGGCCGGGGCATCAAGCGCGGCGAGCACGCGGCGCGCTTTGAGGGCGGCAAGCTCGGCGTCCTGCAGGGCAGCAAGACCTACATCCTCCAGGATCCCGACGGGCAGATCGAGCTGACGCACTCCGTGAGCGCCGGACTCGATTACGCTGCCATCGGCCCGGAGCACGCCTACTACCGCGACCAGGGCCGCATCGGCTACGCCTACGCGACCGACGACGAGGTGCTTGCGGCCTTCCAGCTCTGTTCCCGGCTCGAGGGCATCATCCCGGCGCTGGAGTCGACGCATGCCATCGTCGAGGGCCTGAAGCGCGCCAGAGCGCTGGCCAAGGACAAGATCATCGTGATCAACCTCAGCGGCCGCGGCGACAAGGATGTCCAGCAAGTGCAACGCCTGCTCGACGAGCAGGCGTAAAAGCCAAACGCCAAAGGGCCAAAGGCCAAAAACGTCGGGGAAAACCAATTCACAATGGGCCAAACTCCAAACAAATCATGGAAGCCAAGCCCGTTGATCTTGAGGAAAGAACCGCGCTGTTTGCCGAAGCGGTAAGAGGTTTTGTCCGTCGGTTGCCCCGCACGTTGGCCAACATCGAGGATGTGAAGCAATTGGTGCGGGCCTCCGGATCAGTGCCGGCCAATTGCATCGAGGCGAATGAAGCACTTGGCAACAAGGACCGGGTGATGAGGTTCCGCATCAGCCGCAAGGAAGCCAAGGAATGCCAGCTTTGGCTACGACTGGTCAATGTGGGTGACAACCTGGAGACCGACACCGAGCGAAAGCGACTGCGGCAGGAGGCACTTGAGCTAAAGCTGATTTTCACCAGTATCATCAAGAAACTCGAATGAGTGCGTTAGCTTGCGGATTTGTTTGGCCTTTGGCCTTTTGGCGTTTGGACTTTCCTTCATGAATTCGATGACCGGCTACGGGCGGGCGACCGCCAAACTGGGCAACCAGACCCTGACGGTGCAGGTGAACTCGGTGAACCGCCGCGGGCTCGACCTCACCCTGAAGCTGCCGGAGGAATGGCAGGCCTTCGAGCCCGCCGTCGGCGATGCGGTGCGGAAGGTGACCCTGCGGGGCAAGGTGCACGTGGCCGTCGAGGTGGAGGGCAAGGCGTCCGCGACCGCCGACTGGGACCAGGAGGCGATCAAGGCGACGCTCGACCAGCTGGCCAAGCTGGCCAAGAAGCGCGGCGTCAAGTTCGAGCCGACGACCGACCTGCTCTGGCAGATCGCCAACGCCCAGCGTCCGGGCACCCAGCTGCCGGCGGACGAGGCGACGGCGGCCCTGCTGCTCAAGACCCTTAACCAGGCGCTGCGCGGCCTGGGCGCGATGCGCGCCAAGGAAGGTGAGGCGCTGCTGATCGATTTTCTGGGGCGCCTCGGGAAGCTGCAGACGGCCGCCGAGGCGATCGCGCACCGCGCGCCGCAGATCAGCGGTTTCTACAAGGAGGCGCTCCTGGCCCGGCTCCGACAGGCGGGGCTCGAACTGGACGTGACCGACGAGCGCGTGCTGAAGGAAGTGGCGCTCTTCGCCGACCGCTGCGATGTGACCGAGGAAATCACGCGCCTGCGCAGCCACTTCAACCAGTTCAAGGATCTGCTCCGCTCGGGCGGCGAGATCGGCCGGAAGGCGGAATTCATCCTGCAGGAGATCGGCCGCGAGATCCACACCATCGGCAGCAAGGCCAACGACCTGGCGATCTCGCAGCACGTGATCGAGTTCAAGAACGAGCTGGAGCGCGTGCGCGAGCAGATAGCAAATGTCGAGTAGCCGCCCAGCGGCAAAACTCCAAAGGCCAAACTTCCAAAGGCCAAACAAGGGAGGTAGCGCAGAAATTATTCTGCGCGCTCGGATTTATTTGGGTTCTGGCGTTTGGGATTTGGCGTTTTCCCCGTAGTTGGGCTGCCGCAGCGACCAGAGGATATACCAGAACACGCCGATGCAGATGCCGGAATCGGCCACGTTGAAGGTCGGGTAGGTGTAGGCGCCGAAGTGCAGGTCG
>JAQSDJ010000215.1:0-9663 GCA_029945855.1 Lacunisphaera sp.
GGCCCCGCGCGCGCGGGCGAGCGCCGCCTGCTCGACGACGAGCGCCACCGCGCCGCCCGTGCCGACGAAGCCGTCGCGCCGACGGTCGAAGGGCCGCGAGGCGGTGGCGGGATCCGGGTTGCCGGACAGCGCACGCAGGCTGGAGAAGGAGACGATGCTCTCGGCGGTCATGTCCTCGGCCCCGACGACCAGCATCCGCTCCTGCCGGCCGAGCCGGATCTCGTCCATGGCGTAGCCGAGCGCGTGGCTCGAGGAGGCGCAGGCGGAGACGAAGCCGCAGACCGCGCCGGAAATCTTATAGTGCGCCGCGAGGTTGAAGTTCAGGGTGCCGGCGATGGAGGAGACGATGCCCATCGGGTTGCCGCGTTCGCCGCGCGTGGCGTGCATCTGGTCGAGGAAATGGCCCAGCAGATAAGGCGAGCCGGCCGAGGCGCAGAAAAGCCCGGTCGTGCCGTCGGTCAGCTGCGCGGCGTCGAGGCCGGCGTCGGCCAGCGCCTGCTGCAGGGCGCAGAGCGCGTAGACCCCGTGCGGGGCGAGCCCGCGGAGGAGTTCGCGGTCGACGACGAACCGGTCCGGCCAGGTCCAGTCGCGCCAGTTGGTCGTGGGGAAAGCGAAGCCCTTGACCGTGCCGGCGACCTTCACCGGCAGGTTGGGATTGCCGAAAAACTCGACCGGTTCGAAGCCGTGCTGCAGGTCGCGCAGATGGCGCAGCACCGTCGCGCGGTCGTGACCGATGCTGGTGATGAAACCCAGGCCGGTGATGACGGGAAGCAGGGACATGGAGGCGGGGCGGCCTTCAGGAGTTTGCGGGCGCGGCCACCTTGCGGCGGATGAAGCCGCGGAGATCGTCGAGCGACCGCACCTGGATGATCTCCTCGTTCGAGATGCTGATGCCGAAAAGGTCCTCGGTGAAGAAGACCACCTCGGTGATGGCGAGGGAATCGAAGCCCAGATCGTCGATCAGGCGCGTGGAGCCGGGCAATTCGGCCAGCGGGACGGCGGAGGCGCGGGGGATGAAGTCGGCCAGGATCGCGAAGATCACCGGGTCGAGCGTGGCCGGATCACCGGCGGCCTGGAACTGGTGGAAGGCGGCGCGGGCCGCGGCGGGCAGGTGGCGGATGCTTTCTTCCCGGCTGGTCGGGGCGGATGCCGGGGCGGCGGAAAGGGCGGTGGCGGTTTTCATAGGGTCGGCGGTTTAGAATTCGGTGGGCAGCGGCAGGTCGCCGGGCCGGGCCTTCACGGCGGTGTATTCGCTGAAGAGGCCGAGGACGGTGTTGCGTTTGGTCTCCGTGAGACCCGCGGACTGCAGGGCCGCCAGGACGAGGGCCGGCGGCACGCAGGCGTCCATGGTTTCCCAATAATAGCGCATCATGTCCCGCGCATCGTCGCTGCGGGTGAACAGGCGGGTGAGCAGCGGGTAAAGGTGACGGAAATAAAGGCGGAAGAAAAATCCGGCGAGGCGGCCGGTGGGCTTGGTGACCTCGAGGATCAGCAGTTTGCCGCCGGGCTTCAGGACGCGGTGGAATTCCCGAAAGGTGTCCTCGAGGCTCGTCACATGCCGCAGCGCGTAGCCCATGGTGAGGAAATCGAAGGCCTGGTCCGGCAGGGGCAGCTGTTCGGCGCGGCCCAGCACGAAGCGCGCCGCGAGCTTGGTCCGGGCGACGTCGAGCATGCCGGTGCTGGCATCGAGGCACGTGATGTTGTCGGCCGTGTGGAGGATCTTGGCCGCCGCGACCGCCACGAGGCCGGTGCCGCAGGCCACGTCGAGCAGGTGGTCGCCGGGCAGCAGGCCGTGTTGTTGCAGCGACCAGCGGCGGTAGGAGGCTCCGCTGCGGAGAAAGCCCCAGTCCACCACGGCGTCGTAATGCTTCGCGCCCCGGTCGAACAGCCGGTTGACGTATTCCGGCTTCGCCTCGGGCGTGGCGTAGCGGGTGGCCAGGGTGGGATGGGGCAGCATGGGATGGGGGGATTCGACACCGTTCAGGCGCCCGCGCGCGGCCTCATCCGCCGGCAAAACGGAAATCGGCCTGAATACGGGTTGTTCACCCCACCAGCCTACCAACAATCGCGTTTCGGCGACATGGGGTGAAACCCAACCATGCGGCTGCGGGCGGTGGGGCGCCGCGGGCCAGTTCGGAGCAGCTTTCGTGTGCCCGCCGGTTTGACAGACTCAAGGCCCAGAGTGGTTCGACTTCGCTCACCACCCTGAGCTTGTCGCACGGGCTTGCCGAGGGGCGGGCCCCAGCGGCCTCACGGCCGCTGCGGTGTTCGCACCCGTCAGTCGGTCACCTTTTTTTCGTGGGGGGCTTCAGCGCCTGGGCCAGTTCTGTCTCGGCTTTTGCCAGTCTCGCCTGCAGGTCGGCGGCGCGCACGTTGGCCTCGGCGAGCTTGGTCTCCAACTGGACCGTGTCCGCCTTGGCCTTGTTCAGTTGGGTCTGCATCACGGCGGTCTGGGCCTGGGCCAGCGCCACTGCGCCCTGGTGCTTGAGGGAGGCGACCTTGGCCTCCTCGCTCTGCACCTGGAACTCGGTGGCGGTCAGCCGGGACTTGTCCAACAGGATCTGGGTCGCGGCGGCGTCCGCCTTGGTCTTGTCCAGGTCGGCCTTGAGTGAGCTGGATTCCGCCGCGGCGACGTCCAGCTGCTTCTGGAGCGTGGCGGTGTCGGCCTTGTTGGCGTCGAGGACCGTCTGCATCTGGACCAGGGCGGCTTCGGCCTGCCCCGAGCGGTTGTTGATCTGGGTGATGGTCGACTCGCGTGCCTTCACCTGGCTCCAGAACACCAGCGTGGTCACGATGAAAAGCGCGGCGACGGCACCCAGCACGATCGGCAGGACCATCGGCTTGCCGGCGGCGGGGACGGAGATTTCGTTTTCCGCGGAAGCATCGTCGGCCGTCGCGGTGGCGGATTTGGCGGCGGCGGGTTTTTTGAAGGGAACGACGGGAGCGGGCGTCGGGGCGGGGCCGCCAGGCCGGCCCTGTTGGGTGGCTTTGGTCGGGTCGTTCTGGGGGGCGGGAGTGGAGTTTTCTGGCATGGTGCAACGACGCTACACGGCGGAGCGGCCGGACGCCATGGGGTGTTACCCGAGCGCGCTGGGCAAAGCCGGGTGGCCGTGATGAGGCGCTAGTATTACCCTGTCAGGTTGGTCTTCTGGTGGGCGGCACGTCCCTGTGCCCGCTTGGGGTAATGGGCGCACCTCGCGTGGTCCTTGCCGGCAGAGGGACCTGCCGGCCCACCCTCTTGATATGCCTACAACGTAACAGAGTAATATTACGTGCCGACGGCTTCCAGGCGGCCCGACCCGCGCAAGGTCTCAAAACAGTCGGTGGAGGCGGCGTCGGGCCGGAACTCCGGGTAGGCCTTGCTCAGCAGCACGCGGAGGCTGCACCGGGCCCGCGCGATGCGGCTCTTGGCCGTGCCGATGCCGATGCCGAGCGTCCGGCTGATGTGGCGGTAAGAGTGATGCTGCACGTTGCGCAGGGTGAGGATCTCCCGCTGGCTGGGCGGCAGCAGCGCCGTGCATGCGGTGACGCTGGCGGCAAATTCATTGTTCACGGCCTCGCGCACCGGACCGGGGGCGTCGCTGGCCACCAGGTTGGCGAAGGTCGCGGAATTGTCCGCCCCGACGGCGGCGTCGAGCGGCAGCATCGCGTGGCGGCGGCGGCGGAAAAAATACCAGTAGCGGTTGCGGGACAGGTTGAGCGTGATGCAGTAGAGCCAGGCGGCGAGCGAGGCGTCGCCGCGGAAGTGGGCGAGACTCCGGTGGGCGCGGATGAAAGTGTCCTGGGCGATCTCCTCGGCGTCGGCGCTGTTGCGCAGCAGGCCCAGCGCGGCCCGAAACATCTTGTCGCGGTAGCGGTTGACGATCTCGACGAACGCGGCCTCGTCGCCGGCGACGAACCGCTGCACCAGAATGGCGTCATGTTTCGCCTCCCGGAGCGCGAGCGCGGCGCGGGCGGCGCGGTCTAGGGTGGAACGGACGGGCGGGACGGAGGAATAAAGGGAGGCGACCATGGATGTCCGCCAAGGCTAGCTGATTCGCGGCCCGGCAAGAATGGGGTGTAGTGCTACCGAATGGCGGCTCAGAGCAGGGGGGAGAGCGGCCGCAGCGCGGCCTCGGCAAATTTCTGCCGGAAGGGGCGCCGCGCGAACACCGCCGGGTCGATCTCCTGGCAGAGACTGAAATCGTGCTCGAGGATGCGGGCGAGCTCCGCGTTGTGCACCGGCGAATGGAACAGGAGGTTGAGCTCGAAGTTCAGCCGCATCGAGCGGTAGTCCAGGTTGGCCGAGCCGACCATCGCCCAGTGATCGTCGGCCAGCGCGATCTTCGCGTGGTGGATGCCGGCCGAGTATTCGAAGATCCGCACGCCGGCGGCGAGCAATTCACCGTAGTAGGAGCGGCCGACGGTGACGAGCCACGGGTGGTCGTTCTTCTCCGAGATAAGCAGGCGCACGTCGACGCCGCGGCTGGCCGCCAGCTCGAGCGCGGTGAGCACGATGCCGTCCGGCACGAAGTAGCCGGTGGCGATCCAGACGCGGTCGCTCGCCTCGTTGAGCAGGCTGACGACGGACTTGCTGATGGGCTCGTTCCGGCGGTCGGGTCCGCCCAGCACGATGTGCACGGGATGTCGCGGTGAACCGGACTGGGCCGGGTAGTAGCGGGGATCGGCGATCTTTTCGCCGGTGGCGAAGAACCAGTCGTCGGCGAACACCTCCTGCAGTTCCCCCGCCACCGGGCCGGTGGCCTCGAGCTGCACGTCGCGCCAGCGGCCGAGGGCGGCGTCATGGCCCTCGTGCTCGCGGCCGATGTTCATGCCGCCCGCAAAGGCGATCGTGCCGTCGATGATCTGGAGCTTGCGGTGGTTCCGCAGGTTCATGAAGAAGCGCAGGCGCTTGGGGTCCAGGCTCTGGAACCAGGAAAACCGGCCGCCGGCGGCGGTGAAATCCGCCAGCAGATGCTCGGCGAAGCCGTGCGAGCCCACGCCGTCGAGCAGGAGGCGCACGCAGACGCCGCGCCGCGCCGCCGCGACCAGCAGCTGCAGGAAGCGCGCGCCGGTCTCGTCGGCCTGCCAGATGTAGAATTCCAGGTGGATGTGGTGCACCGCCGCGAGGATGCGCTGCTCGAGCGCCGGATAGAATTCGCCGGCATCGCTGAGGACGCGCAGGTGGTCCGCGGAGCTGACGGGCAGCTGGTTGATGCGGGAGAGCAGCTGCAGGAACTGGCGGTCGCGCCGGGGCAAGGCCTGCACCAGCCCGGTGGTGGCGTCATCCGTGGTGCCGGCGGGGATCTGCCGGCGCGTGGCGCGCGCGGAGAAGAGCTCGCGGCGCTTGAGCCGCCGGCGCTTCAGCCGGTCGGTGCCGAAAAAAAGATAGGCCAGCGCCCCGAGGAACGGGATGAAGAGGATGGCCCAGAGCCAGGCCAGCGTGGCGGTGGGGCGTTTCTTGAGCAGCAGCAGGTGCGGGATGAACGCCCAGGTCGCGAGATAACAGACGAACAACACGGTTTTCATGGGGCGGCGGACGGGCGGCCTTTGTGTCGAGCGATGAAAAAGGCCGTCCGGGGACGGCCTTGGCAAAATGCGGTCACGGCGCGGGGGCCGTTCAGGTCTTCATGATATTCCGACCGGCCGGGCGGCTCTTGATGGGGCCCTTGCCACCTTTCGATTTTGCGGCGCGATTCTTGGCGGCGGTCATTCTGCCGCCTCTGCTTTTCTTGGCCATATGATTAATCCTCTCTGGTTGGGTTGATGAAGTGCTGTTCCGGCGCGTATGATGCCCCATCCGCCGGCCCGCGGCTATAAGGTGTAACCCTATGCCGGGATTGTCGTGCGACCGCCCCGCCCGGGCCGCGGCGTGGAGTGGCTTGACGGGTGCGGCGGGTTCCGGGGAAACTGGGGCATGCCGACCATTCAGCAGCATTTGTTCAGGCTTCGGTTGCTCGCCCTGTTCCTGCTCTTCGGCTGGCTCGCACCGGCGATGGCCGCGCCGGAGCGCTGGCTGAAAGAGATCGACCAGCTGACCCAGGCGGACCAGGCCAACCCGCCGGCGCCCGGCGGCATCGTGTTTGTCGGCAGCTCCTCCATCCGGTTGTGGCGGAGCCTCACCGGGGATTTCCCCGGAATGAATGTGGTCAACCGCGGCTTCGGCGGCTCGGAGCTGGCGGACAGCGTATTCTATTTCGACCGGCTGGTGGCGCCCCACCGGCCGCGTGTGGTCGTGCTCTACGCGGGGGAAAACGACCTGGCCGGCGGCCACCGGACTCCGGAGCAGGTGGCGGCGGATTTCGCGCAGTTCCGCGCCAAGGTGCAGGCGGCGCTGCCGGCCGCGCGCCTCCTCTACATCGCCTGCAAGCCGAGTCCCAGCCGGGCGGCGGCCTGGGACAAGTTCCGGGCCGCGAACGCGCTCATTGCCGCCGCCTGCGCACAGGACCCGCGGTGCGCGTTCGTCGACGTTTTTCCGGCGATGCTCGACGCGCAGGGCGCGGCCCGGCCGGAACTTTATGTTGGCGACCGGCTGCACATGAACGCCGCCGGCTATGCCATCTGGAAGCAACTGCTCACGCCCCTGCTGGGGCCGTGATCAAGACGCCGGGTCGGCGGCGCGCAGCAATTCCTGCAGCGCCGCGTGGGCGACGAGCCTGCCGTCCGGCGTGAGGAGGGCGGCGCCGACCTCTGGGTGGGCGGCGCAAAACGCCGCGATGGCGTCGTCGGACCAGACAAAAAACGCGGTCGAGAGCGCATCGGACAAGGCCGCGCTGGGGGCCAACGCCCAGGTCCGGGTGGAGCGGGCGGCGGGTCCGCCCGTGCGCGGGTCGACGAGATGCGTGCCTTGGACAGTAAGGCCCGAGCCGCTCAAGGCGGCGTGCGCCAGCCGGAGGGTCGGCCGGGAACCGCCTGCGTCGAGATTCACCGGCCAGCCGGACCGGTCCTCGGGAGGCGCGAGCGCCAGCACGGTGCTGCCGCCGCTGTGCAGGCAGGCGCGCGTGACGTTCCATTCCCCCAACAACTCGCCCAGGCGGTCGAGGGCGTAACCCTTGCCGATGGCGCCGAGATCAAGGTGCAGCCGCGCGACGTGCGAGGTGAGGGTATGCGTGGCCGGATCGAGCGTGAACGGCGGCGCCCCGGCCGGCGTGCCCGCGGCTCGTTCCGTGGCATAGGCGGGATCAAAGGCGCGGTCCGTGGCCTGGGCGACCCCGGCGGCGAGCAGCAGGCACTGCCATGCGTCGTCGCCGATGGTGATCGACTCGTCACCGGCAAGCCGGTTGGCGCGGGCGATGTCGCTGGATTCGACGAAAACGCTGAGCTCGCCTTCGAGCCGGTCGAGTTCGCGGAACGCGGCGGCGGCGGCCTGCCGCGCGTATTCCGCCGGGTGGCCGGCGACATGGATGACGAACGTCGTCGCCATGGCCTCGTGTTGGTGTTCGAAAGAATTCATCGGGGGAGTTGGCGGCGCAGGCGCAGCAGGGCGACGGCCGGACGCCACCAGAGCTGGCGCAGGCCGTATTTCGCCTGGCCGTGCAGCCGCGGATGATGACGCACCTTGAACTCCCCGACCTTGAAACCATGGGCCACGGCGATGGCGGGAATGAACGATTGCAACAGCTCGAAGGGGAAAAGCACCGCGGCCACCTCGCGCCGCATCGCGCGCAACTGGCAGCCGTTGTCGTGCAGATGGTCGCGGAGGACGCGGCGGCTGACGGCATTGGCGAGGCGGGACATCCGGCGGCGCAGCCAGGAGTCCTGCCGGTCGTGGCGCCAGCCGCACGCGAGGTCGAGTTCGCCCGCCTCGACCGGGGCGAGCAGCAGGGGCAGATCGCGTGGGTCGTTCTGCCCGTCGCCGTCCATGGTGCAGAGGATCGCGCCGCGGGCCGCGCGCAGGCCGGCAAGGAGGGCGTGGTTCTGGCCGAGGTTGTGCGGGTGGACCAAGGCGCGGCATTGGGGCCAGCGTGCGATGACCGTGGCGAGCTCGGCGGCGGTGCTGTCGGTGCTGCCGTCGTCGACGAAGATGATCTCCCAGCCGCCGGCGAGCCCGTCGAGCACGGCGACGGCCGCCGCGGTCAGCGGGAGGAGGTTGCCCGCCTCGTTGTAGAGGGGCACGACGAGCGAATAGCGCGGCGTCATGGCTCGGGCGTGAAGAGCACGCAGATGACCCCCGGGCGCAGGCCGAGGAAAGATTCGCGGTAGCGGCCGTGGAGGCGGGCCCGCACGGCCGCGGCCTGGGTGGTCGACGTGATGATGAGCGCCCCGTCGCAGTCCGCCGGCGGCGTGTTCCAGTAGCCGGTGCGCGGCAGGCCGCGGAAATACCAGGGGAGAGGCCAGTATTCCTCGCTGATGACGCGCACCGCTCCCGCGGGAGCGCGGGCGAGGGCGGCTGCGGCGAGCGGGCGGTATTTCAGCACGTCGGGCGAACTGTGCACGTAGGCGAAGGGATTGCGCTGGTCGGCGGGGTAACGATAGACGGCGAGCCGGACCTGCCACAGTTGCAGCGCGAGCACCGCGGCAAGCAATCCGGCGGCGGAGCGCCAGCCCGGCAACGCCGCCAGGGCGCCGGCGCCGAGCAGGGCCAGAGCGGGCGCGAAATGCACGTTGTGCCAGGGCGTCTTGTAGGCCGGCAGCGAGAAGAGCACGACGACCGTCACGGCGTAGACCGCGCTCCAGCGGAGAAACGTGTTTCGGGTGACCGCCGCCACGACCAGACCGGCGAGGGCCAGGACCGCGAGGGCCGGCTCGCCCCACGGCACGCCGCCTGAGCGCTGCACCCCGAAGAACGAGAGATAATACCACCACGGCTTGTCGTGACCGCTTTCGCCCGACCCGCGGGCGAAGGCATGGCCATAGGCCGTGAAAGCGTCGCGCAGGCCGGCGGGATGCGTGCCGAAGGACGAGTAGAACAGTGCGGCGACCACGAGCGCCGTGCCGAGCGCCCAAGCGAGATGCAGGGCGGGAGGCGAAGCGGTCGGCCGCGCGGGACGTGCCGCCAGCAGGGCCAGGCCGGCGGCGAGCAGTAAGAGCGGCGCACTGATCTTCGTGGCCTGCATCAGCCCGACGCAAGCACCCGCGGCCACGGCCCAGCGGGCAAGGCCGGTGCGCCACCAGCGCTGGGCGCAAACGAGCGCGCCGAGGGTGAAGGCGACGAGCAGGGTTTCTTGGACAAAGTAACGGCTGTAGTAGATCGCGGCCGGGGAAACGGCGAGGAGCGCCGCGGCGGCGAGGGCCGGCCAGCGGCCGAGCGGTTGCGCCAGCAGCCACAGCAGCGCGACGGACACCACGCCGAAGAGCACCGGGGTGAGGCGCACCGTGGTTTCGTCGAGGGAGGCGAGGGTGGTCCGGCCACGGAGCCAGGCGACGGGCAGGGCGGCGTAATAGAGCGTCGGGCCGTGATGATCGCGCGGGTCGAAGGCGTAGCGGCCGGTCTCGAGCAGTTCGCCAAGTTTCACGGCCTGGTTCGCCTCGTCGGCGTGCATCGGGCGGACGGAAAGTTCGGTCAGGCGCAGCGCGAGTGAGACCAGGCCGACGAGGCCGAGCAGCAATCCGTGGCGCATCCGTTCACTCATGCCTGCAGGGTAAGGGGAGGGAAGGGCGTCCGGCAACGCTGGCGTGAGACGATGCGCACCGGATGGTTGTGTAGGGCCGCCGCTGGTCGGCGGGCCGTGGGGCGCACCGGTA
>JAQSDJ010000215.1:9673-13770 GCA_029945855.1 Lacunisphaera sp.
CCCCCCCCCGCGGCAGCCCTACACTTGGGATGAGCGTCAGACCCGTGGGAACTTCACCCAGCGGGCGCCGGCCTTGGAGCTCTTCACCACGGTCTCGATGAAGGTCATGCCGGCCACGCCGTCGTCGATGGTCGGATAATCGTAGCCGCCCTTGGGCGGCTTGCGTCCGGCGACGGCGTCGGCGATGGCGGTCGCGGCCGCCCGGTAGACGTTGGCGAAGGCCTCGATGAAACCCTCGGGATGCGCGAAGGGCGTGCGGGTGGCGCCCTGGGCGGCGGCGCCGAGGTAGCGGTTGCCGCGGCGGTGAACCTGTTGCGGGGCGTCGGCCTTTTTCCACAAGAGTTCGTTGGGGTTTTCCTGGAACCACTGCAGCGAGCCCTGGGTGCCGAAGACGCGGAGGTTGAGGTTGTTTTCCTCGCCGCTGGAGACCTGCGAGGCGTAGAGGATGCCGCGGGCGCCGCCGGCGAAGCGGATCAGGCAGTTGCCATCGTCGTCGAGCGGACGGCCGGGAATGAAGGTGGAGAGCTCGGCGCAGACTTCCTCGATCTCAAGGCCGGTGACATAGCGCACGAGGTTGTGGGCGTGCGTGCCGATGTCGCCCATGCAGTTGGAGACGCCGGCGACGGCGGGATCCATGC
This sequence comes from Lacunisphaera sp., assembly GCA_029945855.1. Taxonomy (GTDB): domain Bacteria; phylum Verrucomicrobiota; class Verrucomicrobiia; order Opitutales; family Opitutaceae; genus Lacunisphaera. The sequence continues at coordinate 10,312 of JAQSDJ010000215.1, forward strand.
GCCAGTTGGAGATGGCGCCGTCGGCCGCCTGCTCGAGGGCGGTGATGGCGTAACCCTGCGGATACTCGGCGACGACCTTGAGGATGCGACCGAGCTTGCCGGAGCGGACCCAGTCGCGGGCCTCCTTGACCATCGGGTAGCCGGTGTAGTTGTGCGTGAGGGCGAAGACGCGGCCGGATTTCCGCACGAGCGCGCGGAGCTGCTTCGCCTCCTTGAGCGTGAAGCAGAGGGGTTTGTCACACACGACGTGGAAGCCGGCCTGCAGGAAAGCCTGGGCCACGGCGAAGTGCGTGTTGTTGCGCGTGACGATGGCGACGAAATCGATGCGTTGGTCGGCGGGGAGGGCGGCCTCGCGCCGGGCCATTTCCTCGTAGCTGGGGTAGACCCGGGCGGGGTCGAGGAAGAGGTCGGCGCCGGAGGCCTTGGATTTGGCGGGGTCGGACGAGAAGCAGCCGGCGACGAGTTCGATCTCGCCGTCGAGCCGGGCGGCCATGCGGTGGACGGAGCCGATGAAGGCGCCACGGCCGCCGCCGACCATGCCCATACGGAGTTTGCGGTTGAGTTTCATGGGGAGGAAGAGAGGGAGGGTGAAAGTGTGGCGCGATCTCGAGGTGCAGGTGAAGGGGAGTTCAAGAAAGAGGAAGTGCGGAGAATCGATTGAAGGTCAGGTCAACTCTCACCTTCACCCTCACTGTCACTCCAAGCTACAGGGCCACCGGTTTGCCGGTGGCGGCGGACTGATAGGCGCCGTCGATGATTTTCATCAGCGCAAGAGCCTGCTCGGGGGTGTTGAGCGGCGGCTCGCTGCCCTCGAGGGCGCGGACGAAGTTCGTGGCGGAGCGCACGCGGCCCATGGTCTCGTCGGCGGGGACGACGATGTTGCGGTTGACCATGCGGCCGTGCTCCAGCGTGTAGAGTTCGCAGGCGTCCTGGGCGGTGGCGTCGATGCCGTCCACGCCGAAGAGGCGGCGGACGAGTCCGCCGGCCTTCGTGCCCTGGAAGGCGACCGAGACCTCCTCGCGCTGGTTCATCTCGGCCCAGGACACCTGGAACGACATGGCCTGGCCGGATTGGAAGGTGATGAAGCCGTGCGCCGCGGCCTCGACGTCGGTGGTGCCCCGGGCGACATCGGGGATGCCCCACGGGCCCTTGAAGGCCTGGTTGGTGATGTGGGTGTCGTAGGTGCGGGCGAGGATGTGGGCCGGCGCGGGGTAGCCCATGAAGAACAGCCCGAGGTCGAGCATGTGAAGCAGGTCGATGAGCGGGCCGCCGCCGGAGAGGGCCTTGGTGGTGAACCAGCCGCCGAAGCCGGGGATGCCGGCGCGGCGGATCCACTTGGCCTGACAGGTGTTGATCGGGCCGACGGCGCCGGATCCGATGTAGTCCATCATCGCGTAGCTCTCGGGGCGGGCACGGTTGTTGAAATTGAACATGAGCCGGCGCTTCGCCTTTTTGGCGGCGGCGAGCATCGCGGCCATCTGCTTGGCGTTGAGCGCGGGCGGCTTTTCGCAGAACACGTGACGGCCGGCGGCGAGCGCCTGCAGGACCAGCGGCGCGTGGAACTTGTTCGGCACGATCACCGAGACCGCGTCGAGTTCGGGCAGGCTTTTGAGCATATCGGCGACGTCGGTGAAGACGCGGCCGATGTTGTGCTTGGTCGCGGCCTGCCGGGCGGCGGCGGGGTTGACATCACAGAGGGCGATGACCTCCGCGCCCGCCGCGCGGAAGCCGGGGACGTGGTAGTTGGCCATGCCGCCGGCGCCGATGATTCCGATTTTGAGAGTCATGGTGTTGGAAGTAGTGAGTAGCGGGTAGCGCGTAGTGAGTAGATTTGAAAAGCAACGAGCTGGGGGCAACAGGTGCGCGGCGTGATGCTCGCTACTCGCTACCCACTACTCGCTACCTCTTCCTACTGGTTTTCCTTGTCGAAGGCCGCGTCGAAGGCGATCCGGCTGCGGGCGAAGTCGAGCTTCCGCAGGAAGGCGCAGGACTCGGCGGCGCCGTGCTCGCGGTCCATGCGGATGTCCTCCCACTCGACGGAAAGCGGACCCTGGTAGTTGATGTCGTTCAGCGCGACGATGATCTCCTCGAAATTGATGTCGCCCCGGCCGACGGAGCGGAAATCCCACTGGCGGCGGGCGTCGCCGAAGCTGGTGTGGCCGCCAAAGACGCCGACGGAACCGTCGCCGTGGCCCCACCACACGTCCTTCATGTGGGCGTGGAAGAGGCGCGGGCCGAAGGTGCGGATGAACTTCACGTAGTCGACGCCCTGGTAGCCGAGGTGCGAGGGGTCGTAGTTGAAGCCGAAGCGCTTGTGGCCCTTCACCGCGGCGACGGCGCGCTCGGCACTGGCGAGGTCGAAGGCGATCTCGGTCGGGTGGACCTCGAGGGCGAAGTTGGCGTTCTGCTTCTCGAATTCCTCGAGGATCGGGCCGAAGCGTTTACCGAAATCGGCGAAACCCTTGTTCCAGTATTCCTGCGAGGTCGGCGGGAAGGCGTAGAGCGAGTGCCAGATCGAGGAGCCGGTGAAGCCGTTGACGATCGCCGGGGCCAGGGGATTCTTGGCGCCGGGCCGGGCGTTGAAGAAACGGCGGGCGGCCTTGGCGGTGAGCACCATCTTCTTCGCGGCCCGTTTGCGGACGCCTTCGGGCTCGCCGTCGCCCCACACGTCGGGCGGGAGGATCGACTGGTGCCGCTCGTCGATCAGGTCGCAGATCGCCTGGCCGACGAGGTGGCTGGAGAGGGCGAAGCAGGTGAGGCCGTGGTCCTGCAGGACGGCCCACTTCTCCTTGAGATATTTGTCCGACGTGGCGGCGGCATCGACGTCGAAGTGGTCGCCCCAGCAGGCGAGCTCGAGGCCGTCGTAGCCCAGGCGTTTGGCCAGCGGCGCGAGCTGGGTGAGGGGGAGGTCGGCCCATTGGCCGGTGAAGAGCGTGATCGGGCGGGGCATAAGCGGAGGGGTGGGTGGCTGATAAAAACCAAACTGACGGCGGCGTGACAAGCACGGGGCTTGCCTTTGATTGCGGCAACGCTTCATAGATAATGTTTCCCCGAAGCCTGCAAATGCATTTCCCCGGCGACCCTCGCCTGAACTGCCGCCCTTCTGTAAAATATCCCTACCCCCGAGCCGCTTTCCCCTCCCATGAAACCCGATACCTCCCCGGCGCCGCGCAACTGCGACTACACGGCCGCCTTCCTGATCCTGAGGCTTTTCCTCGGCCTGCGGGCCCTGTTCGCCGGCCTCGAGAAATTCGAGTCGGGCGGGCGCTACACCTTCGAGGCTTATTATCAAAACATGGCGCGCATGGCCACGGGCATCACGGGGGCGTCGTTCCTGCCGCTGTGGGCGACGAAGCCCTTCGCGCTGTCGCTGGGCTACATCTTGCTGGCGCTCGGGGTCACGCTGCTGCTCGGCCTCAAGACCCGCGCCTCCCTGGTCCTGATGGGTCTGGTCTACGT
>JAQSDJ010000216.1 GCA_029945855.1 Lacunisphaera sp.
CTACCGGATACGATGTCCTGAAACTAACTGGATAGGATGTCCTGAAACTGCACCAAACCTGAGACCTGAAATCGCTGAAAGAGGAGAAACGATGGAAGCTTTAGCGCATGGGGCTGGCGTTCCGGGAAACTCAGCCAACTCAGGCAGTTGGGTGGATGTTCCGCTCTAGTCATGAGGGAACTGAATGGTGTCCAGGTGGGCCAGCCCGCTCGCGGGCGCTGTTCAGAGCGCGAGCCCCACGACAGGCTCGGGGTCCTGAGCTTGTCGAACGGACAAGCTCGCTGGCCCACGCCAACTGCATGATCTCGGCTCAGGTTTCGAGTTTCAGGTTTCCAATTTCTGGCGGGCGGAAGCCCGATCAGAAATTGCGCGTATACCTGGCGCCGCGCTCGTCCTCGAAGGTCATCGAGCTGGAGGTGATGCCGATCAGCTTGAGGCCCAGCTCGTGCTCCACGATGTCGCCGACGCGGTAGACCCGGTCGTTCATGAGCACCTTGCTGTCGGTGGCCGAGGCGCGGATGCCGGCGATGCGGAGATTCTCGATGTAGCCGACGGCCTTGCCGTCCATCTTGGCGGCCAAGACCGGCACGGATGGCTCGGCGGCCGGTGCGGGAACGGCGGGCTTTGCAACAGATCCAACACCGCTGCGGCGCGGCTCGTCCTTCGGCTTCACCACCGGCGGCGGGGTCGTCGTAGCCACCGGCTCGGGCGCCGGCTGGTGGACCGTGGGCGCGGGCTGTTCCACGACTGCCGGGGGCGCGGCGATGGGCAGATTGAACGTGGGCGCCGGCTCCGAGGCCTTCGTCAGGACAACGGGCGGCTCGACCGGCGGCTTCACGACCGGCGCAGGGGAGTGGGCCTGCGCGGCGGGCGGGGCGGTTTCCTTGCCGGGGCTGCGCAAAGCGTAATACGCCCCGACCCCGACCACGATCAACAGGGCGCCGGCCCCGAGCCCCACGCGCAGGAAAAGAGCGTTGAAGCTGGCGGGCTTGGCGCGCTTGGCGATGCGTCCGGGGGATTCCCCGCCGATCGACGGCATGCCGGCCAGCGGCGGGGCCTCGCCGGTCCGCTGCTTCTGGGCCTTCTTGAGCGCGTCGTTAATTAAACTCATGGAGTTTAAGGAAACCTGAGACCTGAGACCTGAAACCTGAAGGGGAAAAAGGCGAAACCCGAAACCTGAGATCAGAAACCCCAGAAGTCGGGACTGACGATTGATGGAGGGAAGGCATTAAACTCAGGTCTCAGGTTTCAAGTTTCAGGTTTCCGCGACGTCAGTCCGTCAGGCGTTCCAGGTCCTTCGAGGCGCGGCGGGCGTCCCAGTAGTTGACCTCGTCGGACTCGCGGATGAAGGCCGAGAGGAGCGACTTGTCGCAAAGATTGTTGATGATGCGCGGGATCCCGCGGCTGGCCTTGAAGAGGTGGCGGAGGGCCCACGCCGTGAAGTGGGGCCGGCCCATGCTGCCGGAGATCGTGAGGCGGTGGTGGATATAGCGGTCCATCTCGGCGCGGTCGAAGGGCCGCAGCTCGTAGTGGACCAAGATGCGCTGGCGCAGCTGCCGGAGTTCCTCCATGGCGAGCTTCACCTTCAGCTCGGGCTGGCCCATCAGCACGATCTGGAGGAGCTTCTGCTTGTCGGTTTCCAGGTTGGAGAGGAGCCGCACCTGCTCGAAGACCTCAAAGGAGAGATTCTGGGCCTCGTCGATGATGAGGACGATCTCGCGGCCCTGGCTGATGCGGTCGAGGAGGACCTGGTTCATCTGGGCGACCAGGTCGTTCTTGCTGCGGGCGAGGTGGTGCTCGCCCAGTTCGGTGAGGATGGCCTTGAGCATCTGCGTCTCGGTGACGCGGGGGTTGAGGACCAGGGCGGTGTCGTAGTGCTGGGGGTCGAGCTCGCCCAGGAACTTGCGGCAGAGGGTCGTCTTGCCGCAGCCCACCTCGCCGACCAGCACGATGAAGCCCTTCTTTTCCGTGACCCCGTATTTCAGATGCTGCAGGGCTTCCTGATGGGTGGTGCTCAGGTAAAGGAACTTCGGGTCCGGCGTGATATGAAACGGCATCTCCGAAAAGCCGTAGTAGCTCTGATACATCGCGCGAAAGTATTTGGGCCCCAGCGGAAAAAGCACGCCAAAACCGCGTGAATGCCCTTTGAAAAACGTTGCTTGGGACTCCCGGGCCTTGCTTACCTTCCCGCCTTGGCGACCGTCAATTACAACAAGCTGGCCATGGGTTTCTACGCGCTCCTTTTCCTGGGGGTCGCCTTGTGGGGCATTACCTTTTTCGTGCAGATGCAGCGGGATCTCAAGACCAGCCGCGTGCAGGAAAGCGCCAACCAGCAACGGCTGGACACGGCCCTCGCACGCCTGAAGGAGCAGGAGGCTTACCTGGAGCGGCTGCAGCGCGACCCGGTGCTCGTGGAGCGCATCATCCGCCAGAAGCTCGGCTACGCGAGAAACCAGGAATTCATCTTCCGGTTCGAGGAGATGAAGTAAGGTCGGTATGATTCAGGGCTCGGGCCGTGATGGCGCCGGAAATCGCTGCCGACCAGGGGCGCCGATATCGGAGAGGCCGGATTGCGGGTCGCGCAGCAGTTGCCTGGCGCGGGCAAGGCTCAACGGGGCGGGGCTGATTTCTCGATCCAGGCTCGCGCTCACCATGAAATAGGACCGGCCTGCTTCATGACTTATCGGGCGGTGGCTCGCTGTAGGAGGGGTAGTAGCGACGGAGGCAGTCGGGGCACATGCCGTGGGAAAATTGGGTGCCCGTGTGCTGGTGGATGTAGGTTTCCACCTGGCTCCAGTAGCCTTGATCGTCGCGGATTTTTTTGCACCCGGAACAAATCGGCAGGAGACTGGAGAGGGTTTTCACGTTGGCCAGGGCGGCTTGCAGGGAAGTGATCATCTGCTCCCGGGCGGCGGCGCTTGCATGGCGCTCGGTGATGTCAGTATGAGTGCCGATCATGCGCAAGGGCCGGCCCGCCGCATCGCGGCTGACCACCAGTCCGTGATCGAGCTGCCAGAGCCAGCGTCCGTCCCGGGCCTGAACGCGGTGCTCATGGGCGTAAACCGGCCTCGTCCCGTCGAGATGGGCCTGCAAGGCGGCTCGCTGGCCAGGCAGGTCCTCCGGGTGGATGAGGCGGTGCAATTCCTCGGGGGCCGATCCGATCTCGTTTTCGGCATAACCGAGCATGGCTTTCAGGCGAGGGGAGCGCAGGACGGTGCCGGCGGCGAGGTTCCAGTCCCAGACCCCGTCTCCCGAGCCTTCGAGGGCGAATTTCCAGCGCGCCTCGCTCTCGCGCAACGCCTCGGCCTGCCGGGCGATCCGGTGGAGCATGTGGCGTTGCCAGCCAAAGATCGCAAGCACCAGCAGGATTACCAGCACCGCGGGGACGGCATAGGGCCGGAGATCAGCGGCTTGGACGGGATGGGGTTCGATCGGACCGAGCCACTTGCGATAGAGCTGGTCGAAGGTGCCATCGTGCAGGACGCGGGCGAGTGCCGCGTTGAGCCGCTCCAGGGTGCCGGCGTCGCCCTTGTGCACGGCGAAGCGGAACTGGTAGATGAGATCGTCGACGAATTCGCTGTGCAGGCCGTAGGAATCGGGCTGCTCCTCCACCAGGGGGCGGAGGAAGAGGGCGGCATCGCACTCCTTGCTGACCACGGCGGCGAGCATGGTCTGCCAAGAGGGGTAGAGGACAATCGTGGTGCGCCATTCGGGATGGGCGGTGGCGTGGGTGTGCGCCAAACTGCCTTTGAGCGTGGCGATCCGTTTGCCGGCGAGATCAGCGGTCCGCCGGATCGCGGGGGTGTCCGGCCGCGTGTAGGCCACGCCATGGATGAAGGCGTGGTCGATGGAAAAATCCATGTGGACGTGGCGTTCCTCGGTGTAGATGACATTGGCCAGTGCATCCAGTCGGCCGGCGTTGAACTCTTCCGTGATGTATTTCCAGGAGCTGGCCACGATCTCGACCTCGACCTTGCCCGTCCCGTTCATGGCCGCCAGCAGTTCGGCGGTGAAGCCCGTGGGCTTTTCCGCCGGGTCGATGAAGGAAAGGGGGGGCGAGTTGGATTCGACGCCGACCCGGATCCGTGGATGTTCCGCCGCCGGGCTCAAGGCGGTGCATCCGAGCACAAGGAACAGCAGGCTCCACCGGCGTGCGATCGAGTGTGGAGTGTGACGTTCGCTCATATGCAAGCTGGTGAAGGATCGGAGAAACAAACGGGAATGCGTGGGGATAAGTTTGGGGTGCCGGGTGGGTGAATAAACGTCACTAAGTGTGCCATGATTAACGGAACACGTCTGGCGATTCTGAGGGGGCTATCCTTGCAGGGCAGGATACTACGCGAAATACCCCATACAATCATGTTACAATCGACGCGATGAAGCGTGATTCAATGGAGATAGATACGCATTTATTGGCAAAGATCCCGCGTGGGATTTGGGGCCTAACTGGCAGGAAGGTGCGGTGAATGTTCATTCGGAGGGGCGAGTCACGTATGGAGGCGGCCTGGCCGGGAGCCAGGTTTGGTGCGGCCGCGCTTCTGCCAGGCGCACTTGGCGATCGAAACCAGCCTCACGGCCGCCCCACCTTGACCGGGTTCCGCCTAGGTTCTCCTCTCCGCGTCATCGCTCTCCGGCTCTCATCCGGTCACGATCAGGTTTGCAGGCACTCCCAGGTGCTTCGTCTCCATGGGCCGGCGGTGAAAATGTATTGGCAATTATCCGTTCGGTTTGTGCTATCCATGCCAGCTCTCTGAGCCAATTCGATGCACACAGACCAATTGATCGCTTCCTTCCGTTCGGCCGGCCAAGGCCAGGTTTTCTCGTTCTGGGAATCCCTCGACGCCGCCGGGCGCGCCGCCTTGGTGGCGCAGGCCCGGGAAATCGACCTCGCGGAGGTCGCGCGGCTCAATCGCACGCTGGTGCTCAAGACCGCCGGGGTCGCGGGCGTGGATCTTTCCGGCCTGACGCCGGCCCCGTGCACCATGCTGCCGGAGAATGGCGGCGACGCCGCCCAGTGGTCGGCGGCGCGGGCCGCGGGCGAAGCCGCCCTGCGCGCCGGGCGCGTCGGCGTCTTCACCGTGGCAGGCGGGCAGGGGACGCGTCTCGGTTATGACGGTCCCAAGGGCACCTTCGCCGTCACCCCGCTCAAGGGGAAGTCGCTCTTCCAGGTATTCGCGGAAAAAATCAAGGCGGCCGGCCTGCGCTACGGCCGGCCCTTGCACTGGTTCATCATGACGAGTCATGCGAACCACGAGCAGACCGAACAGTTCTTTGCCGCGCACCGCTACTTCGGCCTGGACCGGGCCCGCGTGCATTGCTTCCGGCAGGGCCGGATGCCGGCGGTGGATTTTGCGGGCAAGCTGCTGCTCGAGTCACCCGGGTCGCTGGCGCTGAGCCCCGACGGCCACGGCGGATCGCTCCGCGCCCTGCACCGCAGCGGGGCGCTCGACCTCATGCAGTCCGAGGGCATCGACACGCTCAGCTACTTCCAGGTGGATAATCCGCTCATCCGGTGTGTCGACCCCGCCTTCATCGGCTTCCACCTGCTGGCCGGCTCCGGGATGTCGAGCAAGATGGTGCCTAAAGCCTACGCCGAGGAGAAGGTCGGTCATTTTTGTCTGCAGAACGGCAAGGTGGTTGTCATCGAATACAGCGACATGCCGCTCGCGATGCAGCGGGAGACCAATCCCGACGGTTCGCTGCGCTACAGCGCCGGGAGCATCGCGATCCACATCATCGACCGGGAGTTCGCCCGCCGGATGGCGGGTGGCGCAGACGCGCAGAAACCTGAAACCGGAAACCTGAAAGCTGAGGATTCCGATCCCAATGCCTCATTGCCTTCTTCCTCAGGTTTCAGGTCTCAGGTTTCAGGTTTCCCGGCCGCCGCGGCCGCCGCGCTGCCGTTTCACCGGGCGGACAAGAAGATCGCCACGGTCGACGCCGCGGGCCGGCCGGTGAAGCCGGATAAGCCCAACGGGGTGAAGTTCGAGATGTTCGTCTTCGATGCGCTGCCGTTCGCGCAGAACTCCGTGGTGATTGAGACCGCCCGGGCCGACGATTTCAGCCCGGTGAAGAACGCCGAGGGCGTGGATTCCCCGAAAACCTCGAAGGAGGACCAGATGCGGCAGTTCGCCCGCTGGCTGCTGGCCGCGGGGGCCAAGGTCGAGGTCGACGCGACCGGCCTGCCGGCAGGCCGGGTGGAGGTTTCGCCCCTGTTCGGCTACGATGCCGAGACCTTCGCCGAGCGCTGGAGCCGGCTGCCGGCCAAGCCTGCGGTGACCGAGGGATTATACCTCGAATAGGACCAATGCTTTAAACGCAGAGTGCGCGGAGGTCGCGGAGGCAGGCTGGTTTTGACCACAGATTTCACGGATCAACACGGATAAATTCAGCCGAGCCTGCAATCGTCCCATCCGGGACGACCGCGTTATCCCCGGTAAACCGCCTTGAGTCTTCTCTGAGAACTCTGTGCTCTCTGGGTTAATAATTCCGATGAATCCCACAGAAAAAATCTCCCAGGCGGTTAAAGACGGCAAGCTGATGCCGAGCGCCGCCGACAACCTCACTGTCTGGCTCCAGGCTGGCCTGCCGGACTGGGCGCAGCAGAGCATGGCCGAGCTGATCGAGCGCGGGGAGTGGGCGGAATTGAACGACCGCTTCTACCGTTACCTGGAATTCGGCACCGGCGGCATGCGCGGTCGCACGATGGGCAAGGTGACGGCCCGGGCCGAGACCGGCACGCTGTCCGCGAGCGGCAGTCCCGAGCACGCGGCGGTGGGCAGCAACCTGCTCAATGAATTCACGTTGCTGCGCGCCGTGATCGGCCTGCACCGCTACATGGCGAAATATCTGGTCCAGCAGCAGAGCGCCGCCAAGCCGAAGATCGTCATCGCGCACGACGTCCGGCATTTCTCGCGGCACTTCTGCGAGCTGGCCGCCTCCACGTGGGTGAAGCTGGGCGGCGAGGCCGTGATCTTCGACGGGCCGCGGTCCACCCCGCAGCTGAGCTTTTCCGTCCGCCACCTGCAGGCCCACACGGGCGTCGTCATCACGGCGAGCCACAATCCCCCGCACGACAACGGCTTCAAGGCCTACTTCACCGACGGGGCCCAGGTGATTCCGCCGCACGACAAGGGCATCATCGCCGAGGTGGATGCGGTGTCCCTGTCGACGGTGCAGGAATATCTCACCAAGGACATCTCTCGGGTCGTGACGCTCGGGCCCAAGGCCGACGACGACTACCTCGCCGTCGCGGCGCAGGCCGCCCTTGATCCCTCCGTTTTCAAGAAGACGCCGCTCAAGGTGGTCTTCACGAGCATCCACGGCGTCGGCGGGGTTTCCTCCGTGCCGTTGCTGCTGCATGCCGGCGTGCATCTCACCCAGGTGCGCGAGCAGGTGGCCTTCGACGGCCGCTTCCCGACGGTCAAGTCGCCGAATCCCGAGAATCCTGAGGCGCTCGCCCTCGCGGTGGCGCTGGCCGAGCAGGGTGGGCACGACATCGTGATGGCGACCGATCCCGATGCCGACCGCATGGGCGTCGCCGTGCGCAACAAGGCGGGGAAGATGGAACTCCTCACCGGCAACCAGGTGGGGGCGCTGCTGGCCGACTACCGCATCGCCAAATACAAGGAACTCGGCTGGATCCCGGCCGGCGGCAGCCGGTCGGCGGCCATCATCAAGACCTTTGTCACGACCCCGCTGCAGGACGCCATCGGCCGCGGCCACGGCGTGAAGGTCATCAATTGCCTCACCGGCTTCAAGTGGATCGCCGGCAAGATGCGCGTCTACGAGGAGCAGCTGACGAAGGCCATGGGGCCGGGCTTTGACTACGACGCGACACCCTTCCGCCAGCGCGCCGACCTGCTGCAGCAGCACAGCACGTTCTATCTCTTCGGCACCGAGGAAAGCTACGGCTACCTGCCCAACGACATGCTCCGCGACAAGGACGGCAACTCGGCCTGCCTCATGTTCGCCGAGGTCTCGGCGTGGGTGAAGTCCCGCGGCCTGACCGTGCCTGAATACCTCGACGAGATTTATCTCAAATACGGCTTCTTCCTCGAGGGCGTCATCAACATCTACTACGAAGGCGCGAGCGGGGCGGCGAAGATCAAGCGCATCCTCCACACCTACCGGTCGGCCCCGCCCACGACGTTCGGCGAGACCACGGTCACGAAGTTCCAGGACTTCGGCCGCGAGAAATTCCATGATGCCGACGGCGAGCTGATCCCGGCGCAGGACCTCTACCTCGTGACGCTCGCGAACGGCTACTCGTTCGCCGCCCGCGGGAGCGGCACCGAGCCGAAGATGAAGTTCTACCTCTTCGCCCAGGAGCCCGTGAAGTCTGCCGCCGACCTGCCCGCCGCGAAGGCGAAGGCCCGGTCGACCCTCGACGCCCTCAAGGCCCTGATCGACGCCGACGCCCGGCAGCGCGCCGAGGGGTGAGTGTCCTCTGGTGTTGCCGCAGACAGGGTGGGCGGGGCTGTTCCGTTCAGCGGCCCGCCTTGCAGACCGCCCGGACGTGATCGCGCAGCCAGCGGTGGGCCGGGTCGGCGTCCAGCCGCGGGTGCCAGAGCAGTGAAACGGTGATCTCGGGGGTGGCGACCGGCAGGGGGAAGCTCAGCAGGCCGTCGCGCAGGCGGCCGGTGTGGCGCTCGGGCACGCTGGCGATCAGGTCGGAGCCCCGCGCCAGGGCGAGCGCCGCGGAAAAGCCCCCGACGATCGCGATGATTTCTCGTTCCAGCCCGAGGGACGCCAAGGCGGCATCGATCGGCCCTTGGGTGAGACCCCGCCGGGAGACGCTGTAGTGCCGGCCGGCCGCATAACGGGCGGGCGTGATCTTGCCGCGGCCCAGCGGGTGGCCCTGGCGCACGACGCCGATGAAGCGGTCGCGGAACAAGGCCTGGGTCCTCACCTCCGGACTGGTCGACTGGTTCACCACACCTGTTTCCAGATCAACCGTTCCCTCCCGCAAGGGCGTGCTGTCCTTGTCCGGCTTCGGCACGAAGCGCAGCCGCACGCCGGGGGCCTCCGCGCCGACGCGGGCCAGGAGGTCGGGACCGAAATTCTCCACGAAGCCGTCGCTGGTCCGGAGCGTGAAGGTGCGGACGAGACGCACGAGGTCGAGCTTACCGGCGGGGCGCAGCACCGACTCCCCGTCCTGCACGAGCTGACCGACGCGCCCGCGGAGTTCGAGCGCACGGGGGGTGGGGACGAGGCCTCGCCCGGCGCGCACCAACAGCGGATCACCCATCGCCTCCCGCAGGCGCGCCAGCGCCCGGCTCATCGCCGAGGGGCTGAGCCGCAGCCGGTGGGCCGCACGCGCCACGCTGCCCTCCGCGAGCAACACATCCAGGGTGACCAACAGGTTGAGGTCGGGTCTCGTCATGCGGCGACCCTAGCACACTTCGTTTGGGATGTGGCGTCAAATGCACGAATAGAGTGCAAACGGTGCGTCTTCCGCCGGGTCAGGTGGACTGGTATTCTGGGCCATGCCCAAGACCACCGTTGTCAAAAATGAAGCGGCCGCCGCTGAAACCGCGGCGCCGACCCCCGCGGTTCGCTGGATTCTCATGAGCCTTTCGCTCTCCATGCTGCTGTCCTCGCTCGACACCAGCATCGCCAATGCGGCCCTGCCGACGCTGGCCGAGGCGTTCGCCGCCACCTTCCAGGAAGTCCAGTGGGTGATCCTCTCCTACCTGCTCGTCATCACCACCCTCATCGTCAGTGTCGGGCGGCTCGGTGACATGATCGGCCGTCGCCGGCTGCTCCTGGCCGGGATCGGCCTGTTTACCGTGGCCTCGGCCCTGTGCGGTTTCGCCCCCACGCTCGGGCTGCTGATTGCGGCCCGGGCGGCGCAGGGCCTCGGCGGGGCCGTCATGATGGCCCTCACCATGGCGATCGTCGGGGAGACGGTGCCCAAGGCGGGGACCGGGCACGCCATGGGGTTGCTCGGGACAATGTCCGCGGTGGGCACGGCACTTGGTCCCACGCTCGGCGGCCTGCTGGTCGCCTCACTCGGTTGGCGGGCCATCTTCCTGGTCAACCTGCCGCTGGGACTCGTGACCCTGGCGCTCGCGCATCGTTTCCTGCCGGCTGATCGACGGTCACCCCAGGCGGCTGCGACGGGATTTGACGCGGCCGGGACGCTGCTGCTGGCCCTGACCCTCGCGGCCTATGCCCTCGCGATGACGATGGGGGGCGGACGTTTCGGGCCGGCCAACCTGGCGTTGCTCCTGGCGGCGGCCAGCGGCCTCGGCCTCTTCGTGTTCGTCGAGGCGAGGGCTGTCGCGCCCTTGATCCGGTTGGAGATGTTCCGCGACCCCGTGCTCAGTGCCAGCCTCGCCACGAGTGCGCTCGTCACGACGGTGGTGACCACGACCTTGGTGGTCGGTCCGTTTTATCTCACCCGGGCACTCGGGCTCGATGCGGCCCGGGTGGGACTGGTCCTATCGGTCGGCCCGCTGGCAGCCGCTCTGGTAGCGGGGCCGGCCGGCCGCGGCGCGGACCGCTTTGGCGCCCACCGCATGACCCTCGCGGGGCTCGGCACCATGGCGGCCGGTTGCGGCCTGCTCTCGCTGCGGCCGGCGGCCCTCGGCCTCCCCGGTTACCTCGTGCCTCTCGTGCTTATCACGGCCGGCTACGGGTTGTTTCAGACGGCCAACAACACCGCCGTCATGGACGAGATCGGGCCGGACCAGCGCGGGGTGGTCTCGGGCCTGCTCAATCTCTCGCGCAATCTCGGACGCATCACCGGGGCTTCCGTCATGGGGGCCGTGTTCGCGCTCGCCGCGGCGACCAGCGACATCACCACGGCGCGGCCCGAAGCCGTGGCCACCGGCCTGCGGCTCACGTTCGCGTTCGCGGCAATTCTCGTCGTCGTCGCGCTCGTCCTCGCGGTGGGGAGTCGGGCAGCCGCCCACCGCCAGATTCTACGGGAAGAGATGGCCTGACGCCCCCGTGTTATTCAATCCCCCCCACACCGCGTTAAGAAACGAGGTAGGTTGAATCCGGTCAGACGAGGCGTGGTTTGCTCCAGACGCAGAAAGGCCGCTCAACCCCTGAGCGGCCTTTCGCCTAAGAAAGCTACTAGCACACTTAACTGAGAACCTAACAGGGGGAAAGACGCCATCGGGGCCGGTTCGTTCAAAGATCATGTGAAATTATTCTTAGGCCACCTCTCCAGCGTCTCGCAGGGGGGCATGCAGGGGTCGCAACCCGGACTTCTGAAATTTCAGGCGGCGCTCAAGATATGCTCCACGGCGGCCGGCCGATCCCGCCATCCCGGCGCCAGGCGAGGGGGAATGGCCGCAGTCCATCATTTCGCCGGAGCGGATTCGCCAGCCTTTTCGTCAGCCGTGTCGGCATCGGCATCGGCCTTCGTGTGGTGCACCCGGCCGTCGATGTGGTTTGCCGGGGCGTAGGTCGTGATGATCTTCATGGCCTCGGTGCCGGTGTTCCAGAAATTGTGCCCGGTGCCGACGGACACCACGACCACGTCGCCGGGTTCGATCGGGAAGCGCTTGCCGTCCAGTTCGCCTTCCCCTGAACCAGCCAGGAAGAGCAGCGTCTGTTCGGTATACAAATGGGTCTCGGCCCCCACTTCGCCGCCGGGAGGGATGCTCATCAGCACGAGCTGGCTTGTCCGCCCGGTGAACAGGACCCGGCGGAAGTTCTTGTTGGCCCGCGCTTCGTGGAAGAGCTTGGTGTGGTAACTCCCGGGGGCATGGGGAAAAGTGGCAACAGGCGTGATCATGGTATTATAGGGCTGCGCGACCGGCTCCGAGCAACGGGCAGGCGGCGAGAGTCAGGTGGATGGGTTGCATGGTTGACCCCGGCAGGCGCTTCAGGCGAACGCCTGGCGGGAGCAGGGAGAGATCAGGTCGGATTGGGCGCAGACCGGGCGGCGGCAGGATGCCACAAACCCACAGGTGGCGACCGTGGGCATGCCGGGCAGATGACAGCCCGTGTTCCCGCGGCCGGAGGAAGCGTGGCGCGGGGAAAAGAACCGGGCGGGCCAGACAACCGCACTATCGTCATCCGGCGAGGAGATCGGGGAGACGGAGGCCGCGAAGGGAATGTCCGTGTAGTGCATGAAGAATCCGTCCGCACTGTAGCCGGCCCATCAGGTGGAAAGCTACGGGGTGTAGACCTACTGCTGGTCGTCCGACGGCCCGGGACCATACCCGCCCTGAGCCATGCTCGCGGCTTCAGTCCGCCCGGCTGGAGCCGTGCGGCCGGTCCGGTCTGTGGCCTTCATTTCTTCCGCTTCATCTTGCCCAGGCTTTCGATGACAGTTCCGACCCGGTCGCGCGGGATGCGGCGGTGGCGGCGACCAACTCGTGGCGCCCGCGCACGATGAGCCGGGCTAAAGCGCAGTAAGAAAAAACAAGATACGCCCAGATTGTCTGCTCATTTCCTGCAAGTCCGTGCCGATAGTCCCCCGTATCTGATGAAACCGCGCATTGGCATCCTGACTGGCGGGGGCGACTGCCCCGGCCTGAACGCAGTTATTCGCGCCGTGGTGATTGCGGCGGCCAAGAACGGCTGGACGACCTTCGGGTTTCTCGGCGGCTTCGAGGGCCTGCTCAACCCGGTGCGCACCCGCGTGCTCGATCCCGATGACATGGACGGCCTGCTCTTCCTCGGCGGCACGATCCTCGGCACGAGCAACTCCGGTCGCTTCGCGGCCAAGGTCGGTCACGGGGTGGCGCGCGAAATCGATGCGGGGATCCTCGCCGAAGCCAAGGGCAACTTCGACCGGCTCGGCCTCCGGGCCCTCGTGGTCGTGGGCGGGGATGGCTCGTTGTCCATCGCCCAGCAGTTGCACGACACGGGCATCCCGGTCGTCGGCGTGCCCAAGACGATCGACAACGACATCGCCGGCACCACGGTGACGTTCGGCTTTGACACGGCGGTGTCGTTCGCCACCGATGCGCTGGACCGCCTCCGTTGCACGGCCGCGAGCCATGAGCGCGTGCTGGTCTGCGAGATGATGGGGCGTTATGCCGGCTGGATCGCCGCGCACAGCGGCATCGCCGGCGGGGCCGATGTCATTCTCATCCCGGAAATCCCCTTCAGCCTCCAGCAGGTGTGCGACAAGATCAAAGAGCGCGAGCAGGACGGCAAGCACCACTCGCTGGTGGTCGTGGCCGAGGGCGCCCGGCTGAGGGGAGGGGAATTTGTCACCAGGGAGGCCCCGGCGGCCGGCATCGGTCCCGGGGGCGGCGCGTTCCGCGAGGCGCGGCTCGGCGGCGTGGCGACGATGGTCGCCGAAGAGATCCAGAGCCGCACCGGCAAGGAAACCCGCGTCTGCGTGCTCGGCCATCTCCAGCGTGGCGGCGTGCCCACCACCTTCGACCGCCTGCTCTGCACCCGCTTCGGCGTGGGCGCGGTGCGACTCATCTCCGAGGATAAATTCGGCGTGATGGTCGCCTATATCCCGCCCGACACCGTCGGGATTCCCCTGGCGGAAGCCATCGGCCACCTCAGCACGGTCCCGCCCGAGGGCGACATCGTCCATACCGGCCGGGCCTTGGGCATCAGCTTCGGGGACTAGAGCGGTCATTTCACCCGCAGAACGATAACCCGCGGCAAGCTGTTTGCTGGAGCCGCAGCGACCCCGCTCCTCGACAGGCTCGGAGCCCTGAGCTTGTCGAATGGGCTGCGGTTGGCCTGCGAGCCACGGCGAGGTGGCTCCATGAGAATTCCGGGCTAGTATTACTCTGTTAGGTTGGTCATCTGGTGGGCGGGCACGTCCCTGTGCCCGCTTGG
>JAQSDJ010000217.1 GCA_029945855.1 Lacunisphaera sp.
CGGCGGCCGTCCCCGATTGCCCCGAAAGGACTCTGCCGCGCACGTCATATCGGTTTGCCGAACCGACTGACCCATGTAGGGTCGGCTTCCTCATGACCAAGGTTCCCCGTCTGTTGCTCGTGCTGGCGCTGTGCGCCGGCAGCCTCTCCGCCCAGCAACCCGCCGATGAGACGCGCCTCCTGCGTTTCCCCGCCACCAACGGCGAGGCCATCGTCTTCAGCCATGCCGGCCAGCTCTACTCCGTCCCGGCCGCGGGCGGCACGGCCCGCCGTCTCACCGACGGTCCGGGCTACGCCATCTTCCCGCGTTTCTCCGCTGACGGGAAGCAGCTCGCCTTCACCGCCCAATACGACGGCAACACCGAGGTCTATGTCATGCCCGCCACGGGCGGCACCCCGAAGCGCCTGACGACCTCCGCCACCCTCGACCGCGACGATCTCGCCGACCGCATGGGGCCGAACAACATCGTCCTGGGCTGGCGCAACACCGCCGCCGAGGTCGTGTTCCGCTCCCGCTGGCGTTCCTTCAATCCCTTCCTCGGCGAGCTCTACACCGTCGGCCTCGACGCCGACGTCCCGACGCAACTCCCCGTGCCGCGCGGCGGCTTCATGTCATATTCCCCCGACGACACCAAGATCGCCTACAACCGCGTTTTCCGAGAATTCCGCACCTGGAAAAACTACCGCGGCGGCATGGCCGACGACATCTGGATCTTCGACCTCAAGAGCGGCGCCCTCGCGAACATCACCAACGACCCTGCGCAGGACATCTTCCCCATGTGGGCACCGAACGGGAAGATCTACTTCGTCTCCGAGCGCACCGTTCGGGCCAACCTCTTCAGCTACGACCTCGCCTCGAAAAAGACGAAACAACTCACGAGCTTCACCGCCTATGACGTGAAGTTCCCGTCGCTCGGCCGCGGCGCCGTCGTCTTCGAGCAGGCCGGCCAGGTCTGGCGCCTCGACCTCGCCACCGAGCAGGCCGCCCCCGTGCCGATCGTCGTCCGCGAGGATGCCGCCACCGCGCGCCCCGCTCTCGTCAACGTCAGCCGCTTCCTCCAGGGCGTCGACCTCGCCCCCGACGCCCAGCGCGTCACCGTCACCGCCCGCGGCGACGTCTTCACCGCCCCGGCCAAATACGGCCCGGTCCGCAACCTCACCCAGACGACTGGCGTGCACGAGCGCGACGCCGCCTGGTCGCCCGACGGCAAGTGGATCTCCTACCTCAGCGACGCCAGCGGCGAGTTCGAGCTCCACGTCCGCGCGCAGGACGGCAAGGGCCCGGCCACCGCCCTCACGCAGGGCGCCGACACCTATTATTTCACCCCGGTCTGGTCGCCCGACTCGAAGAAACTCCTCTGGGCCGACCGCAAGCAGCGCCTGCGCTTCGTCGACGTCGAGACCAAGGCTGTGACCCTCGTGGCCGAAAACCCCGAGACCACCATCCGCCAATACGCCTGGGCGCCCGACTCCCAATGGATCACCTACATCCACGGCAGCGTCGCCGCCCCGGGCAAGGTCCTGCTCTACGGCCTCGCCGACGCCAAGGCGCACGAGGTGACCGACGGCTGGTATGACGCCAGCGCCCCCGCCTTCAGTGACGACGGCAAGTGGCTGCTCTTCGCCTCCGCCCGCGACTTCAACCCGATCTACTCCGACACCGAGTGGAACCACGCCTACCAGAACATGGAGCGCGTCTTCCTGGTCGCCCTCGCCAAGGACACGCTCTCGCCCTTCGCCCCCAAGAGCGACGAGGTCGAGATCGCCAAGGACGAGGCCAAGAAGGATGCCAAGGACGGCGACAAGAAGGACGAGGCCGCCAAGAGCGACAAGTCCGACGACAAGGTCGCGAAGGACGCGGACGCCAAAAAGAACGGCGACGCCGACAAGGCGAAGCCCGAGAAGCCGAAAGTCAAGGTGGTCGTGAAGGTCGACCTCGAGGGTCTCGCCGGCCGCATCATCGGCCTGCCCGTCACGCCCTCCAACTACTCGAGCCTCCGCCTCATCGGCGAAAAGCTCTATTATCGTCGCGTGCCCGGCGGTCCGGTCACCGGCGGCGGCGGCGGCGAAGGCTTCGGCGCCGGCCGCAACACCCGCTCCGTCCTCGCGGTCTACAACCTCAAGGAACAGAAGGAGACCGAGCTCGGCAATTTCGACTCCTTCGACATCAGCGCGAACGGCAAGAAGATGCTCGTCCGCAGCGGCCGCGACTACTCGCTCATCGACACGCCCGCCGGCAAGATCGAGCTGAAGCCCGACCAGAAGCTCGACCTCAGCGGCCTCGAGGTCCGCCTCGACCGCCAGGCCGAGTGGACCCAGATTTTCCACGAGAGCTGGCGCCAGATGCGCGACTTCTTCTACGCGCCCAACATGCACGGCGTCGACTGGCCCGCCCAGCGCGACAAATACGCCGCGCTCCTCCCCGCCGTGCAGACCCGCAACGATCTCACCTACCTCATCGGCGAGATGATCGCCGAGCTGCACATCGGCCACGCCTACGTCGGCACCGGCGACCGCCCGGAGACCCCGCGCATCAAGACCGGCCTCCTCGGCGCCCAGGTCTCGCGCGACGCGACGAGCCGCGCCTACCGCATCGACCGGATCCTCCACGGCGAGAACTGGCAGACGAAGACCCGCTCGCCGCTCACCGAGCTCGGCGTCAACGTGAGCGCCGGCGAATTCATCCTCGCCGTCGACGGCCGCCCGGTGCGCGAACTCGACAACCTCTACACCGCCCTCATCGGCAAGGCCGGCAAGCAGGTCGTCCTCCGCGTCAACGGCAAACCGGTGGAAGAGGGCGCGCGCGACGTCACCATCGTGCCGATCGCCGACGAGGCCCCGCTCTATTACGAGCAGTTCGTCCAGAAGAACATCGCCCATGTCGCGGAAAAGACCGGCGGCAAGGCCGGCTACCTGCACATCCCCGACATGGGCCCGGAAGGCCTGAACGAGTTCGTCCGCCGTTACTACCCGCAGCTCACCAGGCAGGCGCTCGTCATCGACGTGCGCGGCAACGGCGGCGGCAACGTCTCGCCGCAGATCATCGAGCGCCTCCGCCGCGAGCTCGCGCTGATCAACATCCGCCGCAACGGCGTGCCCGCGGCCAACCCGACGCAGCAGCTCGTCGGCCCCAAGGTCACGCTGCTCAACGAATACTCCGCCTCCGACGGCGACCTCTTCCCCTACCGCTTCCGCGAGCACGGCCTCGGCAAGCTCGTCGGCAAGCGCTCGTGGGGCGGGGTCGTCGGCATCAGCGGGACGCTGCCGTTCACCGACGGCGGCTCGCTCAACAAGCCCGAGTTCGCGCCCTACACGAAGGACGGCAAGAGCTGGGCCATCGAGGGCCACGGCGTCGACCCCGACATCGTCGTCGACAACGACCCCGCCCGCGAATTCCGCGGCGAGGACCAGCAGCTCGACCAGGCCATCGCGGTCATCCTCGAGGAGCTCAAGACCAAGGGGCAGACCCTCCCGCCCCCGCCCCCCTGGCCGGACAAGTCGTTGAAAAAATAGGCCCGCGCCCGGAACTTCACTTCAACCCACAACGGCGGACGCAAGTCCGCCGTTGTGTTTTTGGCTAACTGACAATGCGCACACCGCCGTGCCGCCGCCAAGCCGCGAGGCCCAGTGCAGCCAACCCCGCCAGCGCGGCATAGGTCGAGGGCTCGGGGATGGCCGTGGCCGTGACCACGAATGCCGCATCGGTGCCGCCGACATTCATGGTATAATTCACGCCACTCCCCGACGCGGAGTAGTATGAGCCATCGGTATACGCATTGCCGATGGTGAGGCCCACCTGTTGCGCGGTGCTGGTGTAAACCCAGTAGTAGGTGTCCGGGGCGAGGACCACGCCTCCGCTGAAGGAATAGGAACCTCCGGAATAGGTGCTGCTCGTCGCCAGCAGCCCGGGGCCCGACGTGATGTCGCTCGGCGTGCCGAGGTATGGCTGGTCGAACAGGTGGAGCGCCCGGCGCCCATCGACCCGTTGCTGTTGTTCAGCCACGTAAAGCCCGTCATCAGGTCGGCGGTGGCGTCGTCGGGCGTAAGGAAAGACTGCCCCGTGAACAACGTGCTCGTGAATCCGATCGCGTTGTTGTTCTGCACGAGGGTCTGGGCGGAGACGGACCCCGCAGAGAGCGCGAGGAGAGCCGACCCAAGGCCCCGGCCGAAGGCCTTCAGAAGGATTTCACGGTGCGGGGATCAGGGTGGACGAATAATCAGGCCGCCGGCGCTTGCGTCGCCACGCCGCCACAACGAGTGCGCCCAGGCCCGCCAGCGCCGCATAGGCAGAAGGCTCGGGCACGGCGGCTAGATTTGCGCTGACCATAAAAACGCCCGCGCTCCCATCCGGCGAATCACTGGGCCGCCCCAGGCCGACCAAATCACCGGCCGCGTTGCCCGCCAGGATGCTGGTTAAGTGCGACCAGCCGTATTGGGCGACGCCACCGGCGATCGCGTCGTCCAAAGTCTGGGTGCCCAGATCCACGCTCCAGATGAAAGCCCGGTCACCCTGACTGATATCACTGCTGAACAATTCATAGGTGCCATAGGCCAGACCGTTCTCGGTGACCCCGGCAAGTTGTGAGAAGGAAAATCCATTGCTGCGGACCGAAATGTCAAAGGCGATGGTCGTGCTACTCGTCGGATCGAACAGCCAGGCCGTCTGGTTGTTGTGAACCCCGCCCACCCCGTAGCGATCCGAATAGCCCCAGGCATAACCCGATTCGTTTAAGCCACTCAGGAGCGACTTTTGCGATCCGGGCGCGCCATCTTCACCGTGCGTATCCACGAAATACCCCCCGTAGAGACCCACCTGATGCGTCGTGCCCGCCGCGTCCGCCACCCAAGAGCTTGTCCCCCCATTGAAACTCCCGGTCGAACCGACCCGGTAGGCATAACCGGCGAACCAACCGCTGGCCGTGGTCCGTTGTATGGAATTAATGGAGCGGTCATCGACCGTGACATGCGCCCCGTCATATAGACCGATGCGCGCGGTGGCCCCGGTTGCAGCCGAAGCAATCCAGACGGAAGTGCCTCCCACCCCCTGCGCCGAAGTTCCGTAGGCGATGCCACCCAGCGTCAATCCTTGCGCCGAACTGCTTTGCATGCCGTCCTCGGCCGTGTGCACCGCGTCAAATAGCCCGACCCGGTGGATCGTTCCAGCGTAATTCCCCGCCCAGGCCGCCTGGGAGTTGACGGAATCATACTTGTCCGAATTGCCCGCCACCCACCCCGCCGCAGTCAGACCCACGATCGCACTGTTTTTGAATCCACTCGACGACTCGTAAGCCGCACCGGTCAACCCAACCAGCGTGGTGCTACCGGCGGCGCTTGCGACCCAAGCCGACTGGCCGATCGGTTCATCGGAAGCCCCGCCGTTGTAGCGGGTGGAATAGCCGTAACTGAGACCGGATGAGACCATCCCTGTTACCATGCTGCTTTGCAGGCCATCACCCGCCGTGTGCTCGGCATCGAGAAAACCGGTGCGTGAAGTGACGCCGGCGCTGTTTGCCACCCATGAAGAATACGCCACCACACTGTCTCCTTGATAGCGGTTGGAGTATCCGGCCGTATGACCGGTGGAATTCAATCCTATCAGGTAGCTTCTTTGGCCCCCCTCGGTCCCGGTGTGCGTTGCGTCGGTCAGGCCGATTTGTAGTGTCGTCCCGTCGGCCGCCGAGGTCCAGGCGGAGACGCCAAGCAGACTCGCACTACTGTTATACAGGTCCGAAACCCCGGCGCCTTGACCGGCCTCGTTGAGAAAATCGATCCTGCTGTAACGGTAGCCGGAGGATGAGGTATGCGCCGCATCATACAGCCCGACGCGCGCGGTGCTGCCCGTGTTACCGGTGGCGACCCAAGCTGACTGACCGCCCAGGGTGTTATCCGTCAGCTGGCTCCGAGAGTAGCCTCCGACGTAGCCAGACAGGGTGATGAGGCCAACCCCGCTGTAACGGATATTGGTATACGAGTCGACTTGTTCGTAGATATGCTCGGCGTCCAGCAGGCCAATCTGGGTTGTGACCCCGGCGGCCGTGGCCACCCAAACGTCCTGACCGAGGGTGCCTGATCCTGAAAAGCGCATGGCGTCGCCGGCATACCAACCGGTGCTCGTCTGTAATCGCAGATAGCTGAATTTGCCGCCGTTGCTGGACGTATGCTCAAAGTCTAACAGGCCGAGGCGAATCGCGGCCCCTCCCGCCGGGGCGACCCAGACGGCGGGCGTGGCGCCGTCCACACCAACGGATTGGATGTATAGATTAGAATAGCCTACGACCGTGCCGTCCGGCGCCAGATAGGTAAGTCCGCTGATACTGCGATTAGCCGGGTTGAACACTGTAAGATAACTGCCCGTGAAAAACCCGACCCGCCCTTCATAGGTGATCTGGGCGGGTGCGGAGGTTACAAGCAGGAGCAATAATCCGATCTGAAGGTATCGACGAGAGGAGGACAGCATGGCGGGCGGGAGAGGTGCGAAAGGAAATTGTAGTCAACACAATCTATTGACTGTCCCGGCCGAAATTACGAAAAAAACACTGTTGCCGCGCGAATCCTCCAACCCACCGGACCCGGCCCACGCCGTCTTCGTGACTACGGACTGGAGCATCGTCCTCGCCGCCGGCACGGACGGCTCGCGCAAACGCCGGGCCCTTGAGCAGTTATGCCGGACCTACTGGCAGCCGGTTTACATCTTCATCCGGCGTCTTGGCCACGACCGCGAGCCGGCCCGCGACCTGACTCAGTCGTTTTTCGCCCACCTGTTGGAGAATGATTTGTTTGCCACCGCCGACCCGGAGCGCGGCCGTTTCCGCGGTTACCTCCGGCAGAGCTGCCGCCTCTTCCTCGGCAACGAGTGGCAGAAACGCACCGCCGAGAAACGCGGCGGCGGCCAGTCAGCCATCCCGTGGGAAAATCTCACCGCCGCCGATGAAGGCCAGTTTGCCTCTCCGGCGGACCCGAGCACGGAGTTCGACCGCCAATGGGCGCTCGCGCTGCTGCGCCATGCCCTGGAGCAGCTCGAGCAGGAACAGGCACAGGCCGGCGAGCGCCGCACCTTCGAACTGCTCCGACCCTACCTCACCGTCCGGCCGGAACCGGGCGACTACGAGCGCCTCGGCGCCACACTGGGCGTGGCGCGCGGCACCGTGCCGGTGCTCGTCCACCGCCTCAGCCGCCGCTATCAGGAACTGATCCGCGCCCAGGTGGCGGCCACCGTGGTCAACCGCGCCGAGATCGACGACGAGCTGCGCCTCTGCCTCAAGTCGCTCGGCTGAACCGTTTCCCCGAAAGCCGCGCGGGAATTTCCAATAGGACTGTTTTGCCCCGGCCCGCATGAACACCTGCCCGACCTGCTCGCTCGCCTACGACCCCGCCGCCACCGGCGGACCGTGCCCCCGTTGCTCGCTCGCGGGCGCCCTCGCAGCAGCGGCGAACGCCGGTCCGGCTGACTATGAATTCCTGAGCGAACTTGGCCGCGGCGGCATGGGCGTCGTCTCGCTCGTGCGCCAGCGCAGCCTTGACCGGCTCGTCGCCCTCAAGGTCATCGCCGCCACCGGCGACGCGACCGCCCCGGCCCGGCTGCTCAAGGAGGCGCGCGCCGCCGCCGCCATCGCGCATCCGCACGTCGTCGCCGTGCACGAGGTCGGCCAGGGCGAGTCCGGCGCCTTCATCGCGATGGAATACTGCGAGGGCGGCGACCTGCGCACCCGCCTGCAATCGGGCCCGCTCGCGCCCCGCGCCGCCGCCGAGCTGGTCCGCAAGCTCGCCGACGCCATCGCGCGCGCCCACGCCGCCGGCGTGCTCCACCGCGACCTTAAGCCCTCGAACGTCCTGCTCACCGCCGCCGGTGAGCCCAAGCTGTCGGACTTCGGCCTCAGCGGCTCCATCGCGGGCGCAGCCTCGGAGCACACGCGCACCGGCACCCTCGCCGGCACCCCTTCCTATCTCGCACCCGAATTGCTCGCCGGTGGCGCGGCCACGCCGGCCGTGGACATCTACGGCCTCGGCGCGATCCTCTACGAATGTGTCACGGGCCGGCCGCCTTTCACCGGTGATTCTCCGGCCGCCGTGCTCGCGCAGATTGGAACCGTCGAGCCGGTGCCGCCGCGCCGGCTGAGCCCGGCGGTGCCCGCCGATCTCGACACGATCATTCTCAAGTGTCTGGAGAAAGACCCGGCCGCCCGCTACGCTGGCGCCGCCGCGTTGGAAGAGGACTTGGGGAATTTTCTGGCCGGTCGCCCGATCCACGCCCGCCCGCCCTCACCCGCCGGCCGACTCTGGCGCTGGGCCCGGCGCAATCCCGCGCTGGCCGGCAGCAGCGCGGCCGCCCTGCTGCTGCTGGTCGTCCTCGCGATCGGTTCCTCCCTGGCCGCCTGGCGGCTCGACCGCGAGCGCGACCGTGCGCTGGTCGGCGAGCACCGGGCCTGGAGCGCCGAAACCGCCACCCGCACCCAACTGCGGGCCGCCCTGTTGGCCCAGGCCCACGCGACCCGCCTCACCGGCCGCGAGGGGCAGCGGTTCAATGCGCTCGCCGCGCTCGGTGAGGCCGCCGCCATCCGGCCGGCGGCGGATGCCCGCAGCGAAGCCGTGGCCGCCCTGACCCTGCCCGACTGGTCGGCCCGCGTGGAAACATCCGGCCTCTGGACGGAAAACTCCCCGCACACGGCGACCACCCCACTGCCCGGCTTCGGCGCCTTCATCCACGAGACCGACACCGGCGTGTTTTCTCGCCGCACCTTTGCCGCCGGGAAAATTGCATGGACCTGGCCGGGCGTAGGTTCACCGCGCGCCGGCGCGACCGTGGTCTCACCTGACGGCCGCTGGGTGGCCGCCCGCCTGCAGAACGACGAGATCCACGTGCTGGATGCGGTCACCGGTGCGCCATCGTTCAAACTCACCGGCCGGCCTTTTGCCTTCAAGGCCTCGCGCATCTGGGGTTACGGCACCGACCTGGCTTTCTCCGCCGACGGCTCGCTCTTCGCCGCGACGCGGCCGGAGGGCGGGGTCACGATTCACCGTCTGCCCGACGGCCAGCAGACCACCGAGTGGATCACACCCGAGTGGATCACCTCCCTCGCATTCGCCCGCTCCGGCACCCGCCTGGCCATCGGCGGCAGCAAGGAGCGCGGCACCAACGTCCTGGCTGTGATCGATGCGGCGACCGGCCAGGCGCTGGCGAAGGAAGCCTCCACCGCCCGCGTGGATTTTGTGGAGTGGTCGGCCGATGACCGCTGGCTCGCCGTCGGCACCAAGCCGCTGCAGGTGCGCGCCGCCCGCGATCTCACCCTGCGGGCCACGCTGCCGGAATACAGCGCACTCCATGCCCGCTTCCTGCCGGACGGGCGCCGATTGCTCATCAGCGAGCAGATCGGCCAGACGCGGTTATGGGACATCGATCGGGCGCGCCTCCTGCTGACCAAGGCCGACAGCGGCCGCCCCGGCGTGTGGTTCGATGACACGCCGCTCCGGCAATGGCGCTACTTCAGCGGCGGACCGGTCGTCGTGCAGATTTTTCATGAGACGGAAATATTCCGCGCCTCTTGGCCGCCGCTCCGGGAATACACCCTGCCCTCGATCGCCGATCCACTCGACGTCTCGCCCGACGGTCGCTGGGCTGTGCTCGGCGGCTGGCAGGGTCCCAGTCTGCTTAACGTCAGCACCGGTCAATGGCACCGGCCGGCGCCGGAGGGCGCCGAGGGCTCGCTCAGCACCGCCCGCTTCGATCCAACAGGTGCGGCACTGTGGACCGGCCAGAGCAAGGGACCCTTGCGCCGCCATCCCTTCAGCGTCGACTCCGGCACACCGGTCGTGGGCTCCGGTGAAATCATTCCCGGCCACGACGGCTTCCTGCCCACCGCGCTGCATCCCGGCACCGGCCGGCTGGCCCTCGCGGATTATCACGGCGGACGCTACCGCCTCCTCGACACGCGCACCCGCGCCGTGGTGGCTGAATGGCCGATGCCGCGCGCCTGTTATGCCACCTTCTCGCCGGATGGCCGGCTGCTGCTGACGTCTCCTGAAACCAGCCCGGACGCCCAAGGAGAAATCCGGGAGGTGTCTTCCGGCCGGCTGGTCAAGGTTCTGTCGGAAACGGCCGGGCAAGCCGGGGCCTGGAGCCCGGATGGCCAGACCGTGCTCGCAAGTGATGGTCTCACCTCCGCCAAGCTATGGCGGAGCATCGACTGGGCCCCGGGCCCGGTGCTGCCCGCCGAGGCCCAGGGCGCTGCCCGCCGCGCCGCCTATTCCCCCGACGGCCGGTTGCTGGCCATCAACGAGAACAATTTCATCTGGCTCCTGCGCGCGGACACCGGCGGGGAAATCGCCCGGCTGGAGGCCCCGGAGCAAAACCGCTTTTCCCCCTCGCTCCGCTTCACGCCGGACGGTGGCACGCTGATCGTCCCCCGACTCGACGGCAGCGTGCACCTCTGGTCGCTGGCCGCGATCCGGACCGAGCTGGGGAAGCTCGGCCTCGACTGGCAGGATTAAGCCGCCCAAGCCCCTGGCCGGTTTGTAACGTATTGCGTTACTAACCGGACGGCCGGCCCCGTTTTACTGCTTGATGCCGACGTAGTCGAGGTAGGGCTCCTGCGAGCGCGGGCGGCCGAGGAACTTCTCGACCGACTCGCCGACGTCGCGGGTGTGGCCCACGCCGTAGATCTCGTCGCGCAGGCGGCGGCCGACCTTCTCATCCATGAACCCGCCAGGGGCGGACTTGAACACGGAGGCCATGTCGATCGCGAGCACCTTGGCCCACTGGTAGCCGTAATAGCCGGCGTCGTAGCCGGCCAGGTGGCCGAAGTAGGCGACGAACGCGGTGTCGGGCGGGGGCGCGATCGCCACGCGCTGCAGCACGGTGTTGGTGACGGCGACGACATCCATCTTGGCGGCCTCGGCCGCCGGCACGGCGTGCAGCGCAAGGTCGATGAGCCCGAGGGAGAGCTGGCGGCGGGTGGCATAGCCCTCCGTGGCCTGCCGGGCGGCGACGATGGCGGCGATGGTCTCGGCCGGGATCTTCTTCTCCGGATCGCGGTAGTCGGCGGCGAAGGTGTCGAGCACGGCCTTGTCCCAGACCCAGTTCTCCAGCATCTGCGACGGCGCCTCGACAAAATCCTGCGGCACCATGAAGCCGCCCTGCGCGACGAAGCGCGAGCGGCTGAGCATGCCGTGCATCACGTGGCCGAACTCGTGGAAGAGCGTGACGACATCGCTCTGCTTCAGCAGCGACGGCTGGTCGGCCGAGGGGGCGGGAAAATTGCAGAGCAGCGCAGCGACCGGCAGGTCGTAGCGGCCGTCGGCCAGCACCCCGCCGGCCTTCTGGGGGAAGCACGCGAAGTGGTTGAACTTCCCCTCGCGCGGGAACATGTCGAGGTAGAACGCGCCCATCGGCGTGCCGGTGGCGGCGTCCTGCACGACGTAGAGCTGCACGCCCGGCGCCCACACGTAGGGCGGCTCGACCTGCGTGAACTTCAGGCCGAAGATCTTCTGGTAGATGGCAAACATGCCATCGAGCGTCGACTGGTAGGGAAAATAGACGCGCAGCTTCTCGGTATCGACGGCGTAGCGGTCCTTGAGGAGCTTGTTGGTGTAGTAGCCGAGGTCCCACGGCTCGATCTTCGCGTCGGCCGAGCCGGTCTGCGCCGCCTTCAGCGCGCGGAGCGTCTCCATCTCGGCGGCGAACTTGGGCTGCAGACCGGCGACCAGCGCCTCCTCGAACTTCACGGCGGTGGCGCCGTTCTTCGCCATGCGGGTCTCGATCTGGTAGTCGGCCCAGGTGGCGTAGCCGAGGCGGCGGGCGATGTCGGCGCGCAGGGCGACGAGCTTGGTGAGGACGGGGATGTTGGTCTCGCGGGCCAGGTTGTTGCGGGCGATGTTCACCCGGCGGCGCGTCTCGGGGTTGTCCGCGTTCTCCGCGATGGCGACGGCGTGCCAGGTGACGTTGGCCATCACGCGGTAGCGGCCGTCCGGCTGCTTGACGCCGGGGCTGTCGAGGAAGCTCTGCGGCACGCCGGCCATTTCCGCGGCGGTGAAATCGAGCGGGGCGCGGGCGGCGTTGATGTTGACGGCGAACTCGGTGTTCAGGGCGGCGAGGTCCTTGCGGAGTTTCTCGACCTCGGCGCGCTCCGTCGCCGGCAGCGCGAGGCCGGCCCGGCGGTAGGTGCGCATCTGCTCGTCGACGAGCCGCTGCTCCTCGGCGTTGAGCGCGGGCTTCGCATCGGCCACGGCCTTGAGGGCGCGGTAGATCTCGTCGCGGTAATCGAGCCCGACGCTCCAGCCCTGGAGCTTGACCGACATCTCGTTGGCGGTGTCGCGCATGGCTTGGTCGATCGCCGATTCCGCCACCGTGCTGATGACGGCGTAGACGTCGCCGACCTTGGCGGTGATGGCGTCGTAGGCGGCGAAGGTGTTGGCAAAGGTCAGCGTGGCGGGAGCCTGGGCCGCGAGCGCGGCCAGGGCGGCGTCGGCGGACTTGATGGCGGCGTCCGCCTGGGACCGGACTTCCTCCGGGTTCAGGGGATAAACCGGCAGCGTGAGCGCGGCCTTGGCGCGAACCGCCTCGGCTTGGAAGTCGCCGAGGGTGGCCGGCTTGGCCGAACCCGGGCTGGCGAAGGAAGCCGCGAGGCACAGGCCGGCGAGCAGACGGAGGAGTCGGGAGGGGATTTGCATGGGGGGATGTTTGCGGCGGAATCTACGCCCCCCGGTCAACCCGCTCAACCAAGAAAACCCGCGCCGGCTGACCGGCCCCGGGGCTCAGTTCGCCATCGGCGGCGTTGTCTGCGTCGAGCTGATCTCCCGCTCGAACACGGACTGCAGGCGCTGGGAAGAAACCCGCATCCGCAAGACCGTGCGCAGGAAGCCCCGGTTGGCCGGATGGTAGTGGAACTCCGCCGCCTCGTTGTGAAAACCGCGCCGGGACCGCAAGTCACCCACCCCGCGGATGAAATCAAAGTCCGCCGAGTAGTAGTCGCGATTCATCCACAAGAGCCAGTGGAAGGGCCGGGCCGGCCAGTGCAAACAGCGCCACAACAGCACGCGTTCGAACCTTTCGTAGGCGATGCCATGTTTTTCGCAGAAGAGCTCGCGGAAGGTTTTCAAAGGCGTGGGAAAAACCGAACCGGATGAATGTCGGGGCGCTATTTGTTAGGCAAGTCGGGAAACGGAAAATCCCTGACGAGGACTGATGCAAAAACCTTGTGGTGAAGGTGTGCGTGGCGGTTTCGGGCACGGCGAAGGTGACCGGTTGGGGAAAGATGAGAAGCATCCCCGATCAATCGTCAGTTCCTTCATTCTTCAGCCAAAGATGTTTTTGGCGAATGCATGCCCGGAACCAGACTTCAGATACTTTTCAAAGGCGAGTCCCTGTTTTTTATATGAGAAGGCAAGATAGGTGACAAGCCGCCCTGGTCGGTATCTGGCCGTATTCGGAAGCTTGCCGTTGTTGTGCTCGGCAAGGCGCTCACGCAATTGGCATGAAAAGCCAATATAGTGACGCGACGGCTGGGTCAGCCTGTCGATGAGGTAAACGTAATACATGATCTTTTCCCGTTGGCGCATGGCCCTGCTGCACCAAAACCCCTCAGGACATTCTTCTTCACGAACGTAAGGCCTTGCGAGCGCGCAATGCGGTATATTCTGAAGGATGGCCGTGCCATGCGAAGTCTCAATTGCCGCTGGACGGACGGCTCTTCATCAAAGATTGGGGACATGGGGCTTTGGACGAGCCACCATGTCCCC
>JAQSDJ010000218.1 GCA_029945855.1 Lacunisphaera sp.
TCGTATCAAACTCCTCAGACTTTATCCGAAATTATAGACGTTACGGGATACTAGTGTGTGTGTCAAACTACCCGTCCCGCAAGGGACGGGTTTTTTGTCGCCCCGGTGCCGGCCGCGGCCAGAATCGCCGCATGCCCGAGGAGCCGCCGGAAGAACCTGTCGCCATCCCGATTACCGGCGAACTGGATCTGCACACTTTCCGCCCGAACGAGATCGCGGCCCTGCTGGATGATTATTTCGCCGCGTGCCGGCAGCGGGGCATCAACCGTGTCCGTGTCGTGCACGGCAAGGGCACCGGCACGCTGCGCGAAACCGTCCACGTCCACCTGCGGCGCTCGCGCGGCATCGCCGGTTTCACGCTCGGCAATGAGACCTCCGGCGGATGGGGCGCCACGGTGGTTACCCTCAAGGCCCTCGATTCCCGCTGAGCATTCGCGACTTTTCCCCGGTCGCGGGGTTTTGTAGGAAATTTCCACCACTATGAATCCCATGCACGTGATTGATTATCGCATCAACGGCGACGACATGCAGTTCGTCGAGATCGACCTCGACTCCGCCGAGGCCGTGGTCGCCGAGGCCGGCGCCATGATGTTCATGGACGACGGGATCGTCCTCGAAACCATCTTTGGCGACGGCTCGCAGCAAAGCTCCGGCCTGATGGGCGCCCTGCTCGGGGCCGGCAAGCGCGTGCTGACCGGCGAGTCGCTGTTCATGACTGTTTTCCAGAATCAGGCGGCCGTGCGGCGCACCGTCGCCTTCGGCGCGCCCTACCCCGGCAAGATCCTGCCGGTCAACCTGCGCGACGTGGGCGGCGAACTGATCGCCCAGAAGAACGCCTTCCTGTGCGCCGCGAAGGGAGTCAGCATCGGCATCGCCTTCCAACGCCGCCTCGGCGCCGGGTTGTTCGGCGGCGAAGGCTTCATCATGCAGCGACTGCAGGGCGACGGCCTGGCCTTCCTGCATGCCAGCGGCACCCTCTACGAGCGGACCCTGCAGCCCGGCGAGACTCTGCGCGTCGACACCGGCTGCCTCGTGGCCCTGCAGCCCTCGGTCGATTACGACATCGAGTTTGTGGGCGGCATCAAGACGGCGCTGTTCGGCGGCGAGGGCCTGTTCTTCGCCCGCGTGCGCGGCCCCGGCAAAATCTGGCTGCAATCCCTCCCCTTTTCCCGCCTGGCCAGCCGCATCGTCGCGGCGGCTCCGCAGACGGGGCGGGGTGGCCGCGAGGAAGGCTCCATCCTCGGCGGCATCGGCCGCGTGCTGGACGGTGATAACCGGTAAGAACCACTCATCCGGTTACCGGGCCGCCGGTCATTCCACCGTTGATGTCAGGGGGCTCGTCGGCAAATCTGCCGGCCATGAGCACCAAATTCATCTATGCACTCACTCTGACCATGTGCGGGGCGGTTCTGAACCTCCTGCTGTATTTCACGGGGTTCCAGACCGAGAAACTCGCCACCGGCCAGCATCTCCAGTGGATCGGTTTCATCATCATGATCGCCGTGCTCTGGCTCGGCATCAAGGCCGTGCGCGAGGAGAACGAGGGCCGGTATCTCTCCTACGGCAAGGGCGTCGGCGCGGGGGTGCTCATCTCGCTGTATTCAGGCCTGATGAGCTCGATCTACAGCTACATTCACTTCAAGTTCGTGAACCCGGAGTTCGCTGACTACCAGATTGCGTTGATCCGACCCAAGTGGGAGGCGGCGGGCCTGGGTGACGCGCAGATGGAGCAGGCGGAAAAGATGACCCGCATGATGATGGGGCCCGGGGCGCAGGCCATCATGACGCCGATCATGGTGGTGCTTTTCGGCCTGATCATCTCGCTCATCGTCGCCGCCATCCTGAAGCGCAATCCGCCGGCGGAAGGCCAGGTGGCTTGACGTCAGCGGGGCCGCGTTTTAGCGCGACCCCGGGTCAGTGACCCGACACAAAATGGCGCGGCCGCGGAGCCGCGCCAAATCGTTTACAGGGAGCGCAGCGGCTGGCCGGTGGTTTGGCGTTCCGGCTTGAACTTGGTCTTGGTCGGCTCGGCGGGCAGCGGCAACGTCTCGTGCTCGAATTGCTCGCCCGTCTCAAAGCTGATCGTGTCGTTATCGAGCTTTTCCAGCTGTTTCATCACCTCGGGCGGGAGCTTCTTGCGTTCTTCCTCGGTGTTGATCGGGCCCTCGAAGGTCACCTTGCCCGTGGCGTCCTTCACGGTTAGCGTGCGCTGGCCGTCCACGGACTTGAGGTCGATGGAGCCATCGTCACCGGAATAGGAAATATTGCTGTTGGGCAGATCGAGGATGGTGGAACCCTTGCCCTTGAAGCCGAAGACGCGCACGCCGGGCTTCGCCAGCATGTTCCGGTGATCGCGGCCGATCATGCGGATGACGTCCCGGGCATGCTCGCCATCCATGCCCGGCATTTCCTTCAACCGGGCGAGGCCGGTGGACGGCATCGAGGAACTCCAACTGAAGCCGCCCGGCCCGTTGAAGAACGCCGCGGCCATCTTCGGCACCTCATGGGTGGCGAGCTTCGCCTTGACGGTGGTCTCCTTGCCACCGCGGATGACGGTCAGCTTGACCTCGTCGCCTTCTTTCTGGGCGCGGACCAGCACGCCGAGTTGGTGCTGATTGACCAGAATCTGGTCGTCGAGCTTCGTCAGCACGTCGTCCACCTTGAGGACTTCGGCCGCCGGGCTCTTGTCGGAGACTTTGGTGATCACGAGACCGGTCTCGCGCCCAAGCCCAAGCTGGGTGCTGAGCGTGCGGCTGACCGGGGCGGTTTCGACGCCGAGAAAGGGGACCTTCTCCTTCTCCATCGTGGCGCCGTCCTGGTGGGTGACTGTGACATGGCGGGGGCCGTCGGTGTCGAGGCGGCGGATGGTGATTTCCTTTTGCTCGGCCCAGGCCGAGGGGACCAAGGCCGCCAGCGCGAGCGCCGGCAGCAGATAATGGCGGGAGGATGTCATGGGATATGCGGGTTGATGGTTGGCAAAAAATTCAGTTCTGCAGGTAGCTCGCAGGCAGGACGCGGATCTCGTCGCGCGGGACCGTCCACTTGATGGAGGCGTTGTTGCGCGGGTTTTTCCACGTGTAGGTGTCGACATAGCGGGCGCGGACCTGGCGGGCGGATGCGCCGCCGGCCATGGCCACCGTGCCCTCGTCCTTGATGTCGTAGAGCACATTGGCCGCGGCCACCGGCTGGTAACGATCGCCGGGCGGCGCGGCCGGCGCGGGATCGACCGGAGCGGTCGCGACCTGCCGGGCGGGGGCCTCTGTCGCCGCCGGCGGTTGCGGTTTGAAAATCACGAAGGACACCGCCGCCCCCACGGTCAGGGCCGCGGCCAAGCCGGCCGCGCGCCATCCCAGCCATTTCCACGAGTTCAGGTTGGTCGCCGTGGTGTAAAAACGCACCGGCGCGGCCAGACCGTCGGTCTCGGCGGCCAGCTCGTCGGTCATCCGGTCCACCAGTTGCGGCGAGGGGCTGCGCAGGCGGAGAGACTTCAGTTCGTCTTCGAGTTGTTGGAGGGGCTCATTCATGGGGCACGGGCTTTAATTCCTTGCGGAGCGCGGCCAGGGCGTAGCGGTAACGCGAGGCGGCGGTGTTGGGCGGGATGCCGAGCGTTTCGGCGATCTGCTCGAAAGTGAGTTCATTCCAGATCTTGAGCACGAGGACCTCGCGCTGTTCCCCGGGGAGGCGCTGCAGGGCGGCCTCGATTTCCAGGCGGCGCTCGGCCGCTTCACCCAGCTGGGGGGCAAAGAAGGCCTCGCGCTCCTCCAGCCCGCCATCGGCCTTTTCCTCGCGGACGGTGCGCCGGGATTCACGCCGGGCGTGGTCGATGGCCGCGCGGCGAATCGAAGTGACCAGCAGCGCCTGCGGATCGCCGGGCAGCTGCCGCTGGTGCCGCCAGTAGCGCACAAAGGCTTCCTGCACGACGTCCTCGGCGTCGGCGAGCGACCGGGTCCACTGCCGGGCGCAAAGCAACAGCTTGGGGCCGTAAGCCTCGAACCAGTCTTTCCAAGTGTCTTTTGCATGCTCTGCCTCCATGAAATCCGCTGGGGGTTGTTTCCTAAAAAGCGTCACGGGGGGCAGGGTTTGTCTAATTTCGCACCGACAGGCCCGGATGCAGACATAAAAAGAGGCCGGGGGTTCTTCCCCGGCCTCTGTTAGATGCTAACGTTTAAAAAGCTTAGCGCGCGGCGGAATTCCGGCTGGTCTTGCGGTAGTCCACCGCCGCGACGGCGGCGATGATCGCCACTGCGGTGTAGCTGACTCCGGAAGCCATGAGGCTGAAGTCGACCGCACTCTTGCTGGTCGCAATCAGGGCGATGAGGCCCACGAAGACGGCGGTGAGGATGACGTGGATGGTGTTGGTTTTCATACGGAAGTGTTTTTGAGTTTGTTTGGTCGGCACCTTTCTTGGTGCTGGACGGAGTATACGGCATAGCTTGCAATAGCCAAAATACTTAGATTCTATATTATCCATCTGTTTTAGCTATGGAGTTATACCAACTACGTTACTTCTTGGCAGTCGCTGAGTATGGCAATTTTACAAAGGCCGCACAGCGCTCTTTCATCTCCCAACCTTCCCTCAGCCAGCAAATTCTCAACCTCGAGGAGGAGTTCGGCCAACAGCTCTTTCACCGCCTGGGGCGCAAAGCCGTGCTGACTGAAGCCGGCAAAATCCTCGTCAACGGCGCCCAGCGGATATTGAGCGAAGCGGACCACACCCTCGCCGCGCTGAAGAACGATCCGCTGCTGGGTCCCGAGGTCCATGTTGGTGCCATCCAAACAGTTGCTCCCTTCTTCATTCCCGCGGTGCTGGCTTATTGCAGCGCCAACGACGTGCGGCTTCGGCTGCATACCCACGAGGATTTCCGGCGCACCCTCATCGAGGAGGTCTATGGCGGCAAGCTGGACTGGGCCTTGGTTTCCATGCCGCTGAGTGAACCGCGCCTTCAGGTCGAGATCCTGTATAGCGAACCCCTGTGGCTGGTCGTGGGGGCAAGCCACCCGCTCGCCAAGGCCGAGAAGATAAACTTCTCCGTGCTGCGCAACGAAACCTTCATCCTGCTGGGTGAGGCCTCCACCCTGGCCTCTCAGATCCAGCGCTACTGCGGCGAAGCCGACTTCGAGCCGCGCATCGACCATCGCTGCGGCCAGCTGGCCACGGTCAAGAAATTCGCGGCGATGGGCCTCGGCATCAGCGTGCTGCCGCAAAGCGCCCGCAGCGCCACCGATCCCGAGGGTCTGGTCTTTCGCAAGTTCACCGAGGGATCGCCGTCCCGCGACATCGCCCTGGTCCGCCATCCGGGCCGCCATCTCGGCCAGGGGGCCGGCCTGTTCGCCCAGATCGCCCGGGCGGTGGTCGGGCCCGATTCCACCCGGTCCCGACCGCCCTTCCCGGCGAACCCGGCCTGAGTTGCGCCCCGGGTTTTTCTGTGAACTCTTGACCCTTCATGCCGGCCCACGCCCAACCCCATGTGCTGTCCCCCGGCCGCGAACGGGTCACGCTGCTCACGCTGGGGGCCGTCCAGTTCACGCACATCCTTGATTTCATGATCATGATGCCGCTGGGGGCGCAGCTCATGCACGCGTTCGCCATCACGCCGGCACAGTTTTCGCATCTGGTCGCCTCCTATGGCATCGCCGCCGCCGCGAGCGGCTTTGCCGGCGGGTTCATTTTGGACAAATTCGACCGCAAGCGCGCCCTGCTCTTCCTCTACACCGGCTTCGGCCTGGCCACGCTCGCCTGCGGCTTTGCGCCCAATTACCAGACGCTGATGTTCGCCCGGCTGGCCGCGGGGGCCTTCGGCGGCCTCGCCGGCTCGATGGTCACGGCCATGGTCGGCGATTTCATCCCGCCCCGGCGGCGGGGCCGGGCGATGGCCTTTGTCTCCGCCGCCTTCCCTGTGGCCTCCGTCCTGGGTGTGCCCGCCGGCCTGATGATGGCGGGACACTTTGGCTGGCACGCCGCCTTCTTCATGCTCGCGGTCTGCGCCGCCGTCATCCTCATGCTCGCCTCGCTGGCGCTCCCTCACCTGCGCACCGCGGTGCACGGCCACAAGTCGGTGCAGCAGATGAAGGAAATACTCACCCACGGCCTGCACCTGCGCGCGTTCGCCGTCGGCTCGATGCTCGGCATGGCGGGCGGCATCATGGTGCCGTTCCTGGCACCCTCCTTCATCGCCAATGTCGGCCTCAACGAGCAGTTCCAGCTGCCTCTGGCCTACGCCGTCGGCGGCGTCGCGACCGCGATCAGCACGCCCATCATCGGCTGGCTCAGCGACCGCATGGATCGCCTGCGGCTGCTCCTCTACATGTCGGTCGGGGCGGTCATTGTCACCCTGGTCATCGTGCGGCTCGGCCCCTCCCCGGTCGCCGTCGCCTGCCTGGTGATGGCCCTCTTCATGGTCACCATGTCGGGCCGCTTCGCCCCGGCGATGACCATGATCACCAATGCCGTCGAGGCCCGCTACCGCGGCGGCTTCATGAGCATCAACTCCGCCTTGATGCTGGCGGCCAACGCCCTGGCCAGCATCCTCGCCGGCATGTTCGTCACCCGCGATCCCGCCGGCCGCCTGCTCGGCCTGCCCACGGTCGGTTACGTGGCGGTGGGCTTTTTCATACTGACCCTGCTCTTCGCCACCCAGCTGCGCAACGCCGCGCCGCATGTTGCCATGCACCAGGAGAAGGATAACGTGCCTCCACCGGCCACTCCTGACGTCGCCTGACCGCCCCATGACCCCCGTTCCCTCCACCCCGCCTACTCCCGCCCCGCGCCCCGCGCCGGTGCGACCGGAATTGCTGGCACCCGCCGGCGATTGGGAGTGCGCGAAGGCCGCGATCGAGAACGGCGCCGACGCCATCTACTTCGGCCTCGAGCGCTTCAACGCCCGCATGCGCGCGAAGAACCTCACCACCGCCGACCTGCCCCGCTTCATGGAGTTCCTCCACCGGCGCGGCGTCCGCGGCTATGTGACCTTCAACACCCTCGTCTTCGCCGACGAGCTCGCGGCCGCCGAGGATTACCTCAAGGCCATCATCGCGGCCGGCGTCGACGCCGCCATCGTGCAGGACGTCGGCATCTGCCGCCTCATCCGCGCCCTCTCGCCGGATTTCCCCATCCATACGTCGACGCAGATGACGGTCACCAGCGCCGCGGGCGTCGAATTTGCCCGCGAGCTCGGCGCCAACCTCGTCGTCCTCGCCCGCGAAAATTCCCTCAAGGAGATCGCCGCCATCCGCGACGCCGAGCTGGCGCGCGTCGTCCCCGCCGCGCACGAAACGCGTTCGGCGGCCGCGTTCCACCCGATGCCGCTCGAGGTCTTCGTGCACGGGGCGCTGTGCGTCGCCTATTCCGGCCAGTGCCTCACGAGCGAGTCGCTCGGCGGCCGCTCCGCCAACCGCGGCGAGTGCGCGCAGGCCTGCCGCATGCCCTACGAGCTCGTGTCCGACGGCCGCACCGTGGATCTCGGCGACCGCCGCTACCTGCTCAGTCCGCAGGATCTTTCCGGCCTCGAGGTCCTGCCCGACCTCGTGCGCGCCGGCGTCGCCTCGCTGAAGATCGAGGGCCGGCTCAAGAGCGCCGAATACGTGGCCAACATCACGCGGGTCTACCGGCAGGCGCTGGACGCCGTGATGCAACAGGCAGGGGCGGTTGCCCCCAACCGCCCGGCTACGAGCCCGGCAGCCCAAGGTCCGTTGGGGGCAACGGCCCCTACCTTCGATCCCGCCTCCGCGCGCTACGACCTGGAAATGGGCTTCTCCCGCGGGCTCTACACCGGCTGGTTCCGCGGCGTGCAGAACCAGGAGCTGGCCCACGCCCGCTTTGGCACGAAACGCGGCGTCTTCCTCGGCTTCGTCACCCGCGTCGGCGCCGACAGCGTGACCCTCAAGCTCGAGGGCCCGGCCAAGCCGGGCGACGGCATCGTCTTCGACGCCGGCCGGCCCGACGAGAAGGAGCAGGGCGGCCGCATCTATTACGTCGACGCCCACCAGGGCGAGACCGTGTTCCGCTTCGGCCGCGGCGACATCGACTTCTCGCGCGTCCACGCCGGCGACCGCGTGTGGAAGACCAACGATCCCGAACTCGACCGCCGCGTGCGCCAGACCTTCGAGGGCGACCAGATCCGTTTCCGCCGCGAGCTCTTCCTCGAGGTCCACGGCCATGCCGGCGCGCCGCTCACGCTGATCGCCCGCGACCGGGACGGCCACACCGCCCAGGGCGATTCCGCCGTGCCCCTCGCCCGCGCCGAGAAACAACCGCTCACGACCGAGCGCCTCACCGACCAGCTCGGCCGGCTCGGCGGCACCCCCTTCAAGCTCGGAGCGTTGCAGAACCACCTGGAAGGCGACGTCATTTTACCCGTCAGCGAACTCAACGAGCTCCGCCGCCGCGTCGCCGCCGAGATCGAGGCCCGCCGCGCCGTGCCGCTGCGGTGGCAGATGAATCATCCGGTAGGGGCGGTTGCCCTCAACCGCCCTGCTTCGCCCGCGGCAACCCAAGGGCCGTTGGGGGCAACGGCCCCTACCGCCGCCCCCGAGATCATCGCCGTCATCCGGGAACTCCCCCAACTGGCCGCCGCCTGGGCCGCGGGCGCGCGCACGATCTACTGCGAGTTCGAGAACCCTAAAGTCTACCGCGACGCCGTCGTCCAGTTCCGGAAACTGCAAATCGAGAATCTTTGCCCGGCGACGGCCGGGACAAACCCCGGGCCCGCAGCAGCGGGCAACGGGGCAGAATCGAAAATCGAAAATCCCTCGATCTGGGTCGCCGCCCCGCGCGTCTTCAAGCCGGGCGAGGAATGGATCATCCAGCAGGTGCTGTCCTGCGCAGCCGACGGCTACCTCGTCCGGAACTACGACCACCTGAAAAGCTTCGCCGGGCGGCGCGTCCGCGGGGATTTCTCGCTCAACGTCGCCAATCCCCTCACCGCGGATTACTTCATCAACCACCGGGGCCTCGAGCGCGTCACCGCCTCCTACGACCTCAACGTCAGCCAGCTTGAGGCGCTGCTGCGGGGCGCGCCGGGCGCGTGGTTCGACATCACGCTGCACCAGCACATGCCGATGTTTCACATGGAGCATTGCGTGTTCTGCGCGTTCCTCTCGTCGGGCAAGGATTACCGCGACTGCGGCCGGCCCTGCGACACGCACCGCGTGGCGCTGCGCGACCGGGTCGGCGCCGAGCACCCGCTCAAGGCCGACGCCGGCTGCCGCAACACCGTCTACAACAGCCGGGCCCAGACCGGCGCGGAGTTCGCCGCCCACCTGCTCGCCCTCGGCGCCCGGAATTTCCGCGTCGAGTTCCTCAACGAGACCGCGGACGAGGTGCAGCGCACCGTCGGGCGCTATCAACAACTTTTGGCCGGCCAGCTCAGCGGCGCCGAGCTGTGGCGCGAACTCAAGCTCATCAACCAGCTCGGCGTCACCCGCGGGCAGCTGGAGTCCCCCACCCGCGTCCTGCCCCGCAAAGGCTCTTGAGCCGGAACGTTTCAGCCCGCGAATAAC
Organism: Lacunisphaera sp.; assembly: GCA_029945855.1. Taxonomy (GTDB): domain Bacteria; phylum Verrucomicrobiota; class Verrucomicrobiia; order Opitutales; family Opitutaceae; genus Lacunisphaera. The sequence continues at coordinate 9,499 of JAQSDJ010000218.1, forward strand.
GCGAATGGACGCGAATCCGCGGAGTTCCCGCCGATCCCTTCGGCTTGGCGCCCCACATCCTGCCGCCGGACTCATGCAGAAGAAATCCGCTGATTTCGCGGATGCACACGGATTATCCGAGAGATACTCAATTCCTGGAATCCTCTCAGTGCCGCTTCAGCGGGAGCACGTCTTCAAATCGAGCAGGTCGCATTCATTACAACTCCGGTCATCCTGAGTCGGGCGCAGAATGACAAGCTACGGACTTTGGACACGAGCCTTCGTATCGTTGAGAATGTGTTGGATTTCACTGCCCAGGCCTTCATCCGCGTCGATCTGCGAAATCTGCGGAGAATTCCGGCTGAATCGTTCCGGCTTCAGTGACGGTAGCAACTGGGGACGTGGGGGGCTCTGTATTCGCGTCCATTTGCGATATTAGCGGGAGGTCTTCTGCCCGGGTCCATCCCGGCGGATTAGCCACAGGGGGCCCCTGCCCCGTATGGGCTAATTCCCGGCCGCCCGGCCGATATTTTGTCGCCTCGGGCGAAAGCCCACCCCTAGGCTCCGCGCACCCTGACATGAGCGAGACCCCGAAAACCCCCGCCCCCGCCGCCGCCGCCGCGCTGACCCCCGTCCCGGCCGCGTCCGCCGCCTTGGAAATCCACGACGCCAAGATCATCTTTGATCCGATCTGGGACGACCTCGAGGCGCATTTCGGCCGCCAGCACCTGCGCTTCCCCAAGGAAATCATCCTCCTCGGCGGCGCCCCCGGCGCCGGCAAGGGCACCAACACCGCCTTCATCGCCAAGACCCGCGGCCTGACCTGCTCGCCGATCGTGATGAGTGCGCTGCTCGACACGCCCGAGATGAAGCGCATCAAGGATGCCGGCAACATGATCGGCGACCGCGAGGTGCTCGCCGTGCTCCTGCGCCAGCTGCTCAAGCCGGAATACCGCGACGGCGTCATCCTCGACGGCTTCCCGCGCACCAAGACCCAGGTCGAGTGCCTGAAGATGCTGTATGAGAAGATGACGCAGCTGTGGCGCGAGTTCTACGGCACGCCGCTCGCCATGCATTTCCGCCAGCCGGTCATGCAGATCGTCGTCCTCTTCGTCGACGAGAAGGAGAGCGTGGAGCGCCAGCTCAAGCGCGGCCGCGAGACCAAGCTGCACAACGCGGAGGTCCGCCGCACCGGCACCGGCCAGCTGTGGGAGGAACGCGCCACCGACTTCGACGAGAAGCTCGCCCGCCGCCGCTACCGGGTGTTCAAGGAGCAGACCTGGGACGCGCTCCTGTCGCTCAAGGACATCTACCACTACCACCTCATCAACGCCCAGGGCACCTTCGCGGAGGTTGAGCAGAACATCGTCGAGGAGCTCGCCTACCAGAGCTCCCTCGAGCTCGATCCGCGCACCTACGACCGCCTCCGCAGCCTGCCGCTCGCCAGCGAGATCGTGATCCACGCCCGCCAGGAGCTGGTCAAACGCCTCGATGGCTACGAGCTCACCAACCCCGAGCGCTTCCAGCAGGTCGTCACGCTGATCGACAAGAAGATGATGCCGATCGTCACGCGGCACGCCCTCTCCGGGCACGCGAACATCAACAGCGAGGACGCGGTCCTCAGCGAGCCCGACGCGCTGCCCATGCTCATCGATATTTTTTCCGAGCGCGGCTACCACGCCGTGGTGGACATCCACCGCATCGAGATCCCCGAGTCGGTGGACCTCTCCACCGGCAAGATCACCTGTCGCGTGAAAAAGGTCTACCGCAGCATCATCCGCTTCAAGGGCTCGGAAATCCGCCGCGGCTGAGGCGCGCCCCCGTGCGCGCCGCCACCCGTCGCGACTGCGCGGCCCGCCTCCCCCGGTCGCCTTCCCTCCCCGATCCTGCCCCACGGTTCGTCTGCCCCCCGTTCCCCGCCCCGGCGACCCGATCCTTAGTAGTCTAGACGTAGTGCATGCTCATGATTGCACCGCCGCGTCGGCGAAGCCGTTTACGCGGCCCCCGTCCCGGTCTGCCTCGGCCCTTGGAGCGCGGGCGACCTCGCCCGCGAGGCTCGGCCCCGGTGGACCCGCACGCTCGCGTGCGCCCCGCCCCGAATCCTGCGGGGCTCCGCCCATCACCCCGGGCGACGGCGAAGGGCAATCTTCGCCTCGCTCACTCCGAGCCCGCGCCGCCCGGAAGAACCAGCGCAGCGCCACCCGGACGGGGCCCGGGCGCAAGCGCTCCTGTTTCTCCACATACTGCTTGGCCAGCATCACGGTGGCCGGGGCATGCAGCGTTTTGCAGTGCTTGAGGAAGGTGATGATCTCCCGCCCATAGGCCGCCTCGGCTCCGGCGCTCAGGCCGGCCGTCGCCAAGGCCTGCTTCCAATCGGGAAATGACACGGGTTGGTTGTCCATCACGCGGCCCGTGTGGCCAACGAGTTGAGCTTTACGCCGGTAAAAATCAACGCGCAAAAAGCTCAACCCAGCCTAAACGAGGGTTGATCTTCAGCGGTTTATCCGCCCTCCTTCACCCACGGGCCACCATGTTGTTATCATCAACCCAGTTGAGTTGAATATACTGTTGGGCTAAGAAAGACCATGTTTGCGCGTCTCCCCTACATGAAACGATCCCGCCTTGTTTTCATCGGTCTCATGTTTTGTGTTTCTCAGTTGTGCGGCGCTGACTGTGTGCCCCCGCCGAACTACAAAAAGAAGATCGAAGAGTTTCTCGCGGCGAAGAACCCGCAATATCGCGAATTCTACTGCGATTACTACGAGCCTAAGCGCGTGCTGGTGGGCGGCTCGAAGAAAGAAGGATGCGCGGTTCGTTGCGATTGGGGGGCGAAGACGAAGTCAGGAGCTGTTCCATTGATGATCACCCTCAGCACTTTTGTCTTCGATGGTGATAGAATCTTTGAGCCAAAGCGGGACGAGAAAATCGAGTGGATTGATGGCGAGCCCACGCTGGAGAGAAAGAAGCCCAATCGGGTAGCCGGAGGTAATTAGCCTCCGGCCCCCACACCACCGGACATACGGGTCCGTATCCGGCGGTTCCGATCTGATTACCGTGTCGTTTCAGGCTCCGCCGATGCTTGCGCGGTCGGCGTCCTCTGGCTCGGGTAATGATAGGCGATCCACAGCAGTTGCAGGTTGGGCACGCCTTGCTGGTCCAACCACTCGTTCGTGAGCGCCGCTTGCACGATGCTGTTCGTGCTCATGCGCCAGCAGCCTTTGCGGCTGCGCGAGGCCAGATAAACCTCGCGGGGATCAGCCCCCAACTTCAACAGCATGCGCCGTCGTTGCCGGGAGCGTTTCCACTGTTTCCAATAACACTGCCGCACGCGGCGGCGCAGCCACTTCTCCAGCTCCAACACCTCGCCCCATGTTCGGCTGATCCGGTAGTAACCGAACCAACCTTGCACATAGCGGCCGAGACTCCGGAGCCGGTGTTCCATGGACACGCCCCATGTGCGCTTGGTCAGTGCGCGCACTTTCTCGCGGAACTCTTCCACGGCTGCCTCGCTCCAACGGATCTTCTTCCGCTCGATGCGACAACCGAGGAACGGGCACTTCGCCAACTTGTCCACGCGACTCTTCGCCGTGTTGACCGTCAGCTTCAGTTTGCCCTCCACGAACCCGACCACCTCCGCCATCACCCGCTCCGCTTCCGCGCGGCTTTGCACCAGAATCAGGAAGTCATCGGCGTAGCGCGCGAAGCGCAGGCCGCGTCGTTCCAGTTCCCGGTCCAGCGGGGTGAGCATGATGTTCGCCAGCAGCGGCGAGAGCGGGCCGCCTTGGGGCACACCCCGCAGCGTCCGCGCCCGCGTGCCATCCGGCAGCACCACGCCGGCGCGGAGATAGCGGCCGATCAGACGCAGGATACGTTTGTCCCGCACCCTGGCCGCCACCCGCGCCATGAGCAGATCATGATCCACGTGATCGAAGAACCCTTTCAGGTCACAGTCCACGGCCTCGGTGTAACCCTCGGCCGCTGCGTCCCGCACCGCCCGCAACGCGTCATGCGCGTTGCGACCGGGTTGGTAAGCATAACTGTGAGCACTGAACGTTTCCTCGAACACCCCGTGCAACTCCTGCGCGAGGGCTTGCTGGATGACGCGGTCCAGCACCGTCGGCATGCCCAGCGGTCGCTCGCCGCCGTCCTTCTTCGGGATAAACGTCCGTCGCACCGGCGACGGCCGATAGGTCCCGG